>NZ_JBFAUP010000009.1:0-354037 GCF_040679335.1 Streptomyces sp. NPDC052299 | reverse complement strand
AAGCCGGCCGCAAGACACGCTCCGGCGCCGGCTACAGCTTCATCCACACCGCCGTCGACGACCACTCCCGTCTCGCCTACAGCGAGATCCTCACCAACGAGAAGAAGGAAACCGCGACCGGCTTCTGGCAGCGAGCCCATGCCTACTTCACCAGTGCGGGGATCACCGTCGAACGCGTCCTGACCGACAACGGCGCCTGCTACAAGTCCCACACCTGGCGCGACGCCCTGGCAGCCGCAGGCATCGCCCACAAGCGCACCCGGCCCTACCGTCCCCAGACCAACGGCAAGGTCGAACGCCTCAACCGCACCCTGCTCGACGAATGGGCCTACGCAAAGCCCTACCGCTCAGACCAGGAACGACGCGACGCCTTCCCGCAATGGCTCCACACCTACAATCACCACCGCGGACACACCGCACTCAAGGGCCAACCACCCGCCAGCCGCGTCCCCAACCTCGCAGGGCAATACACCTAGGCGCTCACTCGTCCGAGGAGAACCGCACTGACGCGTCCGGCAGGCGCGCCCCGCACCAGACGCGGACGCCCTCGCGGAGCTCGTTGTCGGCGCCCACCTCCGCGCCGTCGCCGACGACCGCGCCGGCCAGCACCGTACGGCTGCCGATCCGCGCGCCTTCGCCGACCAGGGAGTCCGTGATCACCGCGCCGGGTTCCACCACCGCGCCCGCGAGCACGGTGGAGCCGAAGATCCGGGCGCCCGAGCCGACCACGGCGCCGTCGCCGATGACCGTGCCGCCGGAGAGCTTGGCGTCGGAAGCGACCGCGGCGGTCGGGAGGACGAGGCTGTCGCCGCAGCGGCCCGGCACCGCCGGGGAGGGCGCGCGGCCGAGCACCAGGTCGGCGGAGCCCCTTATGAACGCCTGCGGGGTGCCGAGATCCAGCCAGTACGTCGAGTCGACCATGCCCTGGAGGTGGGCGCCGTCGGCGAGGAGGCCCGGGAAGGTCTCGCGCTCGACGGAGACGGGGCGTCCGGCCGGGATGGTGTCGATGACCGAGCGGCGGAAGATGTACGCGCCCGCGTTGATCTGGTCGGTGACGATCTCCTCGGGCGTCTGCGGCTTCTCCAGGAAGGCGGTGACGCGTCCGGTGTCGTCGGTCGGCACGAGGCCGAAGGCGCGCGGGTCCTCGACCCGGGTCAGATGGAGCGAGATGTCGGCGCCGGAGTCCGCGTGCGAGGTGACGAGGGCCCGGATGTCGAGCCCGGTGAGGATGTCGCCGTTGAAGATGAGGACCGGTTCGTCGGGGCCCGACACGAGGCGGTGGGCGACGTTCCGGATGGCCCCGCCGGTGCCGAGCGGTTCGCGCTCGGTGACGTACTCGATGTGCAGGCCGAGCGAGGAGCCGTCCCCGAAGTACGGCTCGAAGACCTCGGCGAGGTACGAGGTGGCGAGGACGATGTGCTCGACCCCGGCGGCCCGGGCACGCGCCAGCTGGTGCGTGAGGAAGGGGACGCCCGCCGCCGGAACCATGGGCTTGGGCGTGTGCACCGTGAGGGGGCGCAGCCTGGTTCCCTTGCCGCCGACCAGGAGGATCGCTTCTTTTGCCTCTGTCACAGCACTGTCTTCGCTTCCTGCTGGGGCCGGGCGTATTACGGCTGGCCAGTGTATGCAGCCGCAGGGGTCGCCCTCGGACGGCGGGGCTGAGCGGCCTTGCGGGGAGGGGCGGCGTTCCGTCGGTCCCCGGTTCTCTGTAGAGACGCGCTCCCCGGCATTCGGTTGCGCGTCCGGCGGGCCGGTGTGCGCCGCTGTCGCCGGGCCCGCCGGCCGCGGCCCGGCCGCGTACGCTTCCGCACATGAACGCCAGCGACCGCACCCCTGCCGACCTGCTGCGTTCCGCGCTCGCCGCGGACCCGGCCCGCCCTCTGGTCACCTTCTACGACGACGCCACCGGAGAGCGCGTCGAGCTGTCGGTGGCCACCTTCGCCAACTGGGTGGCCAAGACGGCCAACCTGCTCCAGGGCGATCTGGCGGCCGAGCCCGGCGACCGGCTCGCGCTGCTGCTCCCCGCGCACTGGCAGTCCGCGGTCTGGCTGCTGGCGTGCGCCTCGGTCGGCGTGGTCGCCGAGGTGGGGGGCGACCCGGCCGCCGCCGACCTGGTCGTCTCCGGCCCGGACACGCTGGACGCGGCGCGGGCCTGCCGGGGCGAGCGGATCGCCCTGGCGCTGCGCCCGTTGGGCGGGCGGTTCCCGCAGGCGCCCGAGGGCTTCGCGGACTACGCGGTGGAGGTGCCGGGTCAGGGCGACCGGTTCGCGCCGTTCGCCCCGGTGGACCCGGACGCGCCGGCGCTGACGGTGGGCGGGGCCTCGTTCACGGCGGCGGAGCTGGTGGCGCGGGGCCGCGAGGACGGGGCGGCGCTGGGCCTGTCCGCCGGTTCACGGCTGCTGACGGGGCGTACGTACGACACCTGGGACGGGCTCGCCGCCGGGCTCTACGCACCGCTGGCCACCGGGGGCTCCGTGGTCCTGTGCCGCCATCTCGACCGGCTGGGCGCGGAGGCCCTGGCGCAGCGGGTGGAGAGCGAGCGGGTCAGGGTGACGGTGTGACAGCACCCGGGACCGGTATGACAAGAGGCACGAGGGGGGCACCCGTCCGGCCCATCGTGGGCCGAGTCCCCCGTGTCGGCGCTCAACTCCGGTACATGATCTGCCGTACAGACCAGCCGAGGCACAACCAAGCGTGAGGTTCAGCCGTCTACTTCTGCGACCGGCGGCCCAGCGCGCCGCCGAACGTGAAGGATGGACGCAGACGTGACCGAAAGCGCCGGCACTCCGGGCGATCCCGACGACTCGGCCGCGGGCGAGGACCGGACGCCGGACGCACCACCGCCCGGCAAGGAGAGCGGGCCCGGCGCGAAGGACACCTCCGGCGAGGAGGGCACGCCCGGCGCGGCGGCCGCCCCCAGCGGTGAGACCCGCAGCGGGTCCGGCAGCGGTCCCGGGCCCGCCCCGGCGGGACCGCCCGAGGGCGGGCACAGGGGCGCGGGCCCGGACATCACCGTCAGGCGCAAGCGCCACTGGCTGCGCTGGACCGCGCTCGGCGCCTCGTTCGTCGTGCTCGTTGCGGCGGGCGTCGGCTGGTGGCTGTACAAGAAGCTGGACGGCAACATCCGTACGGACACCTCGGCGGCGGCCGAGCTGAAGGCGTACGAGAAGGAGCGGCCGGTCTCCGTCGTGCACGACGCGGAGAACATCCTGCTGATCGGCTCGGACAGCCGGGCCGGGGACAACCGCAAGTACGGCCGCGACGACGGCGGCAGCCAGCGCTCGGACACGACGATCCTGCTGCACCTGGCGGCGGACCGGAAGAGCGCGACCGCGATGTCGATCCCGCGCGACCTGATGGTGAACATCCCGGCCTGCCACAAGGCGGACAAGACCGCGACCAGGGCGCAGTTCGCGCAGTTCAACTGGGCCTTCGAGATGGGCGGGACCGCCTGCACCATCCGGACCGTCGAGAAGATGACGGGCATCCGCATCGACCACCACATGGTCATCGACTTCAACGGCTTCAAGGACATGGTCGACGCGGTGAACGGGGTGGAGATCTGCCTCAAGGAGCCGGTCGACGACAAGGACGCCCACCTCAAGCTCACGGCGGGCCGCCACAAGCTCAACGGGGAGCAGGCGCTCGGCTACGTACGGGCCAGGAAGTCGCTCGGAAACGGGAGCGACACCGACCGCATGGACCGCCAGCAGCAGTTCCTGGGGGCGCTGGTGAACAAGGTGCAGAGCAACGGCGTCCTGCTCAACCCGACGCGGCTCTACCCGGTGCTCGACGCGGCCACCAAGGCGCTGACCACCGACCCGGGCCTGGACAGCCTGAAGGACCTCTACGACCTGGTGCGGGGCATGCGTGACGTCCCCACCGAGAAGGTGCAGTTCCTGACGGTTCCCCGGCAGCCGTACCACCTCAACAGGAACCGGGACGAACTGGTGCAGCCCGATGCGAACAAGCTGTTCAAGCAGCTCCGCGACGACAAGCCGGTCGCCGTGGTGCCCGCCGACGAGATCAAGGGCGACGACAAGAATCCGGACTCGGCCGACGCCTCGGGGCCGTCGCCCACACCCACGTATTCGGGGAACAATGCCGCGACCGACCTGTGCAAGCAGTAAAGCAATGGCCAAGCAGATGCCAACATTCCGCGCCCAATGGGAAGAATGCCCGGTTGTAAGGGCCGTGGAATGTGTCACGCGCGTCGCTGGACGCCGAATGAGACGGATAGTGTGACGCGATCCGGTGCTACCGGCCGTTGGGCCGCGCACTTCTGGAGAGAAAGACTGAGCGCCTTTTCGGGGGAGGCGCCTCGCGTGGCACCGACGGAGGACTTAAGCAACCGTGGATGCGCAAAGCCGTGGGCGGGCGGAAGACATGGATCCCGCAGACCAGTGGGTTCTCAACCCGGACACCGGCGATTACGAACTGCGACTGAACCACTCCGGAGGGAACATCCCCCGGTCCTCCGCCCCTCCGGCCCAGCGCCGGCCGTCGAGCACGCCTCGGCGTGCCCCCGCGGGTGACTCCCCGCGGCGCGCCACCGAGGTGCCGCGCCAGGGCGGGCGCCGGTCGGCGAACGGTCCGCGCGGCCAGCAGCGCCCCGCGCCCGCCGACGACGGTCCCGGGCGCCGCAAGCGCAAGGCCCCCAAGTCGCGCAAGAAGAAGGCGCTGCTGTGGACGGGCGGCGTGATGGCGTTCGTGCTCGTGGGTGTCTCGGCCGGCGGCTACTGGCTCTACCAGCGCCTCAACGGCAACATCAACACGGTGGACATCGGCGACGCGGGCAACAAGGACGTCGTCACCGCCAACGCCCCGATCAACATATTGATCATCGGTACGGACAAGCGCACCGGCAAGGGCAACGAGGGCTACGGCGACAAGGGCAGCGTCGGCCACGCGGACACGAACATCCTGTTCCACGTCTCCGAGGACCGCACCAACGCCACGGCGATGAGCATCCCGCGCGACCTCATCACCGACATCCCGGAGTGCACCTCCAAGCAGGAGGACGGCTCCGTCAAGGACATCCCGGGGCTGGAGCACGTCCGCTTCAACCGGAGCCTGGGCGAGGACGGCCGCGACCCCGGCTGCACGATGAAGACGGTCACGGAGCTGACCGGGGTGAAGATCGACCACTTCATGATGGTCGACTTCAACGCGGTGAAGACCCTGTCCACGGCGGTCGGCGGCGTCAACATCTGCCTCGACCACGCCATCGACGACCCGAAGTCCCACCTCAAGCTCCCCGCGGGACCGAACAAGGTCCAGGGCGAGGACGCGCTGGCGTTCGTACGGACGCGGCATGCCTACGCCAACGGGAGCGATCTCGACCGGATCAAGGGCCAGCAGCAGTTCATCGGGTCGATGATCAAGCAGGCCAAGTCGGACGACACGCTGACCAGCCCGACGAAGCTGTTCAAGGTGGCGGACGCGGCGACCAAGGCCCTGACGGTCGACAAGGCC
Source organism: Streptomyces sp. NPDC052299 (assembly GCF_040679335.1). Lineage (NCBI taxonomy): Bacteria > Bacillati > Actinomycetota > Actinomycetes > Kitasatosporales > Streptomycetaceae > Streptomyces > Streptomyces sp. NPDC052299. The sequence continues at coordinate 348,562 of NZ_JBFAUP010000009.1, read as the reverse complement.
ATCGGCGACGTGAAGAAGCTCAGCACGCTCGCCAAGGAGATCACCAAGACGGACACGAAGAACATCACGTTCGTCACCATGCCGGTGATCGACAACCCGGACGAGCCCAAGCCCGTCACGGTCGTCCCGCACCCGACGCAGGCCGAGCAGCTGTTCTCGATGCTGCGCGACGACACCTCGCTGACCGAGGTGGCCGCGCAGAAGAAGAAGGCCAAGAGCAAGCAGGACGCGCTGCTCAAGGGAACCAAGGCCGCTCCGGCCGACGTCCGGGTCGATGTGTACAACGGCGGCGAGGTCCCCGGCGGTGCTCAGCAGACGGTCACCTGGCTGCAGAACACCAAGGGCGTCCTGAAGTCCACCAACAAGGCCAACGCGCCCGAGAAGATCGCCAAGACGACGCTGGAGTACGCCCCGAACCAGGCGGACCAGGCCCGTGCCCTCGCCGAGATGATGGGCCTGCCCGGCTCCGCGATGAAGCCGGGCACCACCGACGCCGAGGGGCTTCAGGCGATGGTGCTGACGCTGGGCAAGGACTTCCAGGCGGCCGGTACGCCGATCACGGCGCCGAAGAAGATCGACATTCCGAAGTCCAGCGCCGAATCCGCAGGGTGCTCCAAGTGACACCGCGTCACCGCACCATAAGAGTCTGAGCAACAGGGGGGTCCTGGTGGGACGGAGCAGCACGTCTGGGGAGGGGACGCGGCCGCGGACGCACTCCCGCCGGCAGGGCGGGGACGAGGGCGCCGGCGACCGCGACGGCGGGCGTCCCGGTGACGCCGGGCCGGGCGACGCCGCCGGTGGCCGGGCGAGCCACCGGCGAGGCAAGTCGCGCAAGCGGGCAGCGAAGAAGTCCCGTGTACGCCGTGTGTTCCGGTGGATAGCGATATCCATGGCGGTGCTGATACTGGGCACCGCCACCGCCGGATACCTCTACTACCGGCACCTCAACAACAACATCCGCAGCAGCGCCCGCAGCGGCGGTGAGAGCGGTGTGAAGAAGGCCGCGCCGAACGCCCAGGGCGACACCCCGCTCAACGTCCTGCTGCTCGGCTCGGACAGCCGGAACAGCGCGGAGAACGTGAAGCTCGGCGGCAGCAAGGACACGGTCGGGGACAAGCCCCGGGCCGACGTCCAGATGCTGCTGCACATCTCGGCGGACCGGAAGAACTCCTCGCTGGTCAGCATCCCCCGCGACACGATCCTCCCGATCCCCGAGTGCACGGACCCCGACACCGGTCATAAGTACCCCGCGACGGACAACAGGCCGATCAACGAGTCCCTCCAGCGCGGCGGCCCCGGCTGCACGCTGACCACCTGGGAGAAGCTCACCGGCGTCTACATCGACCACTGGATCATGCTCGACTTCGCGGGCGTGGTCGCCATGGCGGACGCGATCGGTGGTGTCGACGTGTGCGTGAAGACGGGTGTGTGGGACCGGCCCACCCGCCTCGTTCCCGGCGGCTCCGGCCTCAAGCTCCCGGCGGGGACGAGCACGGTGCAGGGGAAGCAGGCGCTGCAGTGGCTGCGTACCCGGCACGCGTTCGGCAACGACCAGAACCGGGCCAAGGCGCAGCACATGTACATGAACTCCATGCTGCGCACGCTGAAGAAGCAGAACCTGTGGTCGGACGCGGGCCGGCTGATGAACCTCGCGGAAACGGCCACCAAGGCCCTGCAGGTCTCCGACGAGATCCGTTCGGTCCCGAAGCTCTACGACCTGTCGATGCAGCTCAAGAGCGTGCCGATCGACCGCATCACCATGGCGACGATGCCGACGGCCGAGTGGTCCCAGGACCGGAACAAGCTCGTTCCCGTCGAGAAGTCCGCGGACGCCCTGTGGCGTCTGCTCCGTGAGGACGTCGCGTTCGACAAGAACGGCAAGGAGAAGAAGAAGCCCTCCTCCTCCGCCTCCGCGTCCCCCTCCGGGCCTCCGGCCGCGGATCCGGCGACCCTCGGCATCTCGGTGGTGAACGGCACGGGCGTCGGCCAGGCGCCCAAGGACGGGCGGGCCACCGAGGTCGCCGACATCCTGCACGGCAAGGGCTTCGCCGCCGCCGAGACCTCGCAGAACCCCGAACCGCTCAAGGACACGGTGGTGCGGTACGCGAAGGAGGACGGGGACCAGGGCAAGTCGGACGCGCTGTCCGTGGCCGAGGCGCTGGGGCTCCCGACGACCTCGGTCAAGGCCGACCCGCAGGCCGGCGGGCTGACCGTCGTCGTCGGTGCCGACTGGCGCGAGGGCACGGCGTACAAGGCCCCGAAGGCCGAGGCGGGTGACCTTCCGGACGGCGCGGACGACATCAACGCCGCGGACAAGGGCCAGTGCATGGACATCTACTCCGTCTACAAGTGGGACGGAAAGAGCTGACGGACGGTACGCGAGAGGGGGCGCCCGGTCCGGCCGGGCGCCCCCTCTCGTTGTCGGTCCGCGCGGGTCAGGCCACCGGAGCGCCCGGTTCGGCGATGGCCGGGCGGCGGCTGGCGATGACCTTCTTCGCCAGCGAGCGGGGGCTCGTCAGGAAGCCGTAGCCCCAGGACATGTGCATGGTGGCCAGCGCGACCGGGATCTGCGCACGGGCCTTCAGCGACAGCCCCTTGCCGGCCGGGAGGGAGCCCGCGACGATCGCCGCGACGTACCCGCCGGGGATGATCAGCGCCCACGGGGTGACCGCCGCGCCCACCACGAGGCCCGCCGCGATGGCGACGACGGCGGTCGGGGGCGCCAGGTAGCGCAGGTTGATGGAGCCGGCGTGGTAGCGGGCGACGACGTGGCGCCAGCGGCCGTAGTCCTTGTACTGCTTGGCGAGCGCCCGGACCGAGGGGCGGGGGCGGTACTGGACGCGCAGCTCGGGCGAGAACCAGATCAGACCGCCGGACTCGCGGATGCGGAAGTTCAGCTCCCAGTCCTGGGCGCGGATGAACTCGACGTTGTACCCGTCGGCCTTCTCCAGCGCCTCCCGGCGGAACACTCCCAGGTAGACGGTCTCGGCGGGGCCCGCCTGGCCGCCGGTGTGGAAGGCCGCGTTGCCGACGCCGATCTTCGAGGTCATGGCCGCCGCGACGGCGTCCTCCCAGGCGTTCTCGCCCTCGGCGTGCATGATCCCGCCGACGTTCTGCGCGCCCGTCTCCTCCAGGAGCCGGACGGCGGTCGCGATGTAGTTCGGCGAGAGCATGCCGTGGCCGTCGACCCGGACGACGATCGGGTGGCTCGACGCCTTGATCGCGGCGTTGAGGGCGGCGGGGGTGCGTCCGGTGGGGTTCGGCACGGTGTGGACGCGGGGGTCCTCCGCGACCAGCTCGGCGGCGATCTCGTCCGTACGGTCCGTGGACGGGCCGAGCGCGATCACGACCTCCATCTCGCCCGCGTACTCCTGCTCCAGGATGTGGCGTACGGAGTTACGGAGATGGCGCTCCTCGTTGAGCACCGGCATGATCACGGAGACGGCGGGAGGCTGCGCGGCAGACATGTGGTCCTCGGATGGTCCTCGGGGGCGCCGGGGGCTCGTACCCCACCAGGCGGTATTCGGCCGCCACGTTACCGCGAATGGGGGACAGCGGCGCGCGCCGCCCGGGTGGCCTCCCGGGATGAGGATCATATGGGCCTACCGTGCGAACGGTCCCCCTCGCACCGCGGAGGTGTCCCCCGTGTCCACGCCGCACCGCTCCCCCCGTCCCGCACGCCCCCGCCCCGCGCCCGCGCGGCCCCGGCGGCCGAGAAGGCGGGACGAGCGGCCGCGCTGGGGCATGCGGGTGGCGACCGGGCTCTCGGTCCTGGTGCTCGGGGCGGGCGGGATCGGGCACGCGGTCGTGACGAACCTGGAGAGCGGGATCGACCGCGTCGATCCGTTCAAGGACATGAAGAACCGGCCCGCGGGCGGGCGCGGCATGAATCTGCTGCTGGTCGGCACCGACGGCCGCGAGAAGATCAGCAAGGACGAGAAGCGGAAGTACCGGCTGGGCGGTGAGCCCTGCCACTGCACGGACACGATCATGCTGGTGCACCTGTCGTCCGACGAGGAGCGCGCCAGCGTCGTGAGCCTGCCGCGCGACAGTTACGCGGAGATCCCGGCCCACCGGGACCGTACGACCGGTGAGGAGCACGCGGCACACCCGGTGAAGCTGAACGCGGCGTACGCGGAGGGTGGCCCCGGCCTCACCGTGAGCACCGTGGAGCGCATGACCGGCGTCAAGATCGACCACTATCTGGAGGTCGACTTCACCAGCTTCATGACCACGGTCGACACCCTCGGCGGTGTGAGGATCTGCACGGCCCGCCCGCTGAAGGACTCCTACACCGGCCTGGACCTCGCGCCCGGAACCCACACGCTGGACGGCGGCCAGGCGCTCCAGTACGTGCGCTCCCGGCACATCGACGGGGCCGCCGATCTGGGCCGGATGCAGCGCCAGCAGAAGTTCATGGCCGCGCTGATCAAGCAGGCGACGAGCAGCGGGGTGCTGCTGAACCCGGTGAAGTTCCGCGAGGTCGCCTCGACGATGCTGAAGTCCGTCCGGGCCGACCGGGGCTTCGACACGGAGCAGATGCTCTCCCTCGGTCAGGCGATGCGGGGCTTCTCCCCCTCGTCGTCCGAGTTCGCCTCGGTGCCGATGGGGGATGTGGCGTACCAGGTCAAGGGCATCGGGTCCACGGTGAAGTGGGACCCGGTGAAGTCGAAGCAGCTGTTCACCGCGCTGCGCGAGGACAAACCCCTGACCACCGCCCGGCCCGCCGGGAAGGCCCCCGTGAAGAAGGTGGACGTCCCGCCGCAGCAGATCCGCGTCCAGGTCTACAACGGCACCGCGAAGGACGGCCTCGGTTCCAAGGTCGACGACGCGCTGCACGCCACCGGCTTCGACACGACCCGGGCCCCGCTCACCGCACCGCAGCACGATCTGAAGCACACCCTGGTCACGTTCGACCCGCGCTGGGACCGGTCCGCGAAGACCCTGGCCGCGGCGCTGCCGGGGGCGGAGCTGCGGGCGGTGCCGGGGCAGGGGGCGACGATGCGGGTGACGGCGGGCGAGGACTTCGGCAAGGTCGAGCGGGTGCACGCGGAGGAGCCGGAGCCGGGGAGGTTCGGGGCGGTGAAGGGCGACGAGGTGGTGTGCCCGTGAGGCGGGCGGGGCGGCCCCGCGCCCTCAGTCCTCGATGCCCTCGGCAATCCGCTTCTCGCGCAGCTCCCTGATCGCGCGCCGCCGCGCCAGGCGGTGCGTGCGGCGGATCTGGGCCTCCTGGTAGCGCCGCTTGTCGCGCTCCGTCTCCGGGATCACCTGCGGTACGGGGCGGGGCCGGCCGTCCGCGTCGACCGCGGCGAACACCAGGTACGCGCTGCCGACCTGGGTCGCGGGCGTCGACTCGTTCCAGCGCTCGGCCATGACCCGGACGCCGACCTCCATGGAGGAGCGGCCGGTCCAGTTGACCTGGGCGCGTACGTGCACGAGGTCGCCGACGCGGACCGGCTCCAGGAAGACCATCTCGTCCATCGAGGCCGTGACGGCGGGGCCGCCGGAGTGCCGGCCGGCCACGGCGCCCGCCGCGTCGTCCACCAGCTTCATGATCACGCCGCCGTGCACCGTACCCAGCAGATTGGTGTCGCTGCCGGTCATGATGTGGCTGAGGGTGGTACGGGAGGCCGCGGTGGGCTTGGCCGGAATGTCGCTCTCCGGGCGCGGAGCCTGATCTGTCATGCCCTCCACCTTATGCGGGGGCCGGAACGGCGTCGCAATGCATCAGCTTCGCAACAGCCCTGGTGCGATTTTCCTCCCGCCCTGTAAGAGGGACGGCCCCGGCCTGCACACTGGTCCGTATGAACGATTGGCCCGACGGCTGGACCGACGACAACCGCAGCGGCAACCGCTACGGGCAGGGCAGCGCGAGCGAGCGGCCCGAGAGCGCCCGCTCGATGCCGCACGTCCAGCGCCGCCCGGCCCCGCCGCCGCAGCGCCCCGCGCCGCCGAGACAGCGCCCGGTGCCGCAGCAGCCCTCGGGCTACGACGGCGGTCACCCTCAGTACGACGAGGGTTACGACAGCGGGTACAACACGGGCCAGGTCTACGGCGCCGGCAGCGGCGGCCGCGGCCCGGGCTCCGGCGGCGGCGACCGGGGCCCCGCGCAGGGCCGCCCCAGACCCGCTCCGAACTGGGGCCGCCGGATCAGGATCGGCGCGCTGGTCCTGGTCGTCGCGCTGCTCGGCGTCTCCGTGGGCACGTACTTCTGGGCCGACTCCAAGCTGAACCGCGCCGTCGACCTGTCGAAGGTCATCGAACGGCCGGAGGCGGGCAAGGGGACGAACTACCTGATCGTGGGCTCGGACAGCCGCGAGGGGATGACGTCCGAGGACAAGAAGCGGCTCCACACGGGCTCGGCCGAGGGCAAGCGGACCGACTCGATGATGATCCTGCACACCGGCGACAACGGTCCCACGCTGGTCTCGCTGCCTCGTGACTCGAACGTCGAGATCCCGTCGTTCATCGGCTCCGAGTCGGGCAAGAAGTACCCGGCCACGGGCAAGACGACGAAGCTGAACGCCGCGTACGCCACGGACGGTCCCGAGCTGCTGGTCCGTACGGTCGAGTTCAACACCGGCCTGCACATCGACCACTACGTCGAGATCGGCTTCGGCGGCTTCGCCAAGATCGTGGACGCGATCGGCGGGGTCGAGCTGGACATCCCGAAGGCGTTCAAGGACAAGTGGTCGGGCGCCGACTTCCCGGCCGGCAAGCAGACCCTCGACGGCCAGCAGGCCCTGGCCTTCGTCCGCACCCGCCACGCCTTCACCTCGGACCTGGACCGCACGAAGAACCAGCAGAAGTTCCTCGCGGCCCTGGCCAGCCAGACGGCGACCTTCTCCACGATCGCCAACCCGTTCAAGCTGTACCCGACGATGGGCGCGGGCCTGGACACGCTGATCGTGGACAAGGACATGTCGCTCTGGTCGCTCGGCAAGATGTTCTTCGCGATGAAGGGCGTCACGGGCGGCGACGGCACGTCGATGAACATCCCGATCGCGGGCAACGTGGGCTCCAACCTCGCCTGGGACAAGGCGAAGGTGAAGCAGCTGGTCGAGCAGCTGAAGAACGACGAGAAGGTCACGGTCACGGAGAACTGAAGGGCGGGGCGTAGGGCCCCGCCCGGGGGCCCTACGCCGTCCCGGTCGCCAGCACCGCCGCGTGCGGCAACGTCAGCAGGCCGTCGTCCGCGAGGAATTCGCCGCACAGCGCGTCGTACTCGCGCTTGGCCGCCGCCACGCCCTCCGGGCCGGCGCCGGTGAGCAGGGTGCCGGTCGAGCCGATCCCGGCGGCGGGGCCCGCCCACCAGTCGTCCGGGGTGGCGCGGTGGTCCCAGGTGTGCGTGGTGCTCCGTACGTTTCCGAGGCCGGCGGACGTGAGCAGCGCGGCGAGGCCGTCCGGGGTGCGCGCGAAGTTGTGTTCCTCGTCCACCGTGGCCGGCCAGTCGGGGCGGGTGAGTCCGGCGGCCTGGGCGGCGCGGCCCACGAGTGCCTGGCCCGGAGCGCCCGGCAGCTGCCAGATCGTGACCGCGATCGTGCCTCCGGGGCGGGTGACCCGGCGCATCTCGACCAGGGCCTCCAGGGGGCGGCCGACGTGGTTGAGCACGAAGTTGGCGACGACCGCGTCGAACTCCCCGTCGGCGTACGGCAACTGGGGCAGCACCCCGGAGCGCACCTCGGCCCCGGGCGCAGCCCGCCGGGTCGCCTCGACCATGCCGGGCTCGGCGTCCACGGCGCGGACGGCCGCGCCGCGCCCGAGGGCGGCAGCGGACACGTTGCCGCTGCCGCACCCCACGTCGAGCAGGCGGGTCCCGGTCGCGACACCGGCGGCGTCCAGCAGGGCGGGCACGGTGTGGACGCAGAGCCGGGCGGCGGTGCGGGCGTAGGCGTCGGCCTGCCCGCCCCACATCCGCCGCTCCATCACGTCGAACGCGGTCATACGCTGTCTCCTCCGGTACGGCTGGTCGGGTCTGCGGTCCGCCTCGTTCAGATACGGCTCGTCGGGGTCTGCGGTTCCGTCTCGTTCAGGTCCTCGTGCAGGGCCCCGAGGACGCGTCCGGTGGGCTCGTCGCGCGCGGACAGCTCGGCGAGGGCCCACCCGGGCAGCCGCCCCGCGACCTCGTCCGGTTCGTCGCCCCTCGCCGGGTCGTCCAGCCCCTGGAGCAGGGCGAACGCGGTCTCCCTGGCCACCTCGCGGGCGATCTCGCCCAGCTCGTCGGCGGTGAGCCCCAGGCGTACGGCGCGCTCGACGGCGCCACCGGCCGCGCCCGTCCGGCGGTATGCGGCGACCCAGTCGGACGCGGTGGTGCTCCAGGCATCGATGTCCTGCCACACCATGCGCAGGAAGCGGAACCGGGCCAGCTGCGGCAGCCCCTCCTCGGCCTCGGACTCGGCCCACCCCTCGGCGTCCTCGGCCCCGAGCACGTCGAAGAGCCGCACCAGGGGCCCTATGCCCCCTATGTCCTCAGGCACTGCGGAAGTTCCGGGAGAGCCAGGGGCTGAGCATGGCGCGCGGCACCAGCTCCTTGTACGTCTCGTCCCCGGGCAACGGCACGACGAGCCACTGCCCCGGCGGGAAGAACCGGCCCTTCACGTACGCCATCCCGCCGTACACGGACCGCAGGAACGCGGGCACGGAGTCCCTGGGCACGTCGTCGAACACCACCCCGTCGACGGTGATCCGCGCGTCGTCCTCCGGGAACACCTGCACGGTGACGGCCGGGACCCCACCCAGCTCGACGAACGCCTCGTGCGGCAGCGACCCGTCCGCGTCGGCCACGGCGAACGCCCCCGCGGAGTCCCGCCGGGACGTCTGGTCGGCCCCAATGTCATCGGTGACCGTCGCCTCCAGGTTGTATGCCTGGGCGACTTCCCGTACGGCGCTGACGGCGGCCTCGGTGGTGGGCAGGCGGGGGTGCGTCACGCGGCGCGGGCCGCGTGGGCGACGAAGGCCGCCCAGGCGTGCGGGGCGTGGGCGAGGTGGGGACGGTGGACGTCCTTGGAGTCCCGGACGAGGACGGTGCCGGGGGTGGCGGCGACCTCGACACAGTTGTTGCCGCTGCTGCTGTCGCTGTAGCTGCTCTTGAACCAGTTCATCGCAGAAGCGTCCCCGGCAGAGGGGTTGTCGGTCATGTCTCTCCCAGCACTTGCTTGATGAAGGCCAGTGACTCCGCTGGCGTAAGGGCCTGGGCTCGGATCATCCCATACGTCAGTTCCAGGATTCGGAGCTGTTTCGGGTCGGTGACCGGGCGTCCATTGAACGCACCCCACGAGCGACCGACAGGCGTGCCGTCCCCGAACTTCAGCACCTCGATCCCACCGTCCAGCCCAGGGTGAGTCTCGCAATTGAGCGGCATGATCTGAAGGGACACGTTCCTCAACTGCGCGATGACGAGCAGATGCTCCAACTGCCTTCGCCATTCCTCTCTTCCACCGATGGGCCGACGCAGTGCGGCCTCTTCCAGAACAAAGCTGAGCGTCGGGGCCGGTGTGCGCTCGAAGATCGCGCGTCGCGCCATGCGGGCCGCGACGCCGCGCTCCACCTCGTCGCGCGAGTAGGACGGCTGCCGAGTCTCCAGCAGCGCGCGGGCATGCCCCTCCGTCTGCAGAAGACCGTGGATGCCGTGCTCGGCGTATACCGCCACCTCCACGGCCTGAGCCTCCATCTTCGCCAGCTCCCGAACCTTCTTCGGGTACCGCACCACCGCCAAGTCCTGCTTCATCACAGCGATCTTGCCGTGCGCGCCCAAGAGGTCATCCGACTTGTCCAGGTACTCGGGCCGAGGGATGCGCCTGCCGCCCTCCACCTTGTAGATCAGGTCCTCCCCGTACCCGATCAGCACTCCGAACTCCGCCGCCCGCATCCCCGCCGCCTCGCGCCACGCCTTGAGCTGGCGGCCCACGGCGGCGACCACCGCCGCGCCCGACTCGTCCTCGGGATCGACGTCCCAACCGTGCTCGTCCGTCTCGTTGTTGGCGTTCATCCGTACCCCACTTCCGACGTGCGTGCCTTTGTTCCTCAACCGCTCACGTCCCCCTACGTCACGCCGGACAGCCGGGACAACGCCGGACAAGCGCCGGACATTCACCGTAAGCAGGCGCGGGCCACCGGATCGCGGGTTTCCGCGACCCGGTGGGCCACGACGCGGAAGCCCGCGACGCGGTGCGCCACGACGTCACATGCTTTGAAAGAACCTCGGGTAAGAACCCAACCCCACCCCACCCGAACCCCGTCCGAACGCCAATCACTCGCGCGGGTGACAAATGGCAACTGAGCTGGATTTGGGGTCGGTTGTCGGGCATATGCTCCGGGCAACAACCCCAGACACGAGTCGGCCCCGACCGGGACTGTGAACCCCGGCCAGGGCCTGACCACCGAGGAAGAAGCAACCTTCCCGATGACTGCCCAGCAGGCTATCGCGCCCCCGTGCGCCCCGCCCGGTTCTCCCGGCGACGTCACACCGACCTCCGGTGTCATCCACGTCAACTCCCGCCATACGTCCGGCTTCACAGTCATCGGCAACCACCTCGCCCAGCACGGAGACCTGTCCCTCCTCGCGATCGGGCTCGCCGTGCACATCCAGTCGCTGCCCGAGGGCGCGAAGATCGGCGTCAAGGTGCTCGCCGCGCGCTTCCCGGAGAGCGAGATGCGGATCGCGGCCGCGCTGCGCGAGCTGGAGGCGGCGGGCTACCTGCGCCGCATCCGCGTACGCCTGCGGGACGGCCGCGTACGCACGCGTACGGAGTCGCACAACCGGCCGTACGCGATGGCCCCGACGCCGCCGGTGCCGCACGAGGCCCCGCGCGCCACGACTCCGCCGCCACCGGCGCCGTACGACCGCCCGCGCACGACCGCCCCGCCGCCCCCGCCCGGGAAACCGCGCACCGAACCGAAGTCGGGCGCGGCGCCCGCGCCCACGCCCCTCCCCCAGCCCCGCACCCCCGCCCTCCACCGGACCGCCGCCCTGCTCCTCGCGGACCTCCGCCGCCACGCACCCGTGCTGACGCTCTCCGAGGCGGACATCACCGCCCTCGCACCGGGGGTGGCCACCTGGCTCGAACGCGACGCGCACCCCGACGCCATCCGCCGGGCCCTCACCACGGATCTCCCGGCGCCCCTCGCCCACCCGGCGCGCCTCCTCCGCCACCGGATCACGGCCCTCCTGCCACCCCCACTCCCGGCCCAGGCCGCGCCGCCCACCGTCATCCCCCTTCAGAACTGCGACGACTGCAACCGCGCCTTCCGCGCCCCGGAGCCGGGCCAGTGCCGCGACTGCCGTAAGTCCTGAAACATCCGAACTACCGATCGGACCCGCATGGTCAGCTCGCCCCACGAGGCGATGCACCGCATCTTCCAGGAGTACCCGGGGCTGTTCTCCCGGGTGTCGGAGGTGCTCGGTGTCGACATTCCACCGCCCGTCTCAGCCACTGTCCTGCCCACCGACCTCACGGAGAACAGCCCGGTCGAGCGACGCGTGGACACCCTCCTACGCATCGAGACGCAGGAGGAAGGGTCCTTCGTCCTCGCGATCGAGGCACAGGGCAAGAAGGACTCACGCAAGGCCGCCAGCTGGCCGTACTACGTCAGCTACCTGCACAACAGATACGGCGGCCTGCCGGTCCTGCTCCTGGTCGTCTGCCAGGACCGCGCCACCGCCGAATGGGCTGCCCGCCCTCTCACCATCGGCCTGCGCCAATGGCAGACGCTCACCCTGCGGCCACTGGTCGCAGGACCGCACAACATGCCCGTCATCAAGAACGTCGCGGAAGCTCGCAAGGACCTCGCGCTCGCCACCCTCGCGGCCATCACACATGCCGACAATCCCGACGTCGGTGCCATACTGAAAACGCTGTCCGCAGCACTGCGGGACGCGCCCGAGAACATCACCGACCCCATCGTCGAACTCACCGCTCAGGGCCTGGGCAGTCGTCCGGTCGCACAACAGTGGAGGAACCTGGTGGCCGTGGACACCTCTTTCTACAAGTCCGCCATGTCGGAGGAGATCCGGGACGAGGGCCGGGCGGAAGGCCGGGCCGAAGGTCTCCTGTTGCTTCTCGGGGTGCGCGGCATCGTCCTCACCGACGCGGACCGCGAGAAGGTCGCCGCCTGCACCGACCCGCAGCTCCTGCGGGAATGGCTCCAGCGCGCCGCCACGGCCTCCTCCGCCGAGGAGGTGTTCCGCGCCTCATGACCGATCCGACCGCCGCCGACGTCCTCGACGAGCTCGCCGTGCTCGACGACCCCAAGGCCCGCGCCGTCAACGCTCGGCACGGGGACGACCACGGGGTGAACCTCACCAAGCTGCGCGCCCTTGCCAAGCGGCTGGGGAAGCGGCAGGAGCTGGCCGTCGAGCTGTGGGAGAGCGACGACACCGCCGCGCGGCTCGTCGCGTTGCTGGTGTGCCGGCCGAAGGCGTACACGCGGGACGAGCTGGACCGCATGCTGCGTGAGGCGCGGGCGCCGAAGGTGCACGACTGGCTCGTGGGCTACGTGGTGAAGAAGAGCCCGCACGCGGAGGAGCTGCGTCTCGCCTGGACGGAGGACCCCGATCCGGTCGTCGCGAGCGCCGGGTGGGCGCTGACCGCCGACCGGGTCGTGAAGCGGCCCGACGGGCTCGACCTGGACGCGTTGCTCGACGTCATCGAGGCCGAGATGCGGGGCGCCCCCGACCGCCTTCAGTGGGCGATGAACACCTGCCTCGCCCAGATCGGCATCGAGCACCCGGAGCACCGCGCCCGTGCGCTGGACATCGGGGAGCGGCTGGGTGTGCTCAAGGACTACCCGACACCCAAGGGCTGCACGTCGCCGTACGCGCCGGTGTGGATCGGGGAGATGGTGCGGCGCAAGGGCGAGGCGTGAGCGACGCTAGGCCGCGTTGCGCCAGACCGTCATGTCACCCGTGACGAAGGCGACCTCCGGCAGCGCGGTCGACTTCGTCACGATCACGTACAGCGCGATGTCTCCCGCGGCGTTCTTCACGCAGATCTCGCTTCCGCTCGCCACGGCGGCCAGCGGAAGGCTGCGCGTCTTGCTGTGGTTGAGGAACATGCGGCACTCGTCGAGCGTGGCCCCCGGCTTGCCGTACATCAGAGTGAAGACGCTCGTGTCACTCTTCAGTTCGCACCCGAACGACTCGCAATTGAAGGTGATGTCGCCCCGCTTGCCGTCCAGTTCCTTGAACGGGTCCGCGAGGTTCACCGAGCGTTTCGCGTTCACCATGACCGGGGTGTACGGCTCCGCCACCGGCTCCCGGGGCGAGGGCGGTGTGCTCGGCTCGGTCCGTTCTTCGGCGACCTTGCCCGCCGACGCGGAACGGGCCGATTCCGGTGTGGCCTTCACCGCCCCGGCGGACGGGGCGGCCGACTCCGACGCCCCCGCGTCGTTCCGGTGCCCGCCCCCGCCCATGGGCCCCATCGCACGCCAGGCCAGGCCGAGGACCAGCAGCGCGCTCACCACGCCGACCGCCGACACCAGCGCGACGCGCCGCCTGCGCACCCCGCGGTCGACCGGTGCGGGCGGAGGCGCGGCCCACGGGTCCGGCCGCACCGGGGTGGACTCGGGGACCGGGGCCGGAACGGCGACTTCCGGTCCGCCGATCTCCCGCCACACGGCGGGCGCCCCGTCCGCCCCGGCCTCCGCGCCCAGGCGTTGGCGGCACCACTCCACGATCTCCGCGGGGGTGGGCCGCTCGGCCGGGTCGGCGGCCAGACAGCGGGCGAACAGCGGACGCAGGGGCTCGGGCAGCAGGGTCAGGTCGGGCTCGGAGTGGATGATGCGGTACAGCACGTAGACGCCCGGGCCGTCACCGTAGAGCGGCTTGCCCAGCGCCGCGTACGCCGCCGTCTGGGCGAGGGCGAAGACGTCGCTCGCCGCCGTGGCGCCCTCCCCGGATGCCTGCTCGGGGGCCATGTACGCGGGGGTGCCGATCGGGTGCCCGGTCGTGGTGTACGAGGTTCCGTCGGTGGCCAGCGCGATGCCGAAGTCGATCACGCGGGGGCCGTCGGAGGCGAGCAGCACGTTGGACGGCTTCAGGTCGCGGTGCACGATGCCCTCGGCGTGGATGGCCTGGAGCGCCTCGGCCATTCCCGCCATCAGCCAGAGCAGGGCGGAGACCGGCAACGGGCCCTGCCGGGCCACGGCCTGGGTGAGGGAGGGGCCGGGGACGTACAGCGTGGCCAGCCAGGGCGTCGCGGCCTCCGCGTCGGCGTCGATCAGCTCGGCCGTGTACGCGCCGCGCACCCGCCGGGCCGCCCGGACCTCCCGGCCGAACCGCCGCCGGAAGTCCGGGTCGTCCGCCAGCTCCGGGCGTACGACCTTGATGGCCACGGCCCGGCCGCCCTCGGTGTGCGAGAGGTAGACCCGGCCCATGCCGCCCGCGCCGAGCCGGGCGGTGAGCCGGTAGCCGGCCACCTCGGCCGGGTCGTTCGCCTGAAGCGGCTCGAAGACATCCGTCACGTCCATCGGCCCGCTCCCCCACTGTGATGCACCGGCCAACGCCCGCAGCCTAGCAACGGCTTGACGCGGAGTTGATCAGCGCATACATGCGACAGCCCCCGGCATCGCGGCGGGGGGGCTGTGCGTTCGCAAAACGCCCCGTTACGGCAGGTTGCGCGCCATCACGATGCGCTGGACCTGGTTCGTGCCCTCGTAGATCTGGGTGATCTTGGCGTCGCGCATCATCCGCTCCACCGGGTAGTCCCGCGTGTAGCCGTAGCCGCCGAGGAGCTGCACCGCGTCCGTGGTGATCTCCATCGCGACGTCGGAGGCGAAGCACTTGGCGGCGGCGCCGAAGAACGTGAGGTCGCCGTCGACGCGCTCGGACTTGGCGGCGGCCGAGTACGTCAGCTGGCGGGCGGCCTCCAGCTTCATGGCCATGTCGGCGAGCATGAACTGGACGCCCTGGAAGTCCGCGATCGGCTTGCCGAACTGCTTGCGCTCCTGGACGTAACCCTTGGCGTAGTCCAGCGCGCCCTGGGCGACGCCGAGGGCCTGGGCCGCGATGGTGATGCGGGTGTGGTCCAGGGTCTTCATCGCGGTGGCGAAGCCGGTGCCCTCCTCGCCGATCATGCGGTCGGCGGGGATGCGGACGTTGTCGAAGTAGACCTCGCGGGTCGGGGAACCCTTGATGCCGAGCTTCTTCTCGGGGGCACCGAAGGAGACGCCCTCGTCGGACTTCTCCACGACGAAGGCCGAGATGCCCTTGGAGCGCTTCTCCGGGTCCGTGACGGCCATGACCGTGTAGTACTCGGAGACGCCCGCGTTGGTGATCCAGCGCTTCACGCCGTTGAGGACCCAGAAGTCGCCGTCGCGCACGGCGCGCGTCTTCATTCCGGCGGCGTCGGAGCCCGCGTCCGGCTCGGAGAGGCAGTACGAGAACATGCCGTCGCCCTTGGCCAGCGGACCCAGGTACTTCTTCTTCAGGGCCTCGGACCCGGACAGGACGACCGGCAGCGAGCCGAGCTTGTTCACGGCCGGGATCAGGGAGGAGGACACGCAGGCGCGGGCGACCTCCTCGATCACGATGACCGTGGCGAGCGCGTCGGCCCCGGCGCCGCCGTACTCCTCCGGGACGTGGACCGCGTGCAGATCGGCGGCGGTGAGGGCGTCCAGCGCCTCCTGCGGGAAGCGGGCCTCCTCGTCGACCGCGGCCGCGAACGGGGCGATCTTCGCCTCGGCGAGCGCACGCACCGTCTCACGGAGCATCTCGTGCTCCTCAGCCGGACGGTACAGGTCGAAATCGGTCGAACCCGCCAAGACGCTCACTCCCCAGGGTGCTAACTACCGTTAAGTAACCCAATTTTAGGTGTTCGACCCTCCCCCGGCATACGCGCTCGGGCCGTGAGCTGCGCGACAGCCGGAAATGGGAGGTTTCACGAGCGGGACTATGCTCGTGCACCGCATCTCTGTCCGCATCTCACAGGAGCACTTCATGGCCCTCAGGATCACCGTGATCGGCACCGGCTATCTGGGCGCCACGCACGCCGCGGCCATGGCGGAGCTCGGCTTCGAGGTGCTGGGCCTCGATGTCGTGCCGGAGAAGATCGAGATGCTGTCGGCGGGCCGGGTCCCGATGTACGAACCGGGACTGGAGGAGATGCTCCAGCGGCACGTCGCGGGCATCGAGGGGGCCACCGGGCGGCTGCGGTTCACCACCTCCTGGGAGGAGGTGGCTGACTTCGGCGACGTGCACTTCGTGTGCACCAACACTCCGCAGAAGCACGGCGAGTACGCCTGTGACATGTCCTACGTCGAGTCCGCCTTCGACTCGCTGGCGCCGCTGCTCACCCGCCCCGCCCTGGTCGTCGGCAAGTCCACCGTGCCCGTCGGCTCCGCCGCCCGCCTCGCCGCCCGCCTCGCGGAGCTGGCCCCCGCGGGCGCCGACGCGGAGCTGGCCTGGAACCCGGAGTTCCTGCGCGAGGGCTTCGCGGTGGACGACACCCTGCACCCGGACCGGATCGTCGTCGGCGTGACGAGCGAGCGGGCCGAGAAGGTGCTGCGCGAGGTGTACGCCGTCCCGGTCGCCGAGGGCTCCCCGTTCGTCGTGACGGACTACCCGACCGCCGAACTGGTGAAGACGGCCGCCAACTCCTTCCTGGCCACCAAGATCTCGTTCATCAACGCGATGGCCGAGGTCTGCGAGGCCGCCGACGGCGACGTGGCGAAGCTGGCCGAGGCGATCGGCCACGACGAGCGCATCGGGAAGAAGTTCCTGCGGGCCGGCATCGGCTTCGGCGGCGGCTGCCTGCCCAAGGACATCCGCGCCTTCATGGCCCGCGCCGGTGAGCTGGGCGCCGACCAGGCGCTGACGTTCCTGCGCGAGGTCGACTCGATCAACATGCGCCGCCGGGGCCACATGGTCGAGCTGGCCCGCGAGGCCGTGGGCGGCGGTTCCTTCCTCGGCAAGCGGGTCGCGGTGCTCGGCGCCACGTTCAAGCCGGACTCGGACGACGTACGCGACTCGCCCGCGCTCAACGTGGCCGGCCAGATCCACCTCCAGGGCGGCCAGGTCACCGTCTTCGACCCGAAGGGCATGGAGAACGCCCGCCGCGTCTTCCCCACCCTCGGTTACGCGGAGAGCGCGCTCGACGCGGTGCGCGGCGCGGACGTCGTCCTGCACCTGACGGAGTGGCGCGAGTTCCGCGACCTGGACGCGGAGGCGCTGGGCGCGGTCGCGGGCCACCGGATCATCCTCGACGGGCGCAACGCGCTCGACCCCGTCGCGTGGCGCGAGGCCGGCTGGACCTACCGCGCGATGGGCCGCCCCACGGCCTGATCCCGGCGCACACTGGTACGGCCTGTCCGTGCTCTGCCCGAGGAGGAGACAACATGGCCCTGGCCGCAGTGGGTGCCGTCGTCCTGGACTGCCCCGATCCCGTCGCCCTGGCGAACTTCTACGCGGCGCTGATCGGCGGGAAGGTCGAGCAGCAGGAGGACTGGGTGGAGCTCAACGGGGGTGCGGGCGCCCCGCTCGCCTTCCAGGCCGCGCCCGGCTTCGTACCGCCGAAGTGGCCGAGCGCCGCCGCCTCGCAGCAGTTCCACCTGGACCTCACCGTGGCCGATCTGGACGCGGCCGAGCGCGAGGTGCTGGCGCTGGGTGCGACGGTGCTGGAGGCGGACGACCGGGAGCGCACCTTCCGGGTCTACGCGGACCCGGCGGGGCACCCGTTCTGTCTCTGCGCCGGCTGATCGGTGCGGGCGCCCCGGTGGCTCAGGCCGCCGGGGCGTCCAGCTGTTCGATCGTGGCGTGCGACGGGCCGCGCCGGGCGCGCAGGTCCCGCGCCACGTCCTCGGCGGCGCGCAGCACCCGTACGGCGTTCTGCCAGGTGAGCTTGGCCAGGTCGGCGGCGGACCAGCCCCGGCCCAGCAGCTCCGCGATCAGTTTCGGGTAGCCGGCGACGCTCTCCAGGCCCTGCGGGAGGAACGCGGTGCCGTCGTAGTCGCCGCCGATGCCGATGTGGTCGACGCCCGCGACCTCGCGCATGTGGTCGAGGTGGTCGGCGATGGTGGCCACGGTGGCGGTCGGGCGCGGGTTCGCCGCCTCGAACGCGGCGTGCAGCTTCATCGCGCGCTCGGTGGTGTCCAGGTGGTGCAGCCCGTGCGCGCGCAGGTTCTCGTCGGCGGCCCGGGTCCAGGCGACGGCCTCCGGAAGGACGAACTTCGGCACGAAGGTGGCCATGGCGATGCCGCCGTTCGCCGGGAGTTGTGCGAGGACGTCGTCGGGGATGTTGCGCGGGTGGTCGCAGACGGCGCGCGACGAGGAGTGCGAGAACATCACCGGCGCGACGGAGGTGGCGAGCGCGTCCCGCATGGTCGTCGCCGCGACGTGCGAGAGGTCGACCAGCATGCCGGTGCGGTTCATCTCGCGGACGACCTCGTGGCCGAACGGCGAGAGGCCGCCCACACCCGGCTCGTCGGTCGCGGAGTCCGCCCAGGCGATGTTGTCGTTGTGCGTGAGCGTCATGTAGCGGACGCCCAGCGCGTGCAGTCCGCGCAGGGTGCCCAGCGAGTTGGCGATGGAGTGGCCGCCCTCGGCACCCATCAGGGATGCGATCCGGCCCTCGGCGCGGGCGGCCTCCATGTCGTCGGCGGTCAGGGCGCGCCGGAGGTCGGCCGGATAGCGCTCCAGGAGCTCGGCGACGACGTCGATCTGTTCCAGCGTCGCGCTGACGGCGGCGTCGCCCGCGAGGTCGGAGCGCACGTAGACGGACCAGAACTGGGCGCCGACGCCCCCGGCGCGGAGCCGGGGGATGTCGGTGTGCAGGTGGGCCGACTGGTCGGTGGCGATGTCGCGTACGGCCAGGTCGTAGCCGACCTGTTCGCGCAGCGCCCACGGCAGGTCGTTGTGGCCGTCGACCACGGGGTACTCGGCGAGGAGTTCCCTGGCCCGGTCCAGTCGGTCCGTCATGGTGCCTACTTCCCGAAGCCGAAGGACTCCGCGCCCGCCGCCTTCTGGCGCAGCCGCTTGCCCTTCTCGGTCGCCTGGTCGTTGAGGTCGCCCAGGAACTCCGTCATCCGGCCCTGGAGCTCGGGGTCGGAGGCGGCCAGGATGCGGACGGCCAGCAGTCCGGCGTTGCGCGCGCCGGCGATGGAGACCGTGGCGACGGGGATGCCCGCGGGCATCTGGACGATGGACATCAGGCTGTCCATGCCGTCCAGGTACTTCAGCGGGACCGGCACGCCGATGACCGGCAGCGGGGTGACCGAGGCGAGCATGCCGGGCAGGTGGGCGGCGCCGCCCGCGCCCGCGATGATCGCCCTGAGGCCGCGGCCCGCCGCGTTCTCGCCGTACGCGATCATCTCGCGGGGCATGCGGTGGGCGGAGACGACGTCGACCTCGTACGGGATGCCGAACTCGTCCAGGGCCTTGGCCGCCGCTTCCATGACGGGCCAGTCGGAGTCCGAGCCCATGACGATGCCGACGACCGGTGCGGCGGAGGCGGGGGATGTCATTCGGTGATCGTTCCTCGCAGGTAGTCGGCCGCGTGCCGGGCGCGCTCGCGCACGTCCGCCAGATCGTCGCCGTAGGTGTTGACGTGTCCGACCTTGCGGCCGGGCTTCACGTCCTTTCCGTACATGTGGATCTTGAGCTGCGGGTCGCGCGCCATGCAGTGCAGGTAGCCCTGGTACATGTCCGGGTAGTCGCCGCCGAGGACGTTGCACATGACCGTCCAGGGGGCGCGGGGGCGCGGGTCGCCGAGGGGGAGGTCGAGGACCGCCCGGACGTGGTTGGCGAACTGCGAGGTGATCGCGCCGTCCATGGTCCAGTGGCCGGAGTTGTGCGGGCGCATGGCCAGCTCGTTGACCAGGATGCGGCCGTCACGCGTCTCGAACAGCTCGACCGCGAGGTGCCCGACGACGCCCAGCTCGGAGGCGATGCGCAGCGCGAGCTGCTGGGCCTCGCCCGCCAGTGCCTCGTCCAGCTCGGGTGCCGGGGCGATGACCGTGTCGCAGACGCCGTCGACCTGGATCGACTCGACCACCGGGTAGGCGACGGCCTGGCCGTGCGGCGAACGGACGATGTTGGCCGCCAGCTCCCGTACGAAGTCGACCTTCTCCTCCGCGAGCACCGGGACACCGGCCCGGAACGGCTCGGCCGCGTCCGCCTCGGAGCGGACCACCCAGACGCCCTTGCCGTCGTAGCCGCCGCGCACGGTCTTGAGGACGACCGGGAAGCCACCGCCCTCCTCGGCGAAGGCCACGACATCGGCCGCGTCCTCCACGATGCGGTGGCGGGGGCAGGGCGCGCCGATCTCGGTGAGCTTCGCGCGCATCACCCCCTTGTCCTGGGCGTGCACCAGGGCGTCGGGGCCGGGGCGCACGGGGATGCCGTCCGCCTCCAGGGCCCGCAGGTGCTCGGTGGGCACGTGCTCGTGATCGAAGGTGATCACGTCACAGCCGCGCGCGAAGGCCCGCAGCGTCTCCAGGTCGCGGTAGTCGCCCACGACGACCTCACCCGCCACCTGGGCCGCGGAGTCCTGAGCGGTGTCGCTGAGGAGCTTGAACTTGATGCCGAGGGGGATGCCCGCCTCGTGGGTCATACGGGCGAGCTGACCGCCACCGACCATGCCGACTACCGGGAACGTCACGCTCCCAGGGTATCCGCACCGCCTGCCCACGCCCGTGGGCGGGGGCGTGGGCGGCCACACACGTTCCCTTACGCACAGGCGTCCGGCGGGTGTCCTGGTTAGCATGGCCGGGTTGACGGAACGCGGAGCGGGACCTACGGACGGACTGAGCGATCACATGAGCGAGCGAGGCGCACTGCGGGCCCGGCTGGAGCTGCTGGCCCGGGAGGTCGCCAAGTTCGGCGTGGTCGGCGCGGTCGGCCTGGTCGTGAACATCGCCGTGTCCAACCTGCTGTGGCGCTACACGGAGATCCCGACGGTGCGGGCCGGGCTGCTCGCCACGTTCGTCGCGATCCTCTGCAATTACGTCGGCTTCCGCTACTGGACGTACCGCGACCGCGACAAGACCGGCCGCACCCGCGAGCTGACCCTGTTCCTGCTGTTCAGCGCGGTGGGGGCGGTGATCGAGACCGGCGTGCTGTACGTGGCGACGTACGGGTTCGGCTGGGACACCCCGGTCCAGAGCAATGTCTTCAAGATCGTCGGGATCGGCGTCGCGACGCTGTTCCGCTTCTGGTCGTACCGGACGTGGGTCTTCAAGGCGCTCCCCGCGCCTTCGGAGGGCGTTGCCGACAAAGGGGCCCTCGTGACCGTGCCCGCGCCCGCGGTGCGGGTCGAGGTGGACCCGGCGCGCCGGTAGCGCGCCAGGGCGGAGGTCTTCAGCTCACCGCACCGGGCGTTCCGGTTCCTCTCTCGACTGGGCCGTGCGGCTCAGGAAGAGGGCGAAGACCGGGGGCTGCTGCTGGAGGAGTTCCAGGCGGCCGCCGTCCGCCTCGGCGAGGTCGCGGGCGACCGCGAGGCCGATGCCCGTGGAGTTGCGGCCGCTGATGGTCCGCTCGAAGATCCGGGCGCCCAGGTCCGCCGGGACGCCGGGGCCCTCGTCCGTGACCTCGATGACCGCCTGGTTTCCGGTGACCCTCGTGCGCAGCGCGACCGTACCGCCGCCGTGCATGAGCGAGTTCTCGATCAGCGCGGCCAGGACCTGGGCGACCGCGCCCGGGGTGCCGACCGCGCTCAGGCCCTGTTTGCCGGAGCAGACGATGGCGCGTCCCTCGCCCCGGTAGGCCGGGCGCCACTCCTCGATCTGCTGCTTGACGACCTCGTCCAGGTCGAAGACGACCGCCGAGCCGGTCCGGGGGTCCCGGGCGTTGGTCAGCAGCCGCTCCACCACGTCCGTGAGCCGTTCGACCTGGGCGAGGGCGATGTGCGCCTCCTCCTTCACGGTCTCCGGGTCGTCGGTCAGCGAGATCTCCTCGATCCGCATGGACAGGGCCGTGAGCGGCGTGCGCAGCTGGTGGGAGGCGTCGGCGGCGAGCCGGCGTTCGGCCGTGAGCATCCGGGCGATCCGCTCGGCGGAGGCGTCCAGGACGTCGGCGACGCGGTCCAGCTCGGGCACCCCGTACCGCTTGTGGCGCGGGCGGGGGTCGCCGGAGCCGAGGCGTTCCGCGGTCTCCGCGAGGTCGGTGAGCGGCGAGGCCAGCTTGTCGGCCTGGCGTACGGCGAGGAGGACG
Organism: Streptomyces sp. NPDC052299; assembly: GCF_040679335.1. Classification (NCBI taxonomy): domain Bacteria; kingdom Bacillati; phylum Actinomycetota; class Actinomycetes; order Kitasatosporales; family Streptomycetaceae; genus Streptomyces; species Streptomyces sp. NPDC052299. The sequence goes on along the minus strand of NZ_JBFAUP010000009.1, from coordinate 326,421 downwards.
GCGGAGACGATGGCGAGCAGCGCCACCGCACCGATGATCATCAGCGTGCGGCCGACCTCGCGGGTGACGGCGGAGCGGGACTCCTCGACGGTGACCGTCTCGCCGTGCTCGCCCGTCTCCGTGGCGGTGATCACACGGCCGCCGGGGCGCTTGCCGACCTCGATGGGGGCGCGTCCGGGCATCTTGACCAGGGCGTAGCGCTTGTCGTCGATCTGCTCGGCCAGCACGGCGGGGTTGATCCGCTCGGAGCCCAGGAGGCGGCTCTCGATGACGCTGATCAGCCGCAGGGCCTCGGAGTCGACGCTCTCCTGGGCGCTGCTGCTGATGGTGCGGGTCTCGACGATGACGAGGGAGACGCCGAAGACGGCGATCACCACGAGCACGACGGCGAGGGTCGAATTGATCAGTCGTCGGCGCATGCCTGCTTCTGTACGTCAGTCGGCTCGGGCGATCGGTCGGACAGGACGCTACAGTTCCTAGCTCTTCTCGAAGCGGAAGCCGACGCCCCGGACCGTGGCGATGTAGCGCGGGTTGGCCGCGTCGTCGCCGAGCTTCTTGCGGAGCCAGGAGATGTGCATGTCGAGCGTCTTGGTGGACGACCACCACGTGGTGTCCCAGACCTCGCGCATCAGCTGGTCGCGGGTGACGACCCGGCCCGCGTCCCGGACGAGGACCCGAAGGAGGTCGAACTCCTTCGCGGTGAGCTGCAGCTCCTCCTCGCCCATCCAGGCCCGGTGCGACTCGACGTCGATGCGGACGCCGTGCGTGGCGGGCTGGGGGGCGGGCTCGGTGGCGCCGCGCCGCAGCAGGGCGCGGACCCGGGCGAGGAGTTCGGCGAGGCGGAAGGGCTTGGTGACGTAGTCGTCGGCGCCCGCGTCGAGCCCGACGACCGTGTCCACCTCGTCCGCGCGGGCGGTCAGGACCAGGACCGGCACGGTGTGACCCTCGGCACGCAGCCGGCGGGCGACTTCGAGGCCGTCCATCCCGGGCAGTCCCAGGTCGAGCACGACCAGGTCGATTCCACCCTGGAGTCCGGCGTCGAGCGCGGTCGGTCCGTCTTCCCGCACCTCGACCTCGTAACCCTCCCGCCGCAGGGCGCGGGCCAGCGGCTCCGAGATGGATGCGTCGTCCTCGGCGAGCAGTACACGGGTCATGCACTGATGGTAGTCCGCGCGGCGGACAGCTAGGGAGGCGATCCGAGAGCCCTGCGGGACTGGGCACCGTTACGGGGAAGACCTTCGAATATGCGAGTGTGGTTGCCCCCGGACCTGTGATCCATGTCTCAAGTCCTTTCATATCGGGCTCTGTCGTGTCGTATGGTGTCTCAACGCCTATTGCACTACTCAAGGACCCTTGGGCAGCTCTGAGCACCAAGGGTCTCTTCTGTGTGCGGGGCCGGTACCCGTCGGCCCGGAAGTTCAGTGAATGACCTGTGGGCCGGGCCCGGACCGCCGATGACGGCGCTCCGGGTGTGGATCCCGTCGCGGAAGGGCGTACCCGCGGCGGTGCCGGCCTCCCCCCACCGGGCGCGTACCCGCCTCGACGAGGCGTCGCGTCCCGAGCACACAAGGATCGATCATGGCGTCCAGCCTGACGAAGGACCCGTCGAGCACCGCTGGTGGCGAGAAGACCTTCTTCGGCCACCCCCGGGGCCTGGCCACGCTCTTCATGACCGAGATGTGGGAGCGCTACAGCTTCTACGGCATGAAGGCACTGCTCCCGCTGTACCTGATCGCGCCCGGCGGCATGCACATGAACGCCACCACGGCGACGGCGATCTACTCGGTCTACATGGCGATGGTCTACCTGCTCGCCATGCCCGGCGGCTGGATGGCCGACCGCTTCTGGGGGCCGCGCAGGACGGTTGCCATCGGCGGCGCCGTCGTCATCCTCGGCCACATCACGCTCGCCGTGCCGAACGCGGTGACCTTCTTCGCGGGCCTGGTGCTCGTGGCGCTCGGGTCCGGGCTGCTGAAGGCGAACATCTCCACGATGGTCGGCCACCTCTACGACGGCCCGGAGGACCCGCGCCGCGACGGTGGCTTCACGCTCTTCTACATCGGCATCAACGTGGGCGCCTTCCTCGCCCCGCTGACGATCGGCACCGTCGGTGAGAACGTCAACTGGCACTTCGGCTTCGCGCTCGCCGCGCTCGGCATGGCCCTGGGTCTCGCCCAGTTCATGCTCGGCACCCGCCACCTCAGCCCGCAGAGCGACGTCGTCTCGACGCCCGCCACCGAGCAGGAGAAGCAGTCCGCCCTGCGCAAGGGCCTGATCTGGCTGGTCGTCGCCGCGGTCGTGTACGGCCTGATGGCCGTCACGGGCAACTTCGCCGACTGGGCCACGGTGCCGCTGAGCATCGCCGGTCTGGTCATTCCGGTCGCGGTCCTAGTGCGCATGAAGCGCGACAAGGAGCTGACGTCGACCGAGCAGTCCAAGCTGTCGGGCTACATCTGGTTCTTCGTGGTCGCCGCCGTCTTCTGGATGATCTACGACCAGAACGGCTCGACCCTGTCGATCTTCGGCGAGAACTCGACCACGAACCACCTGCTGGGCTTCGACTTCCCGACGTCCTGGTACCAGTCGCTGAACCCGATCTTCATCATGGCGATCGCCCCCGTGGTCGCCTCGGGCTGGCTGTGGCTGAACAGGCGCGGCAAGGAGCCGAGCACCGCCGTCAAGTTCGCCTCCAGCCTCGTGCTGATCGGCATCTCCTTCGTCGTCTTCCTGATCCCGCTGATCGACACCGCCAACAACGGCGGCCGGGTCAGCCCCATGTGGCTGGTGGCGATCTACTTCATCCAGACCGTCGCGGAGCTGTGCCTCTCGCCGGTCGGCCTGTCGGTGACCACGAAGATGGCCCCGGCGAAGTACAGCTCGCAGATGATGGGCGTGTGGTTCCTCGCGGTCACCGCGGGCGACTCCCTGACCGGTCTGCTGACGGCGCCGGCGATCGGGGTCGACCTGGACACCACGGGAGCGGTCGCCTTCGAGGCGGTCCTCGCGGTCATCGCCGGTGTGGGCATCTGGATGTACCGCAAGAAGGTCTCCCAGCACATGGGCGACGTGCACTGATCCCGTAGCCCGTACGGGCATACGGAAGGGGCCGCCGCACCGACGAATCGGTGCGGCGGCCCCTTCCGTATGCCCGGTGCCCCGTTACGCCGGAGCGGCCAGCTCCGCCCACACGGTCTTTCCGGGCTCACCCGGCACCCGTACGACCCCCCAGTCCAGGCAGAGCCGCTGGACGATGAACATGCCGTGGCCGCCGGGCCGCCCGGCCCGGTGCGGGGTGCGCGGCGCTGGCTGGCCCGCGCCACCGTCGGCGACCTCCACGCGGAGCGCCTTGGCGCTGCGGGCGATCCGGAGCTCCTCGGGGCCGCCCGCGTGCAGGCACGCGTTGGTGACCAGCTCGGAGACGACCAGCAGGACGTCCTCCGCGGCGGCGCGGCGGTCGGCGGTCGACGCGGGGAGCCAGCCCCAGTCCTGGAGTGCCTGGCGGGCGAAATCACGGGCCGTCGGCACGATGCCGGTGGCCTCCCGCAACGACAGCGTGCGCCACTGCCGCTCGGCGGCCTCGGCCGGCCGGACGGGCTCGGCGGAGGAAACGCCCGCGCCCTCCGGCTCGCGGCCGAGGTCGCCCGGCGGATGCTGCCGGGTGGTGCTCATCAGCGCTTCACCTCACCGATTCACCATGTCGCCCTTGGAGGGACACGAACCATTGAACAGATACGACTACGCATACCGATACGACTACCGGTACGGACACTGATACAGGAACCGCACGGGCGCGGGGGCCCGGACCGCCCGGGCTCGCCGGAAGATCTCCTGCCCGGCCGAACCGCGACGACACCCCTTACCGCTTCGCGGATCGCGTAACCCACGCGGCGGCCGGGGACGCCGGAGCGGGGTCCGGTCAGGTCTCCAGGGCCTCGGCGAGGGAGGCGTGGACGGTGAATACCGCCTCGGCCCCCGTGATCTCGAAGACCCGCGCCACCACGGGCTGCATCGCGGCCAAATGAACCCCTCCCCCGGCTGCCTCCGCCTTCAGGCGGGCACCGAGCAGGACGTTCAGCCCGGTGGAATCACAGAAGTCGAGTCGCGAGCAGTCGACCACCAGGCGCGCACGCCCCTGTTCGACCGCGCTCTCCAGCGGCTCGCGCAGCAGATCCGCCGTGTGGTGGTCGAGCTCACCCACGGGCGTCACCACCTCGCTGCGCCCCTCGGTCCGGACCTCGACCTGAAGCCGACCCCGGTTCGCACTGCCGACCGTCCCGCGGTCCATGCCCGTCCCTCTTCACCGCTCGTCACTGTCCGCATCACCGCACTGCGGATGCGTGCACAGCTGTCACTGATGTTCTTGGAACAGTACGCGTTCCCTGCGCCACGCGGTAGCCAGAGACCTCAACAAAGCGGACATAGGCGGGCAATTGGAGGTTGTACCGAGTCATGACGAACGGGTAAGGGTAGAGGGACCCCAAAAAACGCGACCGGCTTCGGAGGCGCCGCTTCACCGCAGGAACACGTATGGGCATCGGCAGCCATATGCCGAGAACGATGGAGGAGACCACATGTCACCCCGGCTCGACGTACCGCGTACCCACAACGCGCCGTCGGCATGTCCTCAGGGACTGACCGAATCACACACCGAAGAGTTCGACGGACTCGAAGGACTGCCCGAGATCCCGCCCTACACCGAGGTGGGGGCGCTGGACGCCAGGGCCCTGTCGAAGACGCTCTTCGCCCGGCTGGAGACCCTCGAAGAGGGCACGCCGGAGTACTCCTACGTACGCAACACCCTCGTCGAGCTGAACCTGGCCCTGGTCAAGTTCGCCGCGTCCCGCTTCCGCTCCCGCAGCGAGCCGATGGAGGACATCGTCCAGGTCGGCACGATCGGCCTGATCAAGGCGATCGACCGCTTCGAGCTCAGCCGGGGCGTCGAGTTCCCGACCTTCGCGATGCCGACCATCGTCGGCGAGATCAAGCGCTTCTTCCGCGACACCAGCTGGTCCGTGCGCGTCCCGCGCCGCCTGCAGGAGCTGCGGCTCGACCTGGCCAAGGCGGGCGACGAGCTCGCCCAGCAGCTCGACAGGGCGCCCACCGTGGGCGAGCTCGCCGACCGCCTCGGCCTCACCCGTGACGAGGTCGTGGAGGGCATGGCCGCGAGCAACGCGTACACCGCGAGCTCGCTCGACGCCAAGCCCGAGGAGGAGGAGCACGAGGGCGCGCTGGCCGACCGGATCGGCTACGAGGACCACGGGCTCGAAGGCATCGAGTACATCGAGTCCCTGAAGCCGCTCATCGCCTCGCTGCCCGGCCGCGACCGGCAGATCCTCTCGCTCCGCTTCGTCGCCAACATGACGCAGTCGGAGATCGGCGAGGAGCTGGGCATCTCCCAGATGCACGTGTCGAGACTGCTCTCGCGCACCCTGGTCAAGCTCCGCAAGGGCCTGACGCTGGACGAGTGAGACGCTTCCCGCGCCGTGTGCGCGGACAGCCGGAAAGGACCTGCCCCGGACGGGGCAGGTCCTTCCGCTTTCCGGGGGCGCCGGCCGGGCGTCAGACCACGCGGGCGCCCGCTCGCCACACCTCGTGCACGAGCGGCACGCCCGGCCGGTACGCGAGGTGGACGTGGCTGGGCGCGTCCAGGACCACCAGGTCGGCGCGGGCGCCCGGGGCGAGGCGGCCGATGTCGTCGCGCCGCAGGGCCGCCGCACCGCCCGCCGTGGCGGACCACAGGGCCTCGTCCGGGGTCATGCCCATGTCCCGCACGGCGAGGGCGACGCAGAACGGCAGGGACGAGGTGAACGAGGAGCCCGGGTTGCAGTCCGTGGACAGGGCGAGGGTGGCGCCCGCGTCGAGCAGCCGGCGGGCGTCCGGCCAGGTGGCGCGGGTGGAGAACTCGGCGCCCGGCAGCAGCGTCGCGACGGTGTCCGACTGGGCCAGGGCATCGACGTCCGCGTCGGTGAGGTGGGTGCAGTGGTCGGCGGACGCGGCGTCGAGCTCCACGGCCAGCTGGACGCCGGGGCCGTGGCCGAGCTGGTTGGCGTGGACCCGGGGGTGCAGGCCCCGGGCCCGGCCCGCGGTGAGGATCGCCCGCGCCTGGTCGCCGTCGAAGGCGCCGCGCTCGCAGAAGACGTCGATCCAGCGGGCGTACGGGGCGCAGGCGTCGAGCATCGGTCCGGTGACCAGGTCCACGTATCCGGCGGGGTCGTCGGCGTAGTCCGGGGAGACGATGTGGGCGCCGAGGAAGGTGACCTCGTCGGTGTGGCGGGCGGCGATGCGCAGGGCGCGGGCCTCGTCCTCGACGGTGAGGCCGTAGCCGGACTTGGTCTCGAAGGTGGTGGTGCCCTGACGCAGCGCCTCGGCGAGGTAGCGGGCGACGTTGGCGGAGAGCTCCTCGTCGGTGGCGGCGCGGGTGGCGGCGACGGTGGTGCGGATGCCGCCCGCGCTGTAGGGGCGGCCGGACATCCGGGCGTTGAACTCCTGGGTGCGGTCGCCCGCGAAGACCAGGTGGGAGTGGGAGTCCACGAAGCCGGGGATCACGGCCCGGCCGCCCGCGTCGACGGCGTTGTCAGTGGCGGGTGCTTTGCTGGATTCACCGGTCCAGACGACGCGGTCGCCCTCGATGACGACGGCGGCGTCCTGGACCAGCCCGAGGGGGGACTCGTCGCCGAGGGAGGGGTCGTTGGTGACCAGTGCGGAGATGTGGGTGATGGCGGTCGTCGTCATCGGGGGACTGCTCTCCTTGCGTGGGAGCCGGGGGGTGTTCGCCGGGACGCCGCTCAGTGCCGCAGCGCGCCGATGGCCTGCGCGAGCGCTTGCGGGACGTCGTCCACCAGCGTGTGCCGTCCGTCGCGTACGAGGTGGCGCCCCGCCACCACGGTGTGGCGGACGTCCGCCGCCGAGGCGGCGAATACGGCGGTCTCCGCCGCCAGCCGCGGCACCGGCCCCGCTGTCCTGACGGAGTCCAGCGCGACCGTCACCAGGTCGGCGGGGGCGCCGGCTTCGAGGACGCCGGCTTCGGGCCGGCCGAGCGCGGCGTGGCCGTCGGCCGAGGCGGCGCGCAGCAGGGCGGCTGCCGTCCAGTGGCCGCGCCTGCGGGTGCGCAGGCGCTCGTCGAGCTCCATCGCGCGGGCCTCCTCGAAGAGGTCGATCACCGCGTGGCTGTCGCTGCCGAGCGAGAGCGGGGAGCCGGCGTGCTGGAGGGCGGCCGCGGGGCCGATGCCGTCGGCGAGGTCGCGTTCGGTGGTCGGGCACATGCAGGTGCCGGTGCCGGTCGAGCCGATGAGGGCGATGTCCTCGTCGGTGAGGTGGGTGTTGTGGACACCGGTGGTGCGGAGTCCGAGGACGCCGTGGTCGGCCAGGAGCCGGGCCGGGGTGCGCCCGTGGGCGGCGAGGCAGGCGTCGTTCTCGGCCGTCTGCTCGGAGAGGTGGACGTGCAGGGGGGCCTGCCGTTCCTCGGCCCAGCGGGCCACGGTGGAGAGCTGGCCGGCCGGGACCGCCCGCACGGAGTGGACGGCGGCGCCGATGACCGTGTGGTCGTCGCCCTTGAGGAGGGCGGCGCGTTCGGCCCAGGCGTCGGCGGTCCCGTCGCTGAAGCGCGCCTGGTGGCGGTCGGGTTCGCGGTAGTCGTCGGGCCCGGAGCCGAATCCCGCGGAGAGGTAGGCGGTGTCGAGCAGGGTGATCCGGATGCCGGCCGCGCGGGCGGCCGCGATCAGCGCCTCGCCCATGGCGTTGGGGTTGTCGTAGGGCGTGCCGCCGGGCGCGTGGTGCAGATAGTGGAATTCGCCGACCGCCGTGATGCCGGCGAGCGCCATCTCCGCGTACACGGCGCGGGCGAGCGCGTAGTAGCTGTCGGGCGTGAGCCGGGACGCGACCTGGTACATGGTCTCGCGCCAGGTCCAGAAGGTGCCCGAGCCGACCTGGACGGTGGAGCGCAGGGCGCGGTGGAAGGCGTGCGAGTGGGCGTTGGCCAGGCCCGGCAGGGTGAGCCCGCGCAGCGCGGTGGCGCCGGGCGGCGCCGCGTCCACCCCGGTGCGTACGCGGGCGATCCGCCCGTCGGACACGTCCAGGGCGACGCCCGGCTCGACATGGGTGCCGAGCCAGGCGTGGGAGAGCCAGTACGTCTCGGTGACGGGTGTGCCCGTCGCCTCCGTCGTCAGCGGCACGCGAGACCTTCCAGTACGTCGGCGAGTGCGGTGACCCCGGCCGCGCAGTCGTCCTCGGCGGCGTGTTCGGCCGGCGAGTGCGAGATCCCGGTCGGGTTCCGTACGAACAGCATGGCGGTCGGGACCGAAGCGGACAAAATACCCGCGTCGTGTCCGGCGCCGGTGCCGAGCACGGGGACCGGGCGCCCGGTGCCGCGGCCGGAGCCCTTGAGCAGGGTGGCGAGTTCGTCGCGCAGGGCGTGCCGGAACTCGACCACGGGCGTGAACGACTCGCGGACGACGTCGAGGTCGATGCCGGCCCGCTCCGCGTGCTCCCGGGCGGCGCGCTCGACGGCGGCGACGACCGTGTCCAGGGTCTCCTGGTCGGCGGCGCGCGAGTCGAGCCAGCCGCGCACGAGGGAGGGGATGGCGTTGACCCCGTTGGGCTCGACGGCGACCTTGCCGAAGGTGGCGAGGGCGCCCGCGAGTTCCGCCTCCCGCCGCGCGGCGACGACGGTCTCGGCGTACGTGAGCATCGGGTCCCGGCGGTCGGCGAGGCGGGTGGTGCCCGCGTGGTTGGCCTCGCCCCGGAAGTCGAACCGCCAGCGGCCGTGCGGCCAGATCGCGGAGGCGATGCCGACGGGGTCGCCGGAGAGGTCGAGGGCGCGGCCCTGCTCGACGTGGAGCTCCACGAACGCGCCGATCCGGGCGAGCCGTTCGGGGTCGGGGCCGATGGCGTCGGGGTCGTGGCCGGCGGCGGCCATGGCCTGCGGGAGGGTGACGCCGTCCGCGTCGCGCAGCCGGTGCGCGGCCTCGACGGTCAGCTGCCCGGCGGCGAGCCGGGAGCCGACGCAGGCGAGGCCGAACCGGGCGCCTTCCTCGTCACCGAAGTTGGTGATGGCCAGCGGCTTGGTGAACTCCACTCCCCTGCGGCGGAGTTCATCGAGCGCGGCGAACGAGGAGACGACGCCGAGCGGTCCGTCGAAGGCGCCGCCGTCGGGCACCGAGTCGAGGTGCGAGCCGGTGACGACGGCGTCCCCGGCGAGCGGGTCCCCGAGCCAGGCCCACTGGTTGCCGTTCCGGTCGACCTCGAGCGTCAGCCCCCGCGCCTCGGCCTGCGCCCGGAACCACTCGCGGCAGTCGGAATCGGCCCCGGTCCAGGCGTACCGGCGGTATCCCCCGCTCGCGGCGTGCAGCCCGATGGGGGCCAGCTCGGCCCACATGGTCTGGAAGCCGGGCTGCGCGAGCGTCACGCGCCCTCCCCCATCGGCACCCGCACGCCCTTGTCCGCCGCCACGGACTCCGCGATGTCGTACCCGGCGTCGACGTGCCGGATCACGCCCATGCCCGGGTCGTTCGTCAGCACCCGCCGGATCTTCTCGCCGGCCAGTGGCGTGCCGTCCGCGACGGTCACCTGTCCGGCGTGGATGGACCGGCCCATGCCGACCCCGCCGCCGTGGTGGAGGGAGACCCAGGAGGCGCCCGACGCCACGTTGACCATGGCGTTCAGCAGCGGCCAGTCGGCGATCGCGTCGGAGCCGTCGAGCATGGCCTCGGTCTCGCGGTACGGGGAGGCGACGGACCCGCAGTCCAGGTGGTCGCGCCCGATCGCCAGCGGCGCCGCGAGTTCGCCGCTCGCCACCATGTCGTTGAAGCGCTCACCGGCGCGGTCGCGTTCGCCGTAGCCGAGCCAGCAGATGCGGGCGGGCAGGCCCTGGAAGTGGACGCGCTCCCCCGCCATCCTGATCCAGCGGTGCAGGGACTCGTTCTCCGGGAAGAGTTCGAGCAGCGCCTTGTCCGTCTTGTGGATGTCGGACGCCTCGCCGGACAGGGCGGCCCAGCGGAACGGCCCCTTCCCCTCGCAGAACAGCGGCCGGATGTACGCCGGTACGAAGCCGGGGAAGTCGAAGGCCCGCTCGTATCCGGCGAGCTGCGCCTCGCCCCGGATCGAGTTGCCGTAGTCGAAGACCTCCGCGCCGGCGTCCATGAAGCCGACCATGGCCTCGACGTGCCGGGCCATCGACTCGCGGGCGCGGCTGGTGAAGTCGGCTGGCTTCTCGGCGGCGTACGACGCCATGTCCTCGAAGTCGACACCGGCCGGGAGGTAGGCCAGCGGGTCGTGGGCGCTGGTCTGGTCGGTGACGATGTCGATGGGGGCGCCCTCGGCGAGCATCCGGGGCAGCAGCTCCGCCGCGTTGCCCAGGAGGCCGATGGAGAGCGGGCGGCGGGCGTCCCGGGCCTCGACGGCGAGCTGGAGCGCGTGCTCCACGGAGTCCGCCCTCACGTCCAGGTAGCGGTGCTCGATGCGGCGCTGGATGGCGCGCGGGTCGCAGTCGACACAGATCGCGACGCCGTCGTTCATGGTCACGGCGAGCGGCTGGGCTCCGCCCATGCCACCGAGCCCGGCGGTCAGGGTGATCGTCCCCGCGAGGGTCCCGCCGAACTTCTTCGCGGCGACGGCGGCGAAGGTCTCGTACGTGCCCTGGAGGATGCCCTGAGTGCCGATGTAGATCCAGGAACCGGCGGTCATCTGGCCGTACATGGTGAGCCCGAGCGCCTCCAGGCGGCGGAACTCCTCCCAGTTCGCCCAGTCGCCGACCAGGTTGGAGTTGGCGATCAGGACGCGCGGCGCCCACTCGTGCGTCTGCATGACGCCGACCGGCCGCCCGGACTGGACGAGCATGGTCTCGTCCTGCTTGAGCGTGCGCAGCGTACGGACCATCGCGTCGAAGGAGCGCCAGTCGCGGGCCGCCTTGCCGGTGCCGCCGTAGACGACGAGCTTGTCGGGGTGCTCGGCGACCTCGGGGTCGAGGTTGTTCTGGAGCATCCGCAGGGCGGCTTCCTGCTGCCATCCCAGGGCGGTCAGTTCCGTACCGCGCGGCGCCCGTACGGGGCGGGGTCCTGACATGGCGGTGCCTCCTCGCGACTGTGATTTTTCTATTCACATCTTGAGCTGATGAATACGCCCAGTCAACAGGCGGGGCCGCGAGGCTCACCGGCACGTCAGAAGCCGCGCGCGGCGGGGCATTCTCCACCAACCGCCCGCATGTACCGATGGAAAATGCCAGAACCTCCACCAGGAGAGAGCACGATGCGTAACCTCTGGGTCACAGCCGAACGCCGTGTCGGAGGGGAATCCGCGTGCCCGGAATCGACGAGTGCCTGCTCGACGTCATGAGACTGCCCGGCGCCAGGGGCGCCGCCGTTGTCGACTGGACGAGCGGTCTGGCCCTCGGCACCGTCGGCGACTCGCCCAACGGCGACCACGAGGCCACCGCGGCGGAGACGGCGGAGGTCGCGCGGATGGCCGCCGAACAGCCCGCCTTCGCGCTCGGCTCGCCCGAGCCGGGCGGGGACGGCAGCGCTCCCCCGGTCGAGGACGTCATTGTCACCACCCGCGCCGGGTACCACATCCTCCGGTTCGTGGAGACGGACTTCGACAGCAGCGTCTTCCTCCACCTGTGGCTGGACCGCGCCGAGGGCAATCTCGCGCTGGCCCGGATACGCCTCGGCGAGATCGCCGAACGACTGGTCCTCGCATGACCGCCGCCGCCCTCGCGGACGAGACCGCCACCCCCGTGCTCTCCCCGATGCTCCAGCGGCTCGCCGCCGAACGGGCCACCGGCGCCCTGATGCGCGACCGGGGCACGCTCTACCTCGCCGACGGCAAGGTCGTCCACGCCGAGTCCCCCGCGACGCCCGGGATCGACGTCCTGCTGACCCGGGGCGGTGCGCTGCGCCGCGAGGGCTGGTGGGACGCGGTCGCCGAGGCGGGGGCCGGGCAGCGGGTCGGCCGGCACCTCGTGGACAGCGGCCGGGTGCCGGGCGGCGCGCTGGAGCTGTGCCACCTGGGCGCCCTGTACGACGCGGCGTTCTTCGCCCTCGCGCCGACCCGGACCCCCGCGCGCTTCCGGTACGGGGTCGCGCACTGGATCGGCCCGGTGCGGCCGGTGCCGGTGGACGCCGTGCAGCGCGAGACCCTCCGGCGCCGCGAACTGCTGGACCGGATCTGGCCGGACGCGGCGGTGGACACGACCCCGCTGGCGCGGACGGGACTGCCGTCCGAGGCACCCGTGCCGGTCGGCCGGCGCCGCGTGCTGGAGCGCGTGGACGGGGTGCGCACGGCCACCGGCATCGCGCAGGAGCTCGGCAGGTCCGCGTTCCACGTCCTGGTCGACCTGCGGCGGCTCGCGGCGGCCGGTCTGGTCGAGCCGGTACCGCCGGCGGCCCCGGGCGCCCCGGACCCGGGCCGGATCGCGTTTCCCGAGGTCACGGCGGACCCCGACGTCGCGCTGCTGCGCCGGCTCCGAGACGCATTGGAGGCCCTGTGATACGCGCGCTCAGACAGCGTGCCGGAAGGAGACAGCTGATGGTGCCCGAAGCCGAAGCGCAGGACGTCCTCGCCGAGCTCCAGCGGTTACGAGCGCGGGTCCCGCTCCTCTCCGGCGCGCTGGCGGCCAGCACCGACGGGCTCGTCCTGGCGCACGACACCCCGGGCGTGGAGGCCGAGGGGGTCGCCGCGCTCACCGCCGCCGCGCTCGGCGTCGCGATCCGGATGACCGAGGCGACCGGGCGGAACGGCTTCCGCGAACTGCTCGTGCGCGGCGAGACGGGCTACATCGCGACGTACGCCGCAGGGTCCCAGGCCGTCCTGACCCTGCTCGCCGAGGACCGGATCAACGTCGGCCGGCTCCATCTGGAGGGCCGCCGGGCCGGCTCCCGCATCGGCGAACTGATCGACCGCGCCCTGGCCCGGGCCCCGCAGCCGGCCCCCGCGCCCCGCGCCCCGCAACAGCCGGGTGCCCTCCCGCAACGCCCGACCTGAGCCCCCACCGGCACCACCGGCACCACCCGCACCACGCAACGGAACCGGCCGCAGTGGCCGGTCAGAGAAAGGGAGCACCACTCATGGCGAACACCGAAGCGTCACTGAAGGAAGCGATGTCGTCCATCGAGGGCACCACCGGTGTCGCCCTCGTCGACTACACGAGCGGCATGGCGCTGGGCACCCTCGGCGGCGGCAAGGACTTCAACCTGGAGGTCGCGGCGGCCGGCAACACCGACGTCGTACGCGCCAAGCTCCGCACCATGGAGCACCTGGGCATCAAGGACGAGATCGAGGACATCCTGATCACCCTGGGCACCCAGTACCACCTGATCCGCCTCCTCAAGACCCGCGGCAACAACGGCCTGTTCCTCTACCTGGTCCTGGACAGCAGCCGGGCGAACCTGGCGATGGCCCGCCACCAGCTGAAGAAGATCGAGGCCGATCTGGAGGTGTGAGGCGCGGGGCGGGGCCGGGAGGCCCGCCCCCGCCCCCTGCCCTACTCCACGAACAGCCCCCGCGCCGCCGCCCCCGCGTCGAACTCCTCCAGGCGGGCCTGGGCGTCGGGGAGGTCGTCGCACATGGCCTCCAGGAGGACCCGGCCCAGCAGCATCGGGGCGCAGGCGGTGTCGAAGGCGAGGCCGGTGCCGACGGCGGCCGGGATGAGCAGGTCGCTGTGGCGGGCCACCGGCGCGAACGCGGAGTCGGCGACCGACACCACGGTGAGTCCCCGGCCGCGCGCGTACGCCAGGGCGTCCACGACCTCGCGCGGGTGGCGGGGCAGCGCGAAGCAGATCAGCGCGGTCGCCCCGGCCCGCCGGGCGGCGTCGATGCGGTCGTGCAGCATGCTGCCGCCCTCGTCGAGCACCCGGATGTCCGGGTGCACCTTCGCTGCGAAATACCCGAACCCGCGCGCCTGCGAGGACGCCGCGCGCAGCCCGAGCACCGGCAGCGGGCGGGACGCGGCGAGCAGCCGGCCCGCCCGCTCGACGGGGCCCGGGTCGGCGAGGAGTTCGGCCAGATGGCGCAGGTTCTCGATCTCCCCGAGCACCGCCTGCTGGTACTCGTTGTACGTCTCATCGCCCTCGTCCGCTTCCGCCCCGGCCGGGGCGACCTCGCGCAGGTGCTTGCGCAGCGCGGGGTAGCCGTCGAAGCCGAGCGCGACGGCGAACCGGGTGACGGAGGGCTGACTCACCCCGGCCAGCTCGGCCAGCTCGACGCTGGAGAGGAACGGGGCGTCCTTGGCCCTGCGCACCATCGAGTGCGCGATGCGCCGCTGTGTGGGCGTGAGCCGGCGCCCCTCGAACAGCTCCTGCAACCGCGCGGCCGGGCTGCTCCCGCTCATCCTGTCCCCTCGGTAGATCCGCCGCGCCGCGGCCCGGCGCCGACGAATCCATTCAGCCAGCAAGGTGTCTGCATGTCCATATGCAGCCGGGCGGGTCAGCCGGCGGGTGTCCCGTGCAGCACCTCCTCGACCGACACCCATGACTCCCACCGCCGGACGGAGACCCGGAGCGTCCGGCCGTCGGCCACCGTGCCGGACCACACCGAGCTGCCCTCCTCCTTCTCCCGCGCGGTCGGCGACGCGGAGCGCAGCCCGCACCGCGTCATCTCCCCGCGCAACTCCGTCACCTGGGACCTGGCGGTCGCGGTGGCCTCGTACTCGATGACCCGGTGCTGGGCCAGGGCGTGGTCGCTGCCCGTGTAGAGCACGGAGTACCGCTGCTGGCCCGGCTCGTCCGCCGGGACGAAGGAGGCGGGGCAGGCGCCGTCGAGCCCCACCTGAGGCAGGGCGTCGCTGCGCGGTCCGGCGCCCTCCGGGAGGCCGTCGCTCTCCTTCCAGTGCCAGATCGCGTACTCCGGGAGCTCGTCGGCCGGGCGCATCACCACCTCCCCGTCCACCCGGAAGGGGTTGGCCGTCGTGGTGGCGACCGTCTGCCGGGCCTCGGGGCCGTCCGCCGGGAGGAGCAGACCCCACGCTCCGGCCGCCGCCAGGACGAGCGCCCCCGCCGCGCCTCCCCTGACCGCCCGGGCGCGGGTGCGCCGCCGCTGCCCCCGGGCCCGGATGACCCCGGCCTCGGGCAGCCGTATGGCGACGTCCTCGATCAGGTCCTCGACCTCAGCCATGCCGCACCCGCCCCTTCCGCTCCGCCGCGTTCCGCTCCGCCACCGCATTCCGTGTCACCTGGCGCCCCGTCACCGCCGGTGTGTCGGCGAGCCGTTCGCCGAGAATCCGGCGGGCCCGGTGCAGTCGGGTCCGTACCGCGCCGTTCGACGCCCCGGTCTCCCGGGCCACCTCCTCCACGGGCAGGCCGAGCATGTGGTGCAGCACCACCGCCTGCCGCTGGTCCCTGTTCAGCTCCTCCAGCGCGCCCATCAGCGCCACCCGGTCCTCGGAGAGGCCCGGCACGTCGGCCGGCACCCCGTGCCGGAAGTGCGCCCGCAATCTGCCGCGCGTCCGCCGCCAGGTGCTGATCGACAGCCGCACCGCCACGGTCCGCACCCACGGGAGCGGGTCGCCGGAACCGGACACCTTGTCCCACCGCTGCCAGGCCCGCACATACGCCTCCTGCACCGCGTCCTCCGCCTCCCCCAGGTCGCCCGTCATCGCGTACACCGTGGCGACCAGGCGTTTGGCGGTCGCCGCGTAGAACGCGTCGAACGCCTCCACTTCCTCACTGCCTGCCGTCATGGCCCCCCGCCTGTCTTCTCGCCCTGCCCGAGTACTGCCTCTGCCGCTGTCCGTGTTGTGCCTCTGTCCAGTTACACGCCCGGGCGGCGGCGGATGTTACCGACGACTTCCACGAATCCGGGAGCGGCT
This sequence comes from Streptomyces sp. NPDC052299, assembly GCF_040679335.1. NCBI lineage: Bacteria > Bacillati > Actinomycetota > Actinomycetes > Kitasatosporales > Streptomycetaceae > Streptomyces > Streptomyces sp. NPDC052299. The sequence goes on along the minus strand of NZ_JBFAUP010000009.1, from coordinate 310,625 downwards.
CCGGAGCGGCCCGGACGGGCCCCGGGACAGCCCGGAAACCGGGGGGTTAGCCCCACTGCCCCGGTCGCCCCGGCTCCGTACCGTGAGAACCATGGACGCACCCGACACCGAGCTCGACAGGGAGCTCAAGGCGACTTTGCAGGCCCGCAGCGAGCTGGGGGCCGACTACGACTCGGCGCTCGTGGAGTCGTTCCTGGAGAAGGTGGAGCAGCGGCTCGACGCCACGCTCGACCGCAGGGTCCGGCGGCATCTCGCCGAGGAGCGGACCGCCGTCGCACGGGGCGCGCGCACCCCGGAGCGCCCGCCCGGGCACTTCGGCGAGCGCTACGGCTTCGGCATCGTCTCCCTCGTCCTGGCCGTGCCGCTGTCCGCGATCGGCGTCGCGAACGCGGGCTTCGGCGGGCTCGTCGTGGCCTGGCTCGGCATCGTCGGCGTCAACGCGTTCCAGGCCGGGCACGGCAGGCGGCTGTTCCGGGGCCGCGAGGAGCGGCGGACGGCCTCCGACTGGGAGGACTGAGCCTCACGCCTGACGGGTCGGCAGCACGACCAGCTGACGCAGGTTGATGTGCCGGGCGCGGCTCGTGGTGTACGCGATGAGGTCGGCGATCTCGTCGGACGAGAGTCCGCCCAGCGCGTCGAACATGCCGTCCAGCTGGCCGCTGAGCTCCGCGTTGTCGACGTGTCCGGCCAGCTCCGAGTCGGTGAGGCCCGGCTCGATGTTGGTGACGCGCACGTCGCGCGGGCCGAGTTCGCTGCGCAGCGAGGCCGACAGGTGGGTGAGCGCGGCCTTCGTGGCTCCGTAGACCGCGTAGCCGGGGAACGTGAGGTGCGCGCCGATCGAGGAGATGTTGACCAGGTCGGCGGTGCGGCCCTCGGCGGCGGCCGCCACCAGGTCCGCGGTGAAGGCGCGGATGACGCGCAGCGCCCCGGCCACATTGGTGTCGAGCATCCGCTGCCACTCGTCCACGCGCCCCGCGTCCACGGGGTTCGGCAGCATCACCCCGGCCGCGTTGACGACCAGGTCCACCGGGCCGAACACGGCGTGCACCCGGTCCGCCGCCGCGTCTACGGACGCCTGGTCGGTGACGTCGGCGGTGACGGCGAGCGCCTGCCCGCCGTCCGCGGTGATCTTGGCGGCCAGCTCTTCCAGCCGCTCCGTGCGGCGGGCCAGCAGCGCCACTCGCACGCCCTGCGCGGCGAGCAGGCGGGCGGTCGCCTCGCCCATGCCGCTGGCGGCTCCGGTGATCACGGCGGTGCGGTCGGCAAGGGTCTCGTACGGCATGGGGTGCTCCCTGGTGTGGTGTGCGCGGCCGGCGTTCCGGCTCGGGGACCACACTGCGCCGGGCCGTGCCTCCCACCCAGGGATGCGTTGTTCCTGGGTCTGCCAGTACCAGGCTCGGCGGAAACCGTTCTCCTACGATCGGGCCATGGACGGCGAACTCGGAGACTTCCTGCGCTCACGGCGTGCCCGCATCAGCCCGCAGGACGTGGGGCTCAACTCGTACGGCCGCAGGCGGGTCCCCGGCCTGCGGCGCGAGGAGGTGGCGCAGCTCGCCGGGGTGAGCGTCGACTACTACATCCGCCTGGAGCAGGGGCGCGGGCCCAGCGTCTCGGACGCGGTGCTCGACGCGATAGCCCGGGTGCTCCGGCTCGATGAGACGGAGCACGCGTATCTGCGGACGGTGGCGCGCCCCAGGAGCCGCGGGACGGCGCGTCCTTCGGCCCGCCGGGTGCGCCCGGGGCTGCGGCTGCTGCTCGACACGTTCGACCGGGCACCCGCCTTCGTGCTGGGCCGCCGGATGGACGTCCTGGCGTGGAACGCGCTGGGGGACGCGCTCTCCGGCTTCTCCCGGATGCCCGCCGCCGAGCGGAACATGCCGCGCCAGGCGTTCCTGGCCCCGGGGGCGCGGGAGCTGTACCCGGACTGGCCCGCGGTGGCGGCGGAGACGGTCGCGTATCTGAGGCTGGACGCCGGGCTGCACCCGGACGACAAGGAGCTCGCGGCGCTGGTGGGTGAGCTGTCGCTGAAGAGCGAGGACTTCCGGCGGCTGTGGGCGGACCACCAGGTGAAGGCGAAGACGTACGGCGTGAAGCGGATGCACCATCCGGTGGTGGGCGCGCTGACGCTGCCGTACGAGACGCTGGCGGTGCCCGGCGAGCCGGATCTGTCGCTGGTCGTCTACACCCCGGAGCCCGGTTCGGAGACCGCCGAGCGCATCGCCCTGCTGGCGAGCTGGGCGGCCGACGGGAGCGCGCCGGAGCTGCGCGCGTAGAACGGTAGTCGCGGGGACCGCCGCACCCCCGGTTTCCCAGGGGGCGGGACGACGGCGGTCCCCGCGAGGGACGCGGTCCGGGTCAGGGCCGGGTGACGCGTCCGGGCGACGGTGGAGGTCCGGGAGCCGCTCCGTAGTCCGTTGTCGCCGTTCCGGTGCCGGCGGGTCTCCCTGCCGACATCCACCAATGTGCCCGAGCCGTGTTAAGCCGGTGCTGCGCCCACGTGACGCGCGCGTACCGTTTTCGCGAAGCGCGCGGCAGCCCGGCTACTTCGCGGCGGCCGGGGCGTCCTTCGCCAGGTACGCCAGCAGGTCCTGGCGGCTGACGACGCCCTTGGGCTTGCCCTCCACCAGCACGATCGCCGCGTCCGCCGCGCCGGTGCCGCCGAGCACCGCCATCAGGTCCTCGACCGGCTCGCCGGAGCCGACCTGCGGCAGCGGCGCCGACATGTGCTTCTCCAGCGGGTCGCTGAGCGAGGCGCGCTGGGCGAACAGGGCGTTCAGCAGCTCGCGCTCCACGACCGAGCCGATGACCTCGGCGGCCATCACGTCCGGGTGGCCGGCGCCGGGCTTCACGATCGGCATCTGCGAGACGCCGTACTCGCGCAGCACGTCGATCGCCTCGCCGACCGTCTCCTCCGGGTGCATGTGGACGAGGGTGGGGATCGGCCCCTCCTTGTGATTCAGGACGTCCGCGACCCGCGCCGAGGGGCCGGTGTCCTCCAGGAAGCCGTAGTCCGCCATCCACTCGTCGTTGAAGATCTTGCTGAGGTAGCCGCGCCCGCTGTCCGGGAGCAGGACGACGACCACGTCCTCGGGCCCGAGCCGCTTCGCGACCTCCAGCGCGCCGACGACCGCCATGCCGCAGGAGCCGCCGACGAGCAGCCCCTCCTCCTTGGCGAGCCGACGGGTCATCTGGAAGGAGTCCTTGTCGGACACGGCGACGATCTCGTCGGTCACCGTCCGGTCGTAGGCGGAGGGCCAGAAGTCCTCGCCGACGCCCTCCACGAGGTAGGGCCGGCCGGAACCGCCGGAGTAGACCGAGCCCTCCGGGTCGGCGCCGACGACCTGGACCCGGCCGCCGCTGGCCTCCTTCAGATAGCGGCCGGTGCCGCTGATCGTGCCGCCGGTCCCGACGCCCGCGACGAAGTGGGTGATCTTCCCCTCCGTCTGCTCCCACAGCTCCGGACCGGTGGTCTCGTAGTGCGAGCGCGGGTTGTTCGGGTTGGAGTACTGGTCGGGCTTCCAGGCGCCCGGCGTCTCACGGACCAGCCGGTCGGAGACGTTGTAGTACGAGTCGGGGTGCTCCGGGTCGACCGCCGTGGGGCAGACGACGACCTCGGCACCGTAGGCGCGCAGTACGTTGATCTTGTCCGTGGACACCTTGTCCGGGCAGACGAAGACGCACTTGTACCCCTTCTGCTGCGCGACGATCGCCAGGCCAACACCCGTGTTGCCGCTCGTCGGCTCGACGATCGTGCCGCCGGGCTTCAGCTCGCCGCTCTGTTCGGCGGCCTCGATCATGCGCAGGGCGATGCGGTCCTTGACCGACCCGCCGGGATTGAAGTACTCGACCTTGGCCAGGACCGTCGCCTGGATGCCGGCCGTGACACTGCGCAGCCTCACCAGCGGGGTATTGCCTACGAGACTGATCATCGAATCGTGGAATTGCACCGTGTACTCCGGGGTCTCCGAGATGGTGCGGCAAGCGTATGCGCACGGGCACGGGATTGGGCGGCGCGATTGAACAACGGGCGGTAGCGGGCAGGTAGCTCTGTGTACGGCTCTACTGCGGTACGTGGGACGAGGAGGTGGACCGGACTGTGTCGACGGCGAGAGTGGCACGGCGGATCGCGGCGGGCGCGGCCTACGGCGGGGGCAGCATCGGGCTGCTGGGCGCCGCGGCGGTGGGTGTCCTGCTGGCGGAGGTCCAGCTGGCGAAGCGGCAGGTCGGCGGCGGCATCGCCCCGGTCCCGCCGAGCGCGGACGGACGGTACGGAGTGGCGTTCACGGGCCCGGCGGAGCCCTTGCGCCTCGGGCTGCTCGGGGACTCCACGGCGGCCGGGCAGGGGGTGCGGCGGGCCGGTCAGACCCCGGGGGCGCTGCTGGCCTCGGGGCTCGCGGCGGTGTCCGAGCGGCCGGTGGACCTGCGCAACGTCGCGCTGCCGGGTGCCCGGTCGGACGATCTGGAGCGGCAGGTCTCGCTGATGCTCGCGGACCCGGCGCGGACGCCCGACGTGTGCGTGATCATGATCGGGGCGAACGATGTGACGCACCGGATGCCCGCCACCCAGTCGGTGCGCTGTCTGACGACGGCGGTGCGCAGGCTGCGGACGGCCGGGGCGGAGGTCGTCGTCGGGACCTGTCCGGACCTGGGGACGATCGAGCCGGTGTACCAGCCGTTGCGCTGGCTGGCCCGGCGGGTGAGCCGGCAGCTGGCGGCGGCGCAGACGATCGGCACGGTGGAGCAGGGCGGGCGCACGGTGTCGCTGGGCGACCTGCTGGGCCCGGAGTTCGAGGAGAACCCGCGGGAGCTGTTCGGCCCGGACAACTACCACCCGTCGGCCGAGGGGTACGCGACGGCGTCCATGGCGGTGCTGCCGACGCTGTGCGCGGTGCTCGGGCTGTGGCCGGAGTCGGACCGGCTGGACGGGGCCCGGCGCGAGGACATGCTGCCGGTGGCCAAGGCGGCCTCCCAGGCGGCCAAGGAGGCCGGTACGGAGGTCACGGGGGCCCGGGCGCCGTGGGCGCTGCTCAAGCACCGCAGGCGGCGGCGTCTGCCCGCCGCCACGGAGCCGCACCCGCATCCGCATCCGGAGCCCGGGGGCTCGACCCGCCTCGAACACCGGCCGGACCCGGACGCGGACGGTTCGCCGCGGCACGCGTGGGTCCGCCGGCCGAGCGGGCGCCCCGGAAGGGGCACCGTTGACTGAGCGCTCGCTTAGAAAAGAGGTCCGCATCACATGCCGGGCCGGGTGACCCGGGCGCTACGTCCGGGTAATTTCCAGAGCAGTCGTGCCGTACCGCCGGGTCTGCCGGATTCCTCAGGCAGCCTGTCCGCCCTCAGCCCTCATGGAGCCGCGTGATGCCCGAAGCCGTGATCGTCTCTGCCGCCCGTTCGCCCATCGGCCGGGCCTTCAAGGGCTCGCTCAAGGACCTGCGCGCGGACGACCTGACCGCGACGATCATCCAGACCGCACTGGCCAAGGTCCCGGAGCTGGATCCGAAGGACATCGACGACCTGATGCTCGGCTGCGGTCTGCCCGGCGGCGAGCAGGGCAACAACCTGGGCCGCATCATCGCCGTGCAGATGGGAATGGACCACCTCCCCGGCTGTACGGTCACCCGCTACTGCTCGTCCTCGCTGCAGACCAGCCGCATGGCCCTGCACGCCATCAAGGCCGGCGAGGGCGACGTCTTCATCTCGGCCGGTGTCGAGATGGTGTCCCGCTTCGCCAAGGGCAACTCGGACAGCCTGCCGGACACGCACAACCCGCTCTTCGCGGAGGCCGAGGCCCGGACCGCCGCCCGCGCCGAGGAGTCCGGTGCGGGCTGGCACGACCCGCGCGAGGACGGCCTGATCCCGGACGCCTACATCTCGATGGGCCAGACCGCGGAGAACCTGGCCCGGCTGAAGGGCGTGACGCGTCAGGACATGGACGAGTTCGGCGTACGGTCGCAGAACCTCGCCGAGGAGGCCCTGAAGAACGGCTTCTGGGAGCGCGAGATCACCCCGGTGACCACGCCGGACGGCACCGTCGTCGCCAAGGACGACGGCCCGCGCGCGGGCGTCACGATGGAGGGCGTCCAGGGCCTGAAGCCGGTCTTCCGCCCGGACGGCCTGGTCACGGCGGGCAACTGCTGCCCGCTCAACGACGGCGCCGCCGCGCTCGTGATCATGTCCGACACGAAGGCGCGCGAGCTGGGCCTGACCCCGCTCGCCCGGATCGTCTCCACCGGCGTCTCCGGCCTCTCCCCCGAGATCATGGGCTACGGCCCCGTCGAGGCCAGCAAGCAGGCGCTGAAGCGCGCCGGGCTGACGGTCGGCGACATCGACCTCGCCGAGATCAACGAGGCGTTCGCCGCCCAGGTCATCCCCTCCTACCGCGACCTCGGCCTGCCGCTGGAGAAGGTCAACGTCAACGGTGGCGCCATCGCCGTCGGCCACCCCTTCGGCATGACCGGCGCGCGGATCACCGGCACGCTGATCAACAGCCTCCAGTTCCACGACAAGCAGTTCGGACTGGAGACCATGTGCGTCGGCGGCGGCCAGGGCATGGCCATGGTCATCGAGCGTCTGAGCTGATCAGGGCGGGTTTCGGGGCCCTGCGGGCCACCGAGCCCCGACCGTGACCGAATCTCCCCCAGGATGTGATCTATCTCCTGGGGGAGAGTCGTTTGCGCAGGTCACACCTACACCAGTCGTTTACACCGGGCCCAAAGTCCTGTCCATTTCGTGACGTAATGCACTGACACATGGTGCCGTCAGGGCACAAGCTGATGTAGGAAGTCGGGGGATCGATTGAAACCGGGAGTATGTCAGTGAGCGCCATGCCTATTGCCCTGTTGCTGACCACCGCCGCTGCCACGGCTGTGGGCGCCGCTGCTCTGCACGCCGCTCACGGGCTGCGCAGGCAGGTCTCGGCGCTCCGGAAGGAGCTGGCCGACGGTCACGCCCGTACTGCCGCTGTACCCCCTCAGACCCGCAACGACACCACTTCCACCGAAGAAATACGCGCGGCCGTCGCCGAGGCGCTGGCCGAGGAGCGCGAGCGGGAGCTGGCCGAGGCCCGCGCGTTCTGGGCGTCGCAGGAGGCGCGTGACGCGGCGGACGCCCCGTCCCTGCTCGGCGGTCTGGCCGGACTCGGCGAGGACGCCCCGTTCTTCATGCCGCGCCAGAGCGACTTCGCCGGTCTGGAGTCGATGGACCTCGACGCGGCCGAGGCCCTGGACGAGCTGACCGAGCTGGCCGAGCTGCCGGAGACCGAGTTCGCCGAGGACTCCCCCGAGCTGGCCGCCGCCCGCCGCCGCCACCCCTCGCACCCGGACTTCGTCCCCGTGCAGACGCCCGTGGTCACCGACCACGAGCGCACCGTGAACCGCCTGGAGGAGCTGGCCGACAGCCGCACGGAGCTGTCCGACGTGCGCCCGGGCCCGCTCGGCACGCTCGACGTGTACGTGTTCGCCGACGGTACGACGCTCTGTATGACCCCCGGCCACCGCGAGACGGCCGAGCGCCTGGCCGCATCGCTGCGCGCGGGCGAGCACCCGGTACTGCTGGGCGGCTCCGGCGTCTCGGGCGCCTACGCGCTGACCTTCTCCTGCGGCAAGGAGAACGTGTACATACTCGCCGACCGCGTCATAGCGAGCTTCTGAGCACGCCCCGACGTCGGTCCCCGGCTTACGGGAGGCTGCTGCCTCCCGGTGCGCCGCGCGCCCTACTCGAAGGCCCGCGCGGCCGCTTCCTCGACATGTCGCACGGCCTCGTCCAGTTCCTCGGACGGGGCCGTTTCCAGTGCCACGGCCAGGTCCCGGCCGGCCACGGCGAGCTGGTCGCCGACCGCGAAGACCCCGGCGTCCGGCATGACCCTGGGCTCCCGGCCGGGCTCCTCGGCGCGCTGGGCCCGCGCCGACAGCTCACGCGCGACGGCGAGGCCCCGGGCCGCCGCCCCCCGCTGGAGCCTGCTCTGCGGGGCGGCGCGCAGCCGGTCGGCGAATCGGTCGACGGCGATGATCAGGGGGGTCGTATCGAGCACCCCGCGACCTTATCGCCGTACACACAAAAGCGGCCCGCGGCCTCCTGGAGGAGACCGCGGGCCGCTTTTGGGTGCGCCGGGGGCGATCAGTCGTCGCCGCTGAGGATGGAGAGCAGGCGCAGCATCTCCAGGTAGATCCACACCAGGGTCATGGTGAGGCCGAAGGCGGCCAGCCAGGACTCCTCGCGCGGAGCGCCGTACGCGATGCCGTCCTCGACCTGCTTGAAGTCCAGGGCCAGGAAGCAGGCGCCGAGGATGATGCCGATGACACCGAAGAGGATGCCGAGGCCACCGCTGCGGAAGCCGAGGCCGTCACCGCCGCCGAAGACGGCGAACAGCAGGTTGACGGCCATCAGGAGCACGAAGCCCATGGCGGCGGCCATCACGAAGCCGTAGAAGCGGCGGGTGACGCGAATCCAGCGCATCTTGTACGCGAGCAGCACGCCGGCGAAGACACACATGGTGCCCATCACCGCCTGCATCACGACGCCGGGCCCGATGTACGTGCTGACCGCGCTGGAGATGACGCCGAGGAAGACACCCTCGAAGGCGGCATAGGCGATGATCAGCGCGGGTACGGGCTTGCGCTTGAAGGACTGGACCATGGACAGCACGAACGCGATGAGCGCCGCGCCGACGGCGATGCCGTACGACTTGTTGAGGTTCGCCTCGTCCACCGGCAGCAGGGCCCAGGCGAGCGCGGCACCGAGCACCACCGTGCCCAGCGTCATCGCCGTGCGGGTGACGACGTCGTCGATCGTCATCGCGCCGGTACGGGCGGGCGCGGGGGCGCCCGTGGGGGCGTAGGGGTTGGTCGCGTACGGGTTCGGGGCGGTGCCCTGCGCGTACGGGTTGGCACCCGCTGCGGGGGCCCCGGCCTGCGGCGCCGCGTTGAAGCCCGCGTAACCGTTGTCGCGGCTGAAGCCCCGTCGCGAGAAGACCGGGTTGCTGCTCCTCATCTCACTCCTCCATGGCCACCCAGCGTGGCCTTCCCACAAGAGTAATGGGTAGGCAAAGCAATCGGCCTAGTGCCGAAGGAGGATCTTTCCCCGAACGGACCGGCCGTGCGCGGTCACCCTGCGGTACGTGCGCCCGCCTCCCGGGCCGCGCTCTCCACCCGTGCCCGGTGGCGGCGCCACCATGCCTCGTCACCGGGCGCCATGTCCTCGCTCCCCCGCCGCAGCCCGGTCGCCCCGTCGATCAGCTCCCGGACGAGGTCGGCGTGCCCGGCATGGCGCTGGGTCTCGGCGACGAGGTGGACGAGGATGCGGTGCAGCGACAGCTCGGGCCCGGCACCCCCGTCCTCCCCGGGGAGGACCCCCACGGCGTCCAGCCCGAACGCCTCGACGGTCGCGTCGGAGTGCGCCCACACCCGGCGGTACCGCCCGGTGATCTCCTCCCGGGACTCGTCGGGCGTGGCCCACAGGTCGGCGTTGGGCTCGGCGTCCCCGGCGATCCACAGGGCGGGCGCGTCGACGGGCCGGCCGAAGGCGGTCCCGAGGTAGAACGCCTCGGCCCCGGTCACATGCTTGACGAGCCCGAGCAGATTGGTGCCGGTGGGAGTGAGAGGGCGCCGGATGTCGTACTCGGACAGCCCGTCGAGCTTCCAGAGAAAGGCATCGCGGGCATCCTGAAGATAGAGCCGCAGGTCGTGTTTGAACTGATCCGCATCGGTCATACGTCCAACCTGCCGGTCGAACCACCCCGGGCCCACCGCGTTTCTCAGCCCGTGGACTCCCGCTGTCCGGCAGTGCCGATTCCATCGGTCCCGGGCGCCCGGTTCCGGGTCCGTGATTGCTTTGGACCTTGTACGCGATGGTGCCCGGAACCGGACTTGAACCGGTACGCCCCCGAGGGGCAGCGAGGTTTAAGCTCGCCGTGTCTGCATTCCACCATCCGGGCTTGGCGCGGCTCCGCGTTGGCACATGACCCTATCCGGGGGGCTCGGCGTGATCAGCCGAACAGTGGCTCGATGTTGTCTTATTTATCGATCTCTTGAGTCCCCGTCAGTGCACGTCGGGGGCATACCCACATGCCCGGGCAAGATGGCGGCAGTGCAGGGGTGCCGGGCGAATTGACGGAAAGTCGCCGCACCGACACAGTCGCTTCGCCAGGGGCGCGCCACCGATCGCCAGGGGCGCGCCACCTCGTGGCTGATTTTAGGTCGTGATCTGGTCGTTGACGCACCGCAGAACCGGGCGGGTCGCGAGCGCCGACGGGTCCTCCAGCACGGCGCCCGTGACCCGGATCGTGGTGGTCTCGCCCGGGAGGAGCGTGACGAGCACGGTGTCGGCCTCGGCGTCCGGGTGGAGGCGGTCCGGGAAGAGGCAGAGGTCCCGGAGCAGGGTCTCCGCCCGCACCTCGACGCGGTACGCGGGGGCCCCGGCGCCCTCCTCCTCCGTGACCGTCACCCCGTAGCGCGCCTGCGGCAGGGCGAGTCGCGTGTCCTCCTCGTAGAAGTGCAGGGTCCTGGTCTCGTCCAGACGTGCGACGAGGAGTTCGCGGGCCGGATCGGCCGGGGTCGCGAGCGCGGCGGGCAGGGGGACGCTCGTCGTGGCGCGGGGCGCCGTGGTCACCGGCAGGGCCTCCTCGGCCAGGACCGTGCCGTCCAGGGCGTGCCGGGTCAGGCGAAGGGTGCCCGCCCACGGGGCCGCCGTGTCGTTGACCAGGTGGACGGAGCCGTCGCGGACGGCGATCAGGCGGTCCTCGTACACCGAGCGCAGCGCGTGCCAGAGCGGCTTGCGGCGGCCGTCGCCGTCGACCGCCGACCAGGAGACGACCGGCCAGCAGTCGTTGAGCTGCCAGACGATCGTGCCCATGCAGTACGGCGCGTGCGAGCGGAAGTGGCGGATGCCGAACGCGACGGCGCGGGCCTGGTTGAGCTGGGTGAGCCAGTGCCAGTCGTCGAAGTCCGCGCCGGGCTGCGGCAGATGGTCGCCCAGGCCGCGCAGCAGCTTCGCGTCGCCGTCCTCGGCCTTCTGGTGGTGGGCCAGGAGCGGGGTGCCGGGGGCGAGCGGACCGCTGACCGCGCGGCGGAGCGTGGCGTACGCGGGCGGCCCCTGGAAGCCGAACTCCGCGACGAAGCGCGGCACCCGGTCGGCGTACGCGCGGTAGTCGGCGCGGTTCCAGACGTCCCAGATGTGGATCGTGCCCCGCTCCGGGTCCTGCGGGTGGATGTCCGGGCTGCCGGAGTAGGGCGAGCCCGGCCAGTACGGGCGCGTCGGGTCGGTCTCGGCGACGATCCCGGGCAGCAGCCGGTGGTAGTAGCCGTGGCCCCACGTGCGGTCGCCGAGCTCCTTCTGCCAGCCCCAGTCGGCGTGGCCCTCCAGGTTCTCGTTGTTCCCGCACCACAGGACCAGGGAAGGGTGCGGCGCCAGACGGGTGACGTTCTCGCGCGCCTCGGCCGCCACCTCGTCCCACAGCGGCTGCTCCTCCGGGTAGGCGGCGCAGGCGAACGGGAAGTCCTGCCAGACCAGAAGCCCCTTCTCGTCGCACAGTTCGTAGAAGTCGTCGCTCTCGTAGAGCCCGCCGCCCCACACCCGGACCAGGTTGACGTGGGCGGCGACGGCCTGGTCGAGGCGTTCGGAGAGCTGTTGCCTTGTCAGGCGGGACGGGAAGCAGTCCTCGGGGATCCAGTTGACCCCGCGCACGAAGACCGGCCGGTCGTTCACGGAGATCCGGAACGCCTCCTGTTCGAGCGTGACGGACCGGAATCCCGTGCGGAGGCGGCGCACGTGGTCGCCGGCGCGGACCTCCACCTCGTACAGCGGCTGCTCGCCGTGGCTGTGCGGCCACCAGGGCTCGGCCTGCGGCACCGAGAGGCCGACGGAGACGCGGTGCTCGTCCTCCGTGAGGATGAAGACGCTCCCCGCGCCGGTCACCTCGACCGCGCCCGAGACGGGTTCGATGCCGTCGTGTTCGATCTCCACCTCGGCGGTCAGGAACGGCACGCCCTCCGGGTCCAGGTCGGGCAGCAGCTTCACGGACGCGATGCGCGGGCCGCTCCACGTCTCCAGGGCGACCGGACGCCAGATGCCCGAGGTGACCAGCGTCGGGCCCCAGTCCCAGCCGAAGTTGCAGGCCATCTTGCGGATGAAGGCGTAGGGCTCCGCGTACGCGCCGGGGCGGTAGCCGAGGCGGTCGCGCAGTTCCTCGGCGTAGGTATACGGTGCGGTGAAAATTACGTCGAGGGTATTTTTGCCCTCGCTCAAAAGATCGCGTACGGGAAAGCGGTACGAGCGGTGCTGGTTCGCCGTCCGGCCGATCTCCGTGCCGTTGAGCAGGATCGTCGCGACCGTGTCGAGGCCGTCGAAGCACAGGGCGGCGTGGTCGTGGCCGTCGGGCGTCCAGTCGAAGACGGTGCGGTACGCCCAGTCGGTGCGGCCGATCCAGCCGAGCCGGGTCTCGTTGTCGTCCAGATACGGATCGTCGATGAGCCCGGCGGCCAGCAGGTCCGTGTGGACGCAGCCGGGGACGGTGGCGGGGATGCCGTCGGGAATGCCGCCCGCGGGGAGCCCGGAGGGCACGGGTCCGGCCGGGCGGAGCGTCCAGCCGTCGTGCAGGGGCAGGTGGCGAAGGGTCACGCGGGGGTCCTTCCGCAGTCGGGGAGCTGGGCACAGGCGACGAAGTGGTCCGGCTCGGTCTCGTACAGGTCGGTGGTGGCGCCGCCGCCCCCCTCGTGGAAGGCGCACGTCCGCACCGGCTCCGGCGGGTCCCACGGCTGGTTGAGGCGGGGCACCGCGGCGAGCAGGGTGCGGGTGTACGGGTGGAGGGGGTTGCCGAACACCTTCTGGGTGTCGCCGCGTTCGACCACCCGGCCACGGCGCAGCACCACCGTCTTCTCCGCCAGGTACGTGCCGAGGGCGAGGTCGTGCGTGATGTAGAGGACGCCGAGGCCGCGCTCCTTGAGCCCGGCGAGGAGGTTGAGGACGTCGATGCGGGTGGAGGCGTCGAGCATGCTGGTGATCTCGTCGGCGACCAGGAAGCTCAGGTCGAGCAGGAGGGCGCGGGCGATGAGCAGGCGTTGCAGCTGGCCGCCGCTGAGCTGGTGCGGGTAGCGGCCGAGGACCTGAGCGGGGTCCAGGCGGACATCGCGTACCGCCTTCTCGACGCGGTCGGCCCACTCCGCGTCACGGACGCCCGGGTGGTACGCCCGGCGGACCAGGTCGAAGACGCGGTCGGCGCGGAAGACGGGGTTGTAGCAGGAGAAGGGGTCCTGGAAGACGCCCTGGACGCGCCGGTAGAAGTCCTTGCCGGGCCGCACCCGCTGCCCGTCCAGGGTGAGGGTGCCCGAGCTGACGCCGGTCAGGCCGAGGATCATGCGGCCGATCGTGGACTTGCCGCTGCCGCTCTCGCCGATGAGGGAGACGACCTCGCCGGGCTCGGCCGTGAAGGAGACCCGGTCGACGGCGGTGACGGAGCCGCCTCCGAACGCCCCGGCCCGGTAGGTCTTGGTGACGTGGTCGAGGGTCAGCATCAGGCCTTCCAGCATGCGACGGAGTGGCGGGGGGCGATCTCCACGACCGGGGGCTCCTCGGCGCAGCGCTCGTCCGCGACGGGGCAGCGGTCGCGGAAGCGGCAGCCGGCCGGGGGATTCAGGAGCGAGGGCGGGGCTCCGGCGATGCCCGTGAGGGGCCGGTCGGCGTGCCGGGCCCCGACCTCGGGGAGCGCGCCGAGCAGGAGCTTGGTGTACGGGTGGCGGGGCGCGGTCGTCAGGGTCTTCGTGGGCGCCTTCTCGGCGAGCTTGCCCGCGTACATCACCATGATGGAGTCCGCGATGTGCGAGGTGAGCCCGAGGTCGTGGGTCACGAAGATCATGCTGGTGACCAGGCCCTTGTCGCGCAGCCCGGTCAGTGCGCCGACGACGGCGCGCTGGGTGGAGACGTCGAGCGCGGAGGTGACCTCGTCGGCGATGAGGACGGCCGGGTCGAGCAGGGTGGAGATCACCATGACGGTGCGCTGCTTCATGCCGCCGGACAGCTCGATCGGATAGCGGTCCAGCACGTCGTGGTCGAGGCCCACCAGGTCGAGCCTGCGGTGCAGTTCGGCGGTGTCCACGCTCGCGCCGCGCGACGCGAGCAGCTCGCGGATCATGCGGCCGATGCGGCGGGTCGGGTTGAGGGCGCTCATGGAGTACTGCGGGACGAGCGAGATCCGGTGGAAGCGGAAGGCGTTCATCGCCCGGTCGTCGGCCACGGGCACGTCGTCGCCGTCCAGCGTGACGGTGCCGCCCGCGTGCCGCATCCGGCCGTCGAGGCGGATCAGCGACTTGCCGAGCGTGCTCTTGCCGCAGCCGGACTCACCGGCGAGGCCCAGGATCTCCCCGTCTGCGAGGTCGAAGGAGACGCCGTCCAGGGCCCGCACCTCACCGCGCAGCGTGCGGTAGTGGACCCGGAGGTCGGTCACGGTCAGGGTCATGCGCTCAGACCTCCCTGCGATCGGTCGCGGTCATGGTCAGGCCTCCCGCAGCTTGGGGTTGAAGACCTCGTCGAGGCCGACGTTGGCGACGTACAGCGCTCCGACGATCGCGGTGATCCCGGCGCCGGGCGGAACGAACCACCACCACATGCCCAGTTGGAGGGCGCTCCACTGCTGGGCGCTCTGGAGCATCAGCCCTAGGGAGACGCCCTCGGTGGGGCCGAGCCCGATGAAGTCGAGCGAGGAGGCGATCAGGACCGAGCCGCCGAACAGCAGGATGAACATCATGAAGAGGTACGAGCTCATGTTGGGCGCGATCTCGCGGAAGATGATCCGCCAGGTGCCGCTGCCGCTGAGCCGGGCGAGGTCCACGAACTCACGGGTGCGCAGCGAGAAGGTCTGCGCCCGGATGGCCCTGGCCGCCCACGGCCAGGAGGTGAGCCCGATGAACAGGCCCTGCACGGGCACGGAGCGGACCCCGAGGTACGCGTTGATGATGAGCAGGACGGCGAGCGCGGGCAGCACCAGCACGACGTTGGTGAGCATGTTGAGGATCTCGTCCACGGCACCCCCTCGGTAGCCGGCCAGGAAGCCGACGAGCATGGCGATCGCGGCGGCGATCGCCCCGCCGACGACGCCGACCAGGAACGTGGAGCGCAGCCCGTGCACGAACTGGGCGTAGACGTCCTGCCCGAAGGTGGTGGTGCCCATCCAGTACGTGGAGTCCGGCGGGGCGGCCTGCGGGCCGACGTACTCGTTGGGGTCGGCGTTGTCGAGCAGCGGCGGGCCGACGATCCCGACGAGCAGGAGCAGCACGACGACGGTGAACCCGATGAGCAGCTTCGGGTTGCGGACGGCGTAGTGCAGCGTCTCGCGGCCGGGGCGGGCGGCGGGGGCGGAGGGCGCGGCGGGCTCGGTGGCCGGTTCGGGCACGGTGCTCATGACTGGCCTCCTGCCATGCCGGTGCGGGTGCGGGGATCGACCAGGACGTACACGATGTCGATGAGGAAGTTGGCGATCAGGACGCCGATGACGATGAACAGGAACGCGCCCTGGAGCAGGAAGAAGTCCTGGTTCTGGATCGCGGCGAGGATGAGCGAGCCGAGTCCCGGGTACGCGAAGACGATCTCCGTGACGAGCGCTCCGGCGACCAGCACGCCCAGTTGGAGGGCGAGCCCGGTGATCTGGGGCAGGACGGCGTTGCGGAAGGCGTAGCGGCGGATGAGGCGCTGGGGCGCGCCGAGGGCCGAGAGGTAGTTCGAGTAGTCCGACTCCAGCTCGTAGATGATCATGTTGCGCATGCCGATGGCCCAGCCGCCCAGCGCGACCAGGAAGAGCGACAGGAACGGCAGCATCCAGTGCTGGAACAGGTCCACCGCGAAGGCGAAGGACCAGGTGGGCTGGATGTCGAGGCTGTAGCCGCCGGAGAGCGGGAACCAGCCCGCCTTGGAGCCGAGCGCCCAGGCGAGGACGACGGCGATCCACATGTAGGGCATGGCGGTGAGCAGGTAGCCGGCCGGGAGCACGGTGTTGTCGAGCACCTTGCGGCGGGCGGCGAGCGCCCCGGCCCAGTTCCCCACGAACCAGCTGAGCAGCACGGCGGGAATCATCAGCCCGAGGGTGTACGGGAGTGCGTCGAGCAGGACGTCGGCGACGGGTTTCGGGAACACCCAGATGGACAGGCCGAAGTCGCCCTGGAGGAGGGCGCTCCAGAAGTGCAGGTACTGCTGCCAGACGGGCTCGTCGAAGCCGAAGAGGTTGTTGTAGTAGGCGCGCATGGCCTCGACGGCCTCGGGCTGGGAGACCCGGGCCCGGGCCACCATGGCGGCGACCGGGTCGCCGGGCATGAAGCGCGGGATCATCCAGTTGACGGTGACGGCGACGACGAAGGTCAGCGCGTAGATGAGTAGTTTGCGGGCGAAGTAGCGGCGCAAGAGGGCTCCCCGGAGAGAGCCCCGCCGTGCGGGCTGCGGTCAGGTCGGCGCGCACGGCGGGGCGGTCGTGGATGAGGAGCGGCCGGCGGGGGAAGGCCCCCAGGGACCGGCCGCCCTCAGAACTGCCGTGTCACTTGGCGGGCTTCAGCTGTGTGAGCGCTTCAAAGCCGCCCATCTCCAGCCAGTTGCGCCACATCGCGGGGGCGTACTTGGGCGCTCCGGGCGCGTCCGAGGGCCAGTTGGTCCAGGTGCCGGTGGTGGACTGGGCCCACAGGCCGTTGTACCAGAGGGGGATGACGGGCATCTCCTTCAGCTGGATGTCCTGGATCTTCGAGATGACCTTCTTCATGCCCTCGGTGTCGTCGGTCTTCACCCCGCCGAGCTGCTGGACGAGCTTCCAGGCGTCCTCGTTCTCGTAGCGGCCGAAGTTGACGGTGTTCTGCTGCTTCTGGACGGGCAGCTGGAACATGTACTCGTAGTACGTCCACGGGGTGCTGGAGAGCTGGCGCTCGTTGTTGACGACGAGGTCGAAGTTGCCCTTGCCGCGCTGCTCGTTGAGGGCGTTGGCGTCGGGGAACTCGGTGGTGATCCTGATTCCGGCGGCCTTGGCGGAGGAGGCGATGACCTTGGCCGCCTCCATCCAGTCGGTCCAGCCGGTGGGCACGGCCAGCTTCAGGCTGATCTTCGAGCCGTCCTTGTTCTCCACCAGGCCGTCCCCGTCGGTGTCCCGGTAGCCGGCGTCCGCGAGGATCTGCTTGGCCTTGGCGGTGTCGAAGGTGAAGCCCTCGCTCGCGACGAGGCCCTTGTCGATGTACTTGTCCCACTGCGGGAGCAGCCCGGTCGGGTCGGCCCCCTTGACCAGGCCCCCGTACACGCCCTTGACGATCTTCCCGGTGTCGACGGAGGCGGCGAGCGCCCGGCGGAAGGCGGCGTCGTTCATCGGCTTCTTGGTGGTGTTGGGCACCAGCCAGGCGGTGTTGGCGGAGAGCATGTAGGGCGGCTCGTCGTAGTACGAGACGACCTTCTTGCTTTTGACCAGGGAGGCGGCCCCGGGCAGGAAGTTGTTGCTCAGGTCCAGCTGGTTCTGGCCGAGCTGGCCGATGACGACCTCGTTGCTGGGGTTGGAGACGTCCACGATGTAGCGGGGCGCGGGCTTCATGGAGAGCGCCTTGACGCCCCACCAGTCGTCGCGCCGCTGCCAGACGACCCGGTCCTGGGTGTGGCTCTTGAGCGTGTACGCGCCGGTGCCGACGGGCTTGTCGTTGACGCCGTCCAGGATCTCCTTCTCGGAACGTTTGCCCCAGATGTGTTCGGGAACGACGGGCTGCCCGTAGAGCGTGAAGTCCCACTCCTGGTAGCGGGCCTCCTTGAAGGTGAAGCGGACCGTGGTGGCGTCCACCGCCTCGGCGCCGGAGAGCCAGCTCCACAGGCTGTGGAAGGCGGACGCCTCGATCTTCCCGATCTCATAGGAGTAGGCGACGTCCTTCGCGGTGAGGGGCTTGCCGTCGGACCACTTGATGCCGGGGCGCAGCTTCACCTCGTAGGTCTTGTCCCCGGTCCAGCTGCCCGACTCGGCGAGCCAGGGCGTGAGCTTGCCCGCGTCGGGGTCGAAGTGGAACAGGGTCTCGTAGACGAGGCCCTTGGTGCCGGTGGCGTGGTCCCAGTTGTGCAGCGGGTTGTAGTTGGCCGGCGGCCCCCACTGGGTGCCGGTGGTGTAGAGCGTCTCGTTGCGGGGGAGGGCGCCGCCTCCCCCGCCGCCGGTCCCCGAGCCGCCCGAGGAGCCGCCCCCCGTGCACGCGGTGGCGGTGAGTGCGATCACGGCGAGCGTGGCCGCGACCCGTCCGCGGAATCCCGTGCCCATCGTCCCTCCTTCTCCCCGCCGTCCCTGCCGAGCGGAGTTACTGAACCGGGTAAGTGCCGTGAAATTAAGGCCACCTCATGCCCCTGTCAAGGGTGCGGGAGCGCTCCCATTGCGTGTACGGGCCAGGCGAGTTGGGCGATCACGCTCGGAGGAGGGGCCCGCGCACACCCGTCGCGGCGGCTAGGATGTGGCCGCAGCACGAACCGGTTAAGCGAGGTCACATGCCCAAACGCCCCACGATCGCCGACATCGCGGCCCGCGCCGGGGTGTCCAAGGTCGCCGTGTCCTACGCGCTGAACGACCGGCCGGGCGTCTCCCCCGCGACCCGGTCCGCCATCAAGGCCATCGCGCAGGAGATCGGCTGGCGCCCCAACAGCGCGGCGCGCGCCCTCACCCGGGCCAGGGCCGACGCGGTGGGCCTCGCGCTGTGCCGGCCCGCCCAGCTGCTCGGCGTCGAGCCGTTCTTCATGGAGCTGATCAGCGGCATCGAGTCCGAACTCTCGCCGCGCGGCTGCGCCCTGCTCCTCCAGGTCGTCACGGACCCGGCCCAGGAGCTGGAGGTCTACCGCCGCTGGTGGGGCGAGGGCCGGGTGGACGGCGTCTTCCTCACCGACCTGCGCGGCGCCGACCCCCGCATCGAGGGCGTCGCCGGGCTCGGCCTGCCCGCCGTGGCGATCGGCCACCCCTCGGCGGCCGGCCCCCTCCCCGCCGTGTGGTCCGACGACGCGGCGGCGGTCCGCGACACCTTCGCGTATCTCGCCGCCCTCGGCCACCGCTCGGTCGCCCGGGTCGCCGGGATGCCGGAGCTGAACCACACCGCCCTGCGCGACCGGGCCCAGCGTGAGGTCTGCGCCGAACTGGGCCTCGGCGAGCCGGTCGTCGTGCACACGGGCTACTCCGGCGACGACGGGGCGCACGCCACGCGCCGCCTGGTCAGCTCGCCCGGGCGGCCCACCGCGATCGTGTACGACAACGACATCATGGCCGTCGCGGGGCTGTCGGTCGCCCAGGAGATGGGACTCGACGTGCCGGGCGACCTGTCGCTCGTCGCCTGGGACGACTCCCAGCTCTCCCGGGTCGTCCGGCCCCCGCTGACGGCGCTGAGCCGCGACATCCCGGCGTACGGCAGCCTCGCGGCCCGGACCCTGCTGTCCCTGATCACGGACGGCGGCGCCGAGGGGCACGAGGACGAGGCGGGCCGCCTGGTGCCGCGGGGGTCGACGGGGGCGCCGAACAAGGCCCCCTGAGCCGTGCGGCGGCGGATGTCATACCCGAGGAGGACGCCGACGGGCCCCTCATGCGACTCAAGAGGGCCCCTGGAACGGGCACCGGGATTGACGACCGGGCGCCGTCCGGCGGAGACGATGGAGCGGTACCCCTGACCCGGGGCCCACGCCGACGCGGCGGGCCGCCGGGCGGGCTCCGTCCCGTACGCACCCCACCCTGGAGTCTGCTGTGACCACCATGTCCACCGCTCACCGCGCCACCGCGGTGGCCGCCCGCGCCACGGAACTGTCCAAGGTCTACGGCGAGGGCGAGACCCGGGTGACCGCTCTCGACCGGGTCACCGTGGACTTCCCGCAGGGCGAGTTCACCGCGATCATGGGCCCGTCGGGCTCCGGCAAGTCCACGCTGATGCACTGCGTGGCGGGCCTCGACAGCTTCAGCAGCGGTTCGGTGCGCATCGGCGAGACGGAGCTGGGCGCGCTCAAGGACAAGCAGCTCACGCAGCTGCGCAGGGACAAGATCGGCTTCATCTTCCAGGCGTTCAACCTGCTGCCGACGCTCACCGCCCTGGAGAACATCACGCTCCCGATGGACATCGCGGGCCGCAGGCCGAACCAGGAGTGGCTGCACCGGGTCATCGACATGGTGGGCCTCTCCGACCGGCTGAAGCACCGCCCCACCGAGCTCTCCGGCGGCCAGCAGCAGCGCGTGGCGGTGGCCCGCGCCCTGGCCTCGCAGCCCGAGATCATCTTCGGGGACGAGCCGACCGGCAACCTCGACTCGCGCTCCGGCGCCGAGGTCCTGGGCTTCCTGCGCAACTCCGTGCGCGAACTGGGCCAGACCGTGGTGATGGTGACCCACGACCCGGTCGCCGCCTCCTACGCGGACCGGGTCATCTTCCTGGCGGACGGGGCGATCGTCGACCAGATGATCCGCCCCACCGCCGACGGGGTGCTGGACCGGATGAAGGCGTTCGACGCCAAGGGCCGCACCAGCTGAGCCGGGCCGTTCCGGCGCTTCGTACCCCTTCCTCCGGCTCGCCGTTCCCCGGGCCGGCAGACACCCAGGACTGACTGACATGTTCCGTACCGCCCTGCGCAATGTGCTCGCGCACAAGGCCAGGCTGCTGATGACGATCCTCGCCGTGATGCTCGGCGTGGCCTTCGTCTCCGGCACCCTGGTCTTCACCGACACCCTCGGCAACGCCTTCCGCAACCAGTCGGCCAAGAGCTACGACGACATCGCCGTCGCCGTCACCACCCATGCCGACCAGCTCGACAAGGAGACCCCCGCCGTCGGCGAGGCCGCCCTGGAGAAGATCCGGGCCCTGGACGGCGTCGCGTCCGTCACCGGCCGGGTCGACGGCTTCGCCGGGGTCGCCGACCCCGACGGCAAGCTGATCGGCAACGGCTGGTCCAACACC
The DNA here is from genome assembly GCF_040679335.1 of Streptomyces sp. NPDC052299. Taxonomy (NCBI): domain Bacteria; kingdom Bacillati; phylum Actinomycetota; class Actinomycetes; order Kitasatosporales; family Streptomycetaceae; genus Streptomyces; species Streptomyces sp. NPDC052299. The sequence goes on along the minus strand of NZ_JBFAUP010000009.1, from coordinate 289,734 downwards.
GGCTCCAACTTCGCCCCCGGCAAGGACGGCAAGGACCCCGCGTACACCTTCACCGACGGCACGGGTCCCACCCGGCCCGGCAGCATCGCGCTGGACCGCGACACCGCGGAGAAGGGCGAGTACCGGGTCGGCGACAAGGTCCGCGTGGCCACCAACGGGCCGGTGAAGGAGTACACCCTGTCCGGGGTGTTCACCACCGAGGACGGCGCGGTCAACGCGGGCGGCAGTCTGGTCCTGTTCGACACCCCGGTCGCGCAGAAGCTGTTCCTGCGCCCCGGTGAGTTCAAGGACGTGTCCGTCGCCGCCGCCCCCGGCACCTCCGACCAGGAGCTGCTGGCGGCCGTGAAGCCGCTGCTGCCGAAGGACGCCGAGGCCAAGACCGGCAAGGCGCGCGCGGACGAGCAGGCCGCGGACATCGAGGCGGGGCTCAGCGACCTCAACAAGCTGCTGCTCGCCTTCGCCGGGGTCGCCCTCTTCGTCGGCGTCTTCCTGATCGCCAACACCTTCACCATGCTGGTCGCCCAGCGCACCAAGGAGCTGGCCCTGATGCGCGCCGTCGGTGCGTCGCGCCGCCAGGTGAAGCGCTCGGTGCTCCTGGAGGCGGCCGTGGTCGGCCTCATCGCCTCCGTCGTCGGTTTCGCCGTGGGCCTCGGCCTCGCGACCGGGCTGCGCTCCGCGATGAGCCTGCTCGGCGGCAAGATCCCGGCCGGGCCGCTGGTGATCGCCCCGGTGACGGTGATCGCCGCGTTCGCCGTCGGCGTCCTGATCACCGTGCTGGCCGCCTGGCTGCCCGCCCGCCGGGCCGCGAAGATCCCGCCGGTCGCCGCGATGAACAGCGCGCACGCGGTGGCGACGGTCAAGTCACTCGTCCTGCGCAACACCGTCGGCGGCATCATCACGCTGCTGGGCACGGCGGCGATCGTCGGCGGTGCGGCCCAGGCGGGGTCGGACGGCCAGCTGCTCATCGCGGGCGGCACGTTCCTCGCGCTGATCGGCGTCATCGTCCTCATCCCGCTGCTGTCCCGCCCCGTGATCGCCCTGGTGCGCCCGCTGCTGCGGCGGCTGTTCGGGGTCTCCGGCAAGCTGGCCGCGCAGAACGCCGTCCGCAATCCCCGCCGCACCGGTGCCACCGCCTCCGCACTGGCGATCGGCCTCACCCTCGTCACCGGGATCTCGGTGCTCGGCGTCACCCTCGGCCGGGCGGTCGACAAGGTGACCATGGACAACATCAAGGCCGACTACATGGTCTCGATGGCCAGCGGTGACGCGCTCGACGAGGCGGCGCTGACCGCCCTGGAGAAGGCCGACGGCGTCACCGCCGCATCGCCCCAGCAGGCCGTCTGGCTGACGATCGGCGGGAAGGGCGTCTCGGCCTCCGGCGTCACCCCGGGCGACGTGCAGCAGGTGCTCGCCGTCGACACCGTCGCGGGCTCCCTGGACACCCTGGAGAAGGGGCAGATCGCGGTCGCCGAGAAGACCGCGAAGTCGCACGGCTGGAAGCCCGGGGACACCGTTTCGGTCACGTACCAGGACGAGAAGAAGGAGACGCTGAAGGTCGGCGCGCTCTACACGGACAACGAGTTCCTCTCGCCGGTCCTGATCCCGCGCGCCACCGTCGCCCCGCACGAGGGCAAGGGCGACATCCAGGAGGTCTGGGTCAAGACGGACGGCGGCGCGAGCGCGGCCAACGAGCAGGCGCTGGTGGACGCCCTGGGCGACAACCCGGGCATGAGCATCATGGACCGTCAGGACATCCGGGACATGTTCGGCGGCGGCGTCAACCTCGCGATGAACATCATGTACGGCCTGCTCGGCATGGCTCTGATCATCGCGGTGCTCGGGGTCGTCAACACCCTGGCCATGTCGGTGTTCGAGCGCCAGCAGGAGATCGGCATGCTGCGGGCGATCGGCCTGGACCGGCGCCGGGTGAAGCGGATGATCCGGCTGGAGGCGGTGGTGATCTCGCTGTTCGGCGCGCTCGTCGGCATCGGACTCGGGCTGTTCCTCGGCTGGGCGATCGGGCAGACCGTGGCCGCGGAGATCCCGCAGTACGTGCTGGTGATCCCCTGGAGCCGGATCGCGGTCTTCCTGGTCCTGGCCGGTCTGGTCGGCGTGCTCGCCGCCCTGTGGCCCGCCCGCAGCGCCGCGAAGCTCAACATGCTGACGGCCATCAAGACCGAGTGACCGCAGCGGTACGCACGGAAGGGGCCGGTGTCCGCGGACACCGGCCCCTTCCGTGCGTACAGCCGTGCTTCACGTCGCTCAGGCGGTCGCGTCGGCCTTCCAGGCGCGGGCGCGCAACGGCATGCGCGAGGCGCCGTCCGCCTCCGGGCGCACCGCGAGGATCTGGTTGACCCCGATCCTGTTGCGCTCGAAGGAGAGCGCGGACGCGGCCATGTAGAGCCGCCAGACCCGGGCCCGCCCGGGCGAGACCAGCTTCACGGCGCTCTTCCAGCCCCGCTCCAGGTTGGCGACCCACTGCCGCAGGGTCAGCGCGTAGTGCTCGCGCAGCGCCTCGACGTCCCGGGCCTCGAAGCCGGCCTCCTCCAGCAGGGCGAGGGTCCGGCCGACCGGGGCCAGTTCCCCGTCCGGGAAGACATAGGCGTCGATGAACGCGTCGATCTCGTACGCCGACTCGTCCTTCTCCGGGCGGCGCCCGATCTGGTGGTTGAGGAGGCGCCCGCCGGGCCTGAGGAGGGCGAAGAGGTCGTCGGCGTACTCCCGGTAGCGGACGGAGCCGACGTGCTCCGCCATGCCGATGGACGAGATGGCGTCGTAGGGGCCGTCTCGGACGTCCCGGTAGTCCTGGACCCTGATCTCCACGCGGTCGGTCAGGCCCTCGTCGGCGACGCGCTTGCGGGCGTAGGCGGCCTGTTCGGTGGAGAGGGTGACGCCGGTGACGTGGGCGCCGTACTCGCGGGCGGCGTGGATGGCCATGGAGCCCCAGCCGCAGCCGACGTCCAGCAGGCGGTCGCCCTCCTTGAGGGCCAGTTTGCGGCAGACCAGGTCCAGCTTGTCGCGCTGGGCGTCCTCCAGGGTCCCCGCGTCCTCCCAGTAGGCGCAGGAGTAAACCATGGACGGGCCCAGCACCAGTTCGTAGAAGTCGTTGCCCACGTCGTAGTGGTGGCTGATCGCCTCCTTGTCGCGGCGTCTGGTGTGCAGGGGGCCGCTGCGGCGGCGCACCTCCTCGGGCGGCGGGGCGGGCGGCAGCCAGGGCCCGGAGAGCTTCAGCAGGTCCGCGGCGGCGGCGCGCGTCCTCGGGTCGCGCAGGGCCCGGAGGCCGGACGGGGCGTCGGTGCCGCGCTCCCAGACGAGCCCGGCCATCAGGTCCAGGGCCTCGTAGAGGTCGCCCTCGATGTCGAGTTCGCCGGCCACCCAGGCGCGGGCCAGGCCGAGTTCGCCCGGCTTCCACAGCAGCCGGCGCAGGGCCCGGCGGTTCCTGATGACGAGGACGGGGGCTCCGGGCGGTCCGGATTCGCTGCCGTCCCAGGCCCGGATGCGGACGGGTAGGGGTTGACCCAGCAACTGCTGGGCGAGAGCGGTCAGCCGCAATGCGGCGTCTGCCATGGCGCACACCTCCGTGACGGTGTTTCCCGACGTGCCCAGACATGCCCACACATGTCCCGGACCACGCCCCGGCACCCGGGGCGCCTTGGCGTGGTACATCCCCCACAACAGTCTCCGGCGGCCCTGCCATCCCGCTACCGGGCAAGGGAACGGCAAAATGCGTGCATGGCACATGCATCCGCCGGGGGTGCGGGCCCGCACCGCGCACCGCCCCTTCGGAGCGGGATACGCCGAAGGGGCCGCCCGCACCACGGATGGCGGACGGCCCCTTCGGGCGTCGAACTGCTCGCTCCGGCGGGAGCGGTGGGCTAGGAAGCCTTGGCCTTCTCGCCCACGGGCTTCGCGGCGGCCGGTGCGGGGGCCGGCTTGGCGGCCTCGTAGAACTCCTCGCGCGGCGTCTCCATGGCGCCGAGGGAGACGACCTCGCGCTTGAGGAACATCGCGAGGGTCCAGTCGGCGAAGATCCGGATCTTGCGGTTCCAGGTCGGCATCGCCAGACCGTGGTAGCCACGGTGCATGTACCAGGCGAGGCGGCCCTTGAGCTTGATCTTCATCTTGCCCATGACGATCATCGCCACGCCCTTGTGCAGGCCCAGACCGGCGACCGCGCCCTTGTTGGCGTGGCTGTAGTCGGCCTGCGGGAAGCCGCGCATCCCGGAGATCACGTTGTCGCCGAGGACCTTGGCCTGGCGCAGCGCGTGCTGGGCGTTCGGCGGGCACCAGGCGTTGGGGTTGCCCGCCTTGCGGCCGACCATGTCCGGGACCTGGGCGTTGTCGCCCGCGGCCCAGATGTAGTCGGTGCCCTGCACCTGGAGCTTCTCGGTGGTGTCCACGTGGCCGCGGGGGCCGAGCGGCAGGCCGAAGCGGGCCAGCGCCGGGTTCGGCTTCACACCGGCGGTCCACACGATGGTGTTGGAGTCGACCTCCAGGCCGTTCTTCAGCACCACGTGGCCGTCGACGCAGGAGTCCATGGAGGTCGAGAGGAAGACCTCGACACCACGGGACTCCAGGTGCTCGCGGCCCCAGGTCCCGAGCTTCGGGCCGACCTCGGGAAGGATCTTGTCGGCGGCGTCGACCAGGATGAAGCGCATGTCCTCGCGCTTCACGTTGGTGTAGTACTTGGCCGCGTCGCGGGCCATGTCCTCGACCTCGCCGATGGTCTCCGCACCGGCGAACCCGCCGCCCACGAAGACGAAGGTGAGGGCCCGGCGGCGGACGTCCTCGTCGGTCGTGGAGTCGGCCTTGTCCAGCTGCTCCAGGACGTGGTTGCGCAGGCCGATGGCCTCCTCGATGCCCTTCATGCCGATGCCCTGCTCGGCGAGGCCGGGGATCGGGAAGGTGCGGGAGACCGCGCCGAGCGCGATGACCAGGTAGTCGAAGGGCAGCTCGTAGGCCTCGCCGACGAGCGGCGCGACCGTGGCGACCTTGCGGTCCTGGTCGATCGTGGTGACACGACCGGTGAGCACCTCGGCCTTGGGCAGGACGCGTCGCAGCGGGACGACGACATGCCGGGGCGAGATGCTGCCGGCGGCAGCTTCGGGGAGGAAGGGCTGATAGGTCATGTACGACCGGGGGTCGACGACCGTGACGGTCGCCTCGCCGTAGCGCATCTTCTTGAGGATGCGCCGAGCTGCGTACAGACCTACGTACCCACCGCCTACTACGAGGATCCTGGGACGCTCCGTGGTGCTCATGCCATCGAGTATCCACCCCACCCGGGAGCCATGCTCGTGAGCCCCTTCACAAGGTTCGGGCAACCCTCTGCTATAGTTCGCCGCCCACGTGACCCAGGTCATGACCCGCCTCGGGAACCCCGTTACAGTGGTGAACGTTGTTCACCGCCTGCGAGCTGGCCCTTGGCCCTCGGACCCGGGTGAAGGGCCCTCCCGGTCCACCTCGGCGTAACACTCCCGGAACCTCCCGGTCCGGCCCCCGAGTGACCCCGCTCACCTCCCCCGCCACCCGTCCGGAGCAGAAGACGGGACCGAGGTGGGCAATTCCTTGTGAAGAAGTTCACGAAGTTGGTGGCGAGGCGGCCCGAAAGCCGCCCCACCAGGCACGCCCCACCCTCTCAACGGTGCGGAAGGTGCGACGCATGAGCGCCCGGCTCACGCCAGCGAGAACGCGATTCCGTCCAGGATGTCGTGTTCGCTCACCACGACCTCGCGCGCCCCGGTCCGCTCCATCACGGCCTGGAGGATCAGCGCACCGGACGGGATCACGTCGACCCGGCCCGGGTGCATCGCGCCGATCGCCGCGCGCTCCGCATGGGTCGAGGCCAGCAGCCGCGCGGTGATCTTCCGGACCTGCTCCAGGGAGACGCGGGAGTGGTGGATCGCCTCGGAGTCGTACTCCTCCAGGCCCAGCGCGATCGCGGCCACCGTGGTGACCGTCCCGGCGAGGCCCACCAGCGTGGCCGCCGACGAGAGCGGCACGGTCTCCTCGGCGAGGTCCAGGGCGGCCGCCACGTCGGCGCGGACCGCTTCGATCCCGGCGGCCGAGGGCGGATCGGCGACGACGCCGTCGCGCACGAGGTGGCGCTCGGTCATCCGCACGCAGCCGATGTCCACGGACCGGGCGGCCCGCACCTCGTCGTCGCCGACGACGAACTCGGTGGAGCCGCCGCCGATGTCCACGACCAGGTACGGCTTCGCGAGGTCGTCGCGCCCGGTCAGCTCCTTGGTCGCCCCGGCGAACGAGAACGCGGCCTCCTGGTCCCCGCTGATCACCTCCGGCTCGACGCCCAGGATGTCCACCACCCCGCGCACGAAGTCGTCCCGGTTCTCCGCGTCCCGGGAGGCGGAGGTGGCAACGAAACGGATCTTCTCGGCGCCGTGCTCCTCGATCACCGTCGCGTAGCTCCGGCAGGCGGCGAACGTGCGCTCCAGCGCCTCGGGGGCGAGCTGGCCGGTCCGGTCGACGCCCTGCCCCAGCCGGACGATCTCCATCCGCCGGGCGTGCTCGACGAGCTTCCCGGTGACCGGGTCGGCGTCCGCGACCAGCAGGCGGATCGAGTTGGTGCCGCAGTCGATGGCGGCCACGCGCGTCATGTCCGGCGCCCCCTCAGCCCTCGTCCGTGCCCTGCTCGCCGCACGGCGACACGCACGGGCCCTTGCGCCACCACTCCGGGAGCATCGCGATCGCCTCGTCGCCCAGCGGGTTGACGCCGGGGCCGGCCGCCAGCGAGTGCCCGACGAGCACGTGCAGGCACTTCACCCGGTCGGGCATGCCGCCGGCGCTCGGGAAGCCCTCCAGGACCTCGATGGCGTCGCGGCGCGCGATGTAGTCCTCGTGCGCCGCCCGGTAGGCCGCCGCGAGCTCGGGGTCCTTGCCCAGGCGCTCGGTCATCTCCTTCATGACCCCGTTCGCCTCCAGCGTGCCGATCGCAGACGCGGCGCGCGGGCACGTCAGGTAGTACGTCGTCGGGAACGGCGTGCCGTCCTCCAGCCGGGGCTGCGTCTCGACCACGTCCGGGTTGCCGCACGGGCAGCGGTGCGCGATGGCGCGCAGCCCGCGCGGCGGGCGGCCCAGCTGCTGCTGGAACGCGGCGATGTCCGCCTCGGTGGGGACGGTGGGCTCGGTCTGGGGAGGGGGCGTTTCCATGCCTGCCTTGGGTGCTGATCGGACTGCTCGAACCGCGGGTTCTGCAGAGGTACGGGGATGGGGGCGGCCGTCAGCCGCGGTCGGCGCTGTCCACGCCGTCCCACAGGTTGGAGTGCCAGGGCCGGTCCGTCTCGGCCGGCTTCCCGTTGCGCTCCTTGACCGCGTCGGGGTCGACCACGGTGTAGCCGGTCTCCCCCGGAAGAACGTAGTGCAGGTGCTCACGGGCCAGCCGCTTGATGTACGCGTCGTCCTGGAGCCGGGCCTTCTGGTCCCGCAGCTCCTCGGTGCGCGCCTCCGCCTCCCGCGCCTGCCTGCGCTGGTCGGCGATCTCGTCGCGCTGCGACACGTACTGACGCATCGGATACGCGAGGGCGACGACCAGGGAGCAGACGACCAGGGCCAGGAAGGCGGCCCGGCCGGTGAGCCGGGAGCGGCGGGCCTGACGCCGGTTCTGGGACCGGTAGACGCGGGCGGCGGTCTGCTCACCGAGCAGCCGCAGCCGGGTCGCGGTGGAGAACCGGTCCCGGTCCTTCACGGCCATGTTCCCGCCTCCCCATTACGACGTCCGTCCCCGCACACGGTACGTGACCGGGCGCGGGGACGGACGGAGGCGGGGGCGGTCGCCCTGCCGGGCTGTGGTCAGCCCTTGAAGCGCGGGAACGCCGAGCGGCCCGCGTACACCGCGGCGTCGTCGAGGATCTCCTCGATGCGCAGCAGCTGGTTGTACTTGGCGACGCGGTCCGAGCGGGCCGGGGCGCCGGTCTTGATCTGGCCGCAGTTCACGGCGACGGCGAGGTCGGCGATGGTGACGTCCTCGGTCTCGCCGGAGCGGTGCGACATCATGCACTTGAAGCCGTTGCGCTGGGCCAGCTCGACGGCGTCCAGGGTCTCGGTCAGCGAGCCGATCTGGTTGACCTTGACGAGCAGGGCGTTGGCGGAGCCCTCCTCGATGCCGCGGGCCAGGCGCTCCGGGTTGGTGACGAAGAGGTCGTCGCCGACGATCTGGACCTTGGCGCCCAGCTTGTCGGTAATGACCTTCCAGCCGGCCCAGTCGTCCTCGTACAGCGGGTCCTCGATGGAGACCAGCGGGTACGCGGAGACGAGCTCCTCGTAGTACTCGGTCATCTCGGCGGCCGAGCGGGACTTGCCCTCGAACTCGTACGAGCCGTCCTTGTAGAACTCCGAGGCGGCGACGTCGAGCGCGAGCGCGATGTCCTTGCCCGGGGCGTAACCGGCCTCCTTGATGGCCTCGATGATGAGGTCGAGGGCGGCGCGGTTGGACTCCAGGTTCGGCGCGAAGCCGCCCTCGTCGCCGAGGCCGGTGGACAGGCCCTTGGTCTTCAGGACCTTCTTCAGCGTGTGGTAGACCTCGGCGCCCCAGCGCAGCGCCTCCGAGAAGGACTCGGCGCCGATCGGCGCGATCATGAACTCCTGGATGTCCACGTTGGAGTCGGCGTGCGAGCCGCCGTTCAGGATGTTCATCATCGGAACGGGCAGCAGGTGCGCGTTCGGGCCGCCGAGGTAGCGGAACAGCGGGAGGTCGCTGGCCTCGGAGGCGGCGTGGGCGACGGCGAGGGAGACGCCGAGGATGGCGTTGGCGCCGAGCGAGCCCTTGTTCTCCGTGGCGTCCAGGTCGAACATCGCCTGGTCGATGAGGCGCTGCTCGGTGGCGTCGTAGCCGACGAGCTCCGGGCCGATCTGCTCGATCACGGCGAGGACGGCCTTCTCGACGCCCTTGCCCTGGTAGCGGTTGGGGTCGCCGTCACGAAGCTCAATGGCCTCGAACGCACCGGTGGAGGCGCCGGACGGAACAGCAGCACGACCGGTGCTGCCGTCGTCGAGGCCGACCTCGACCTCGACCGTGGGGTTGCCCCGGGAGTCGAGGATTTCCCGGGCTACGACGACGTCGATGGACGGCACGAGGCATCTCCTTCTGGGATATGACGCTGGTTGTGCAGGGTCACTTTGGCCTTGCGACAAGAGCCTAACCGGCCCGGCCGTCGGCGTCGGCCGACCGCCCGTCCCCTGGGACGAAAAAGGACCCAAGGGCGGGCATAGCGGGGCGAAAGACCGAATAACTACTGACCGGTAACTACAACAGTTGAACGATGACGGGCCACCCGCCGACCCCAATGCGGCGTGCCCCGGCCCGGCACACACGGGGGGAGAGTGCGTGCCGGGCCGGGGCGGCCTGAGCGATCAGCGAGGAGGGATCGCGGTTACTTCGTCAGGTGGAGCTGCTGGCCCGGGTAGATCAGGTCGGCGTCCTGGACGATGTCCTTGTTCAGCTTGAACAGCTGCTGCCAGCCGCCCTTGACGTGGTGGTCGGCCGCGATCTTGCTCAGCGTGTCACCGGCGACGACCTTGTACTCGCCGTCACCCTTGGCGACCTGCTTGCCGGTGGGGGTGGTGACCGTCTTCTTCGGGGCGTCCGAGCGGTCGGAGCGGTTGGTGGCCGGGGCCTCGGTGCGCTCGGCCTTCTTCGGGGCGGCCTCCTGCTTGGGGGCGGCCTCCTGCTTCGCGGCACCGGAGCCGGTGTCGACGCCCGGGTCGACACCGTCGTTGGTCAGGTTGCCGGCACCGGCGCAGGACCAGGCGCCCGGGCCCTGCATGTCGAGGAGCTTCTCGGCGGTGGCGATCTGCTGGGCCTTGGTGGCCAGGTCGGCGCGGGGCGCGTACTGCGTACCGCCGGCGGCGGCCCAGCTGGACTGGGAGAACTGCAGGCCGCCGTAGTAGCCGTTGCCGGTGTTGATCGACCAGTTGCCGCCGGACTCGCACTGGGCGACGGCGTCCCAGGTGGCGACGGAGGCGGCGGAGGCGTTGGTCGCGCCCATCAGCGGAACGGCGACGGCGGCACCGGCGACACCGGCGAGCGTCGCGACACGGACGGCCTTGGAGGGGCGGCGGTGCTTGTTGCCCTTGCGGTTGAGCAGCATCGAGTCTTCTCCTCACCGACGCCTGCGAGGTGAGCTGTCGGGTTCGGGCCAAGTGAGTTGCCCGGCCGCGCTCCTGGCGCGACTTCACCCCTAGCCGGCCCCGATTCGTCTCCCGACGACCGGGCCCAGCGCCTACCTGGGTCCCCCGCTCCTGCCTACGGCGCTTTCGCGTCTGTTCCCTTCGACCGACGGCAGGATTCGGCGTGACGGTCGACGGGGCCCGCGGTGCGAGCGGTTCCGACCGTAATCACACCCACCGGCCATATTCAAAGAAGGACATACCGGATAATCATCCCGTAAGAGCATCCGATGAACCCTCATTTGTGCAGGTCGGAAGGGATGCGACGGGACCTCCCGGACAAGGGGCGTCAGTTCACGCAAAGAGACCCATGTCTCACTCGGTCAAAAGTGGGACATGGGCCTCTTAAACCACCCAAAGCACAAGGGGCTCTAACGGCTCATCCGGCGTTCTCGGCGGCCTTCTCCCGGGCCGCGTCACCCAGGCCCAGATCGAGGTTCTGGCCGGGCAGGATGAGGTCCGGGTCGGAGCCCACCTCGGCCTTGTTCGCCTCGTACAGCTCGGGCCAGCCGCCGGGCAGGTCCTGCGCGTCGGCGATCGCCCAGAGGTTGTCGCCCGGCCGGACCGTGTACGTGCCGTCAGCCGGCCGCGTGGCGCTGTCGCGCGCGTCGCCGTCGCCCCGCGAGGCGTGCCGGCCCGCGTCGCGCCCGTCGGCCGCCCGGGCTGCTTCGTCGGCGGCCGGGGCGCCCCGGTGCTTGCCGCCCTTCGCCCGCGCGTCGCCCTTCGCGCCGGCCGAGGGGTCCGCGGAGGGGTCGGCCGAGGGCGTGGAAGAGGGGTCGGCCGAGGGCGACGGTGTGCCCGAGGGGCCGGCGGACGGGGAGGCGTCGGCCTCGGCGCTCCGGCCCGCGTGCTTGCCGGAGCTCTTACCTGCGTCCTTGTCCGTGGCGGCCGCGCCGGACGCCTCGTCCGAGGGGGTGGCCGACGCGCCCGAGGAGGCGTCGTCCACCGGATCGGTGCCGAGACCGGCGTCGAGGCCCGAGTCGGCGCCCCGCACGGACTCGTCCGCGTCCTCGTCGCCCGGGTCCACGTCCGCCGCGCCCGCGGCCTTGCTGAGCCCGGAGATCACCGCACAGCTCGGCCACGCCTTCGGACCCTTGGCGGCCAGGACCCGCTCGGCCACCGCGATCTGCTGCGAGCGGCTGGCGAGGTCGGCGCGCTCGGCGTACGCCTCACCGCCGTACGCCTTCCACAGCTCCGGCGTGAACTGGAGGCCGCCGTAGGAGCCGTTACCGAGGTCGGCGCTCCACATCCCGCCGCTCTCGCAGTCGGCCACCCGGTCCCAGGTCGTGGTGTCCGCGGCGTGCGCGCTTGCCGCGCCGAGCAGCGGGATGGCGATGGCCGAGCCGGTGACGCCTGCGGCGACCACGATCGCGGGTGCCTGACGAGGGCGGCGGTGTCTGCCGTTCGCGGAGCCCATGGGAGATGCCTTCCGTGTGACTGACAAGCGACTGGGGAGTCGAACGGTGAACCTAGCGAAACTCGAACGTGAGTCACAAGTCGATGCAGCAGAGATCACGTGAAAGTCACAGAGTTGACAGAGTGTCACTTTCCTCGGCGCGCGCCCCCGGCGTGAAGCGCACCGGCAAGGTGCGCAGTCCGCGCATGATGAGCCCGCCGCGCCACCGCAAATCGCCTGATTCTCCCGCAAGTCGCAGGTCCGGAAGGCGTGTCAGCAGGGTGGCGAGCGCGGCCTGTCCCTCCAGCCGGGCGAGCGGCGCTCCCAGACAGTAATGAATGCCGTGGCCGTAACCGAGGTGCTGATTGTCACTCCGCGACAGGTCCAGGGTGTCCGGTCCGGCGAACCGCTCGGGGTCCCGGTCGGCCGCCGCGAGCACCACGAGCACCGGATCGCCCTCCGCGACGCGCTGTCCGCCGATGGTCAGCGGCTCCGTGGCGAACCGCCAGGTGGCGAGCTCCACCGGGCCGTCGTAGCGCAGCAGCTCCTCGATGCCGGTGGCCAGCAGCTCGCTGTCGCCGGCCGCGAGCGCGCGTTGCAGCCGCTCGCGCTCGTCGGGGTGGTTCAGCAGGGTGTGGACGCCGTTCCCGATCAGGTTCACGGTCGTCTCGAATCCGGCGAAGAGGAGGATGAAGGCCATCGCCGCGGCCTCGTTCTCGGTCAGGTGCTCGCCGTGGTCGCTCGCCCGGATCAGCCCGGAGATGAGGTCGTCGCCCAGGTCCTCGCGCTTGCGGTGAATGAGTTCGAGCAGGTACGCCCGCATCTTCTTCACGGACCGGGCGACCCCGCCGCGGGGACCCCCGCCGTGCCGGATCATCATGCCCGCCCAGTCCCGGAAGTCGTCCTGGTCCTCGCGGGGCACGCCGAGCAGGTCGCAGATCGCGTAGATGGGGAGCGGGAAGGCGAACTCGTGGATCAGGTCGGCCTCCCCCTTCTCCACGAACCCGTCGATGAGCCGGTCCGTCAGCTCCTGCACCCGGGGCGCGAACTGCGCGATGCGCCGGGGCGTGAACGCCTTGGAGACCAGGCGGCGCAGCCGGGTGTGGTCGGGCGGGTCGATGTTGAGCAGGTGCGTCATCAGCTCGGCCTTGCGCTCCCCGGGGATGCCGGTCTTCCCCTTGGCGTGCGCGGGCTCGGCGTGGTGCGCCGGGTTCTTCGACAGCCGGGCGTCGGCGAGGGCCTGCCGGGCGTCCGCGTACCGGGTCACGAGCCATGCCTCGACCCCGCTGGGCAGTGTGGTGCGGTGCACGGGGCTGTGCTCGCGCAGCCAGGCGTACGCGGGGTACGGGTCGGTGGCGAACTCCCAGGTGAAGAGCTCGGGCGCGGGCGGTACGGCGGCGGATGAGCTGTGGGCGGGGCAGCCGGCGGGTACGGACGCGGCTTCGGCGGGGCGGTCGGCGGGGCTGTCGTTCACTCCCCGACGTTATCCGGTGCCCTCCGCCGTCCGGATCGCGTCCCGGTACGCGCGTCCCGCGGCGCGCAGCGCGGCCTCCGGGTCGACGCCCTCCTCCTCGGCCCGTACCGCGAGGGCGAGGAGGCGGTAGCCGATGTCGTCGCCCTCGGGGAGCGGCACGTCGAGCCCGGCGGTACGGACCCGGCTCGCGAGCTTCGCGGCGAGCGCCAGGCCGGGCTGGCCGACCGGCACCCCGTCGGTGACCGACGCACGCTGCTTCTCGATCGCCTTGGTGCGCAGCCAGTGCGCGTGGACGTCCTCCGGGGTCTCGGCGGTCTCGTCGCCGAAGACGTGCGGGTGGCGGTGGATGAGCTTCTCGATGAGCGTGCCGGCGACGTCGTCCACGGAGAACGGCTCGTTCTCGTCCTCCTCCGCGATGCGCGCGTGGAAGACCACCTGGAGCAGCACGTCCCCCAGTTCCTCGCGCAGTTCGTCGCGGTCGCCGTCCTCGATCGCCTCGACCAGCTCGTACGCCTCCTCGATGGCGTACTTGGCGAGGCCCTTGTGCGTCTTCTGCGAGGTCCACGGGCACTCGACGCGGATGCGGTCCATGACCTGGACGAGGTCGATGAGCCGGGCGCCCGGCAGGTCGTACGAGCCCGGCAGCAGCTCAAGGCCGGGCATCCGCACCCGTCCGGAGCCGGCCAGCCGGGCCAGGCCGTCGGTGAGCGGCTGATTGCCCGCGCCCCCGGTGAGGACGACCACGGTCCGGCCGCCCGCGCAGGCGTCCACGAGCTCCTGGGCGTCCGGGACGCCGGGGACGACGGTGACACCGGCCTCGCGCAGATACGGCAGCTGCGGCTGCTCCGGCTCGCCGCAGCGCACCTCGTCGGCGCCGTGCAGCGCCTGCCAGGCGGGCCAGGACAGCAGTCCGGGTGCGACCCGGTGGCTGGCGGTGAGCAGGACGATGCGGCCGGGGTCTTCAGCGTTCACGGCACCGAATCTACCCCGGCCGTCGCAGAGGGCTCAGGCCCCGGCCTCGGCGGCCGCCTGGGCGGGCTTGGTGACCTGGGAGATCCACGGGGCCTTGTAGTCGGCGAGCTGGATCTGCTGGTTGTCCCAGGTGCCGTAGCGGGGGTTGACGTCGACGTTCAGCGCCTTGGACGCCTTGGTCAGCGCGTCGCCGATGGCCTTGGTGCCCTCGGGCGTGGACGGGTCGGCGCCCAGGGCCTGGCCGAGCTTCGTGATCTGGATCTGCTCGCGCAGGAAGGCGTCGATCTGGCCCGGGGCGAGCCACCGCTCTTGCAGGACGGCCTGCTGGAGGCCCTTCTCGCCCTTGTACTGGGCGACGGCCGACTGCCGCATCTGCTGGATCTCCGCGCGGCTCACCGTGACGCCGGCGTCCGCCGCGGCCCGGTCGAGGACGCGGTCCAGGATCAGCCCGTGCAGCTTGGCACGGGCCAGCTGGCCGGACTGGTCGGTGAGCTGGGCGGACTGCGGGGACGAACCCTGCGCCTCGCGTACGTCGGCCACCTGCGCCTGCACGGTGGACACCGTGATCCGGTCGCCGCCGACGACGGCCGCGGCGCCGGGGTGGGCCTGGCTGCCGCAGGCGGACAGGAGCGGCGCGGCGGCGAGCAGCGCGGCGGAGACGGTGAGCGCGGTGCGACGGCGGCGGTGCAAAGGAGCCTCCCGAGGAGATTGTGCGGCGGTGCACAAAGCCTTGCGGTGATCGATGTTAGGGAGTGGAACCGGTCCGGGGCCACTGATTCGACCAACGATTCGGGAGGAGTTGGGGATGTGGCCTGCCGCCGGGCGGCTCACCCGACGCGTTCGGCCGTTTTCGGCGGGGTGTCCGGCCGCAGCATGATCGTGCGCGAGACCACGAAGGTGATGGGGATGGCGGCCGCGGCGGCCACCAACGGGGCGTAGTGGTCGCTGAATCCGGCCAGGCCGACCAGGAGGTAGACGCCCCCGGTGGTGATGACGAAGTTTGCCGCGTTGGTGAGCGGGAAGAGCAGGAACTTCCGCCAGGTGGGCCGGGTGCGGTACGTGAAGTACGAGTTCAGGAAGAACGAACCGGTCATGCTGAGCACGAAGGCGAGCACGTGGGCGGCGATGTACGGAAGCCGGAGCAGCAGAAGCAGGTAGAGCCCGTAGTACGTGCCGGTGTTCACCGCTCCCACGACGGCGAAACGTGCCATTTGCGCGGTGACCGTCATCGGCGTACGAACTCCCGGGGCTCCGGCTCGGCGGTGGCTTCGCGGGTCCCGGTGTTGGTGGCCTTGACCAGGAAGTGCGGGCGGCGCTTGACCTCGTAGTAGATGCGCCCGACGTATTCGCCGACGACCCCGGCGAGCACCATCTGGACGCCGGCGAGCGCGGTGACCACGACGATCAGGGTGACGTAACCGGGGGTGTCGACGCCCCGCACGAGGGCGACGCCGACGATCCAGGCGGCGTAGGCGAGGGCGACGGAGGTGAGGAGCAGGCCGAGGTAGAGGGCGGCGCGCAGGGGCTTGTTGTTGAAGGAGAGCAGCCCGTCCAGGCCGTAGTTGAGGAGCTTGCCGAAGGTCCAGGCGGAGCGGCCCTGTTCCCGTACGGCGTTCTCGTAGCTGAACGTCGTGGTGGGGAAGCCGACCCAGGCGAAGAGGCCCTTGGAGAAGCGGTTGTACTCGGTGAGCGAGAGGACGGCGTCGGCGGCGCGGCGGGACAGGAGCCGGAAGTCTCCGACGCCGTCGACCAGTTCGACGTCCACGAGGCGGTTGATCAGCCAGTAGTAGGTGCGGGCGGTGAGGGTGCGGGTGACGCGGTCGCCCGCGCGGGTGCGGCGGGCGATGACCTGGTCGTAGCCCCGGGCGTGCTCCTGGAGCATGCGGCCGACCAGTTCCGGGGGGTGCTGGAGGTCCGCGTCCATCAGGACGACGGCGTCGCCCTCGGAGTGCTGGAGACCGGCCAGCATGGCGGCCTCCTTGCCGAAGTTGCGGCTGAAGGAGACGTACCGGACGCGCGGGTCGGCGGTGGACAGCTCCTGGATGAGGGGCAGGGTCCGGTCGGCACTTCCGTCATCGATGTAGACGACTTCGAACGCGTGGCCGAGGCGGGACATTTCGTCCGTGACGCGTTCATGGAAGCGTTCGAGGATCTCTTCCTCGTTGAAACAAGGCACCACCAGCGAGATCAGCACCCATGTACATCAACCGGTCGAAGTGTCGCCCTCCGGAGCCCGGTGTGGCCGGTGGGCGGCCATCGGGTGAACGGCCCCTCCCCGGGATTCAGCCGCCCCGGACCTCCAGCTGGCGTTCCAGCTGCCGGCGCAGCTCGACGGGCAGCGGGTGGTGCGGGCCGTAGGTGCGCTCGGTGTCGTACAGCAGGGACTGGAGCTGGGCGCGCGCGTTCGCGTGGTCGCCGAGGGCGAGCAGCAGCTGGCCGATGCGGTGGCGGATCTCGTACGAGCGCGCCGGGTCGTTGCCGGTGGCGTACTGGTTCTCGTAGTACGGCAGCACGGCGCGGTACTCCGCGAGCGCGGCGGCGGGTTCGCCGAGCTGTTCCAGGCACTGGGCGACGTCGCAGCGGTGGCCGAGGACCTGGAGGTCGGCGGAGCCCGCCTCGGCGGCCCGGTCGTCGGCGAGCCGGCGCAGCTCGGGCAGGGCGCGGCGGTACTGGCCGTCGTCCATCAGGGTCGCCGCGTACTGCTTGCGCAGGATGCGGACGACCGGGGAGCCGGGCCCGTGCTGTTCGGCGGCGACCGGGAGGAGCCCGCCGAGCATGTCCACGGCCTGGGTGATGCGGCCCTCGCCGAGGAGCCGCTTGACCTCGTCCACGGCGGCGGCGACGTCCGTCCGGGCGGGCGGCGCGGTGGGCACGGCAGGCGGCGGGACGGTGGCGCGGTCGGGCCAGGGAGCGTGCGGGCGCAGGAACGGGCGAGTGGGGTCGAGCGGTCCGGCGGGCGGCCGCGAGCCGCGCGCGGGCAGCAGCGGGGCGAGGTGCTCGTAGACCTCCTGGGCGCTGTCCGGCCGGTGCTGCGGGTCCTTGGCGAGCAGCCGCAGCACGAGCGCTTCCAGCGCCTCGGGGATGTCCGGCCGGAACTGGCGGACCGGCAGCGGCGGTTCGTAGAGGTGCCGGTGCAGCACCCCGAGGGCGGTCGATCCTGCGAACGGCACGTCGCCGCTGAGCAGTTCGTGCAGCAGGACGCCGAGGGCGTAGAGGTCGGTGTACGGGCCGACGGCACCGCCCATGGCCTGCTCGGGCGCCATGTAGGCCGGGGAGCCGATGGGCGAGCCGGTGTTGGTGAGGCGGGTGGTGTCGGTGTCGAGGACGGACGCGACCCCGAGGTCGAGGACGAGCACGGTGCCGTCCGGACGGACCATCACGTTACGGGGCTTGAGGTCACGGTGGACGATCGGCACGGCGTGCACGGCGCTGAGGACGGCGCACAGCTGCGCGGCCACCGCGACGGCCCAGGGCCAGGGGTAGGGGTCGTGTTCGGCGAGGTGGTCGCCGAGGTCGGCGCCCTCCACGTACTGCATGACGAGAAACAGGTCGTCGCCGTCGCTGCCCGCGTCGTGCACGGTGACCAGGCCCGGGTGGTCCACCTGCGCGGTGACCCGGCACTCGCGGACGAAGCGGCGGCGCAGCTCGTCGGCGGCCTCGCTGCCGACGGGTCCGGTGACCCGGTCGGGGCGCAGCAGCTTGACCGCGACCCGGCGGTCGAGGCGCTGGTCGTAGGCCGTCCAGACCTGCCCCATGCCGCCCTGGCCGAGGATCGTCGCCAGCTCGTACCGTCCGCCGATGAGGCGACCGTTCACCGGCCCTCCTCCTTGCGGAGGTAGTCGCTCAGCTCGTCCAGCTCGGCGCGGACCTGGTCGATGCGCTGGGGCGGTGCGGGGCGGACGTCCTCGGGCTGGGGGCAGCGCGTGAGGGGAAGGGGGTAGGGCTGCGGCTGACCGGGGTGCGGCGGATAGGGCTGCGGCTGTCCGTACGGCGGTGTGGGCACGGTGGTGACGTACGCGTGGCCGGGTCCCTGGTGCGGGAGCCCGGGGCCCTTCCCGGCCAGGCGCGCGTAGAAACGTACGTCGGCGACGAGGTAGTGCGCACAGGCGCCCGCCAGTGCCAGGAGCAGCAGCGGTATGAACACGTTGTCGACGCCGTTCGGCTCCGGATTCGCGTCGTCCCTGCCGATGATGGGCAGCAGCGCGCAGACGAACACGAAGCCGGCGCCGGCGATCCACCAGTCGAGGGCCCGGCGGCGGACGAACGCCAGCCTGAGCAGCGGTGTCCACAGCAGCAGTCCGAGGGAGCAGACCGCGAGCAGGGGGAACAGCACCCGCATGGAGACGATCCAGGCCCTGCTGGGGACCCGGCGCGGCGCCGTGGGCGGAAGACCCGGGGCGTACATGGCTGCTCCTGGAGTGCCTGGTCGTGAAACGTCCGCGCGCACACGGGCGTGCGTGCGGATCCGAGCGTAAGGGGCGACACCGACAGAGGGCCCGGGGTTGTACGGAACCGTTGTGGTTCCGGTCACTCCGGCGTGACCGTACCGTCCGTCAGGCCGTCGTAGAGGCCCTGGACGA
Source organism: Streptomyces sp. NPDC052299 (assembly GCF_040679335.1). Taxonomy (NCBI): domain Bacteria; kingdom Bacillati; phylum Actinomycetota; class Actinomycetes; order Kitasatosporales; family Streptomycetaceae; genus Streptomyces; species Streptomyces sp. NPDC052299. The sequence continues at coordinate 271,127 of NZ_JBFAUP010000009.1, read as the reverse complement.
GCTGTCCGCCGAGGCGTCCGGCGAGCCGGAGCGCGTCCTCGAACGCGGCGAGCGCGCGGAACCGTTCGCCGTAGCGCCGCTGCTCCGCCAGGGGCAGGCGCGGCAGTTGGAGGCGGCGGGCGTCGAGCCGGGTCGCGGTGGACGCGTGGCTGCTGGCCTGCCGGTTGTTGGTGGTGCCGCGCAGGAACCCGGCGAGGAACCAGGGGTCGAGCACCGCCGGGTCGGGGCGCAGCAGCTGGAGGTTGCGGCCGAGCGCCGCGCCCGCGGTGGCCTCGTCCACGACCCGGACGACGGTGACACCGCCGAGCACGGGCACGACGACGTCGCCCGCCTCGACCAGGACGGGCTCCTCCGGGGTGCCGCCCGCGGCCGGGGCGCCGGAGGGCGGGGTGGAGCCGAGCACGTCGTGCTCCGTGAGGACGGGTCCTGTCCCGGTGCCCGCGCCGCCGTGGCGGAGCTGGAGGGCGCCGGCCCGGGCGAGTTCGCCGATGGTGGTGAGCGGTCGGTGCGCGGGCGGGACGGGGGCGGGGGACGGCGGGGTGAGGCTCGTGGCGAGGCCCAGGGTGGTGGTCAGCCGCTCCCGTACGCCCGCCAGCTCGGCGGGTCCGCCGGTGGCGGCGGGGGACGGGAGGTGGCGGGCGGGGGCGAGGTCGACGTCGTCGTCGAGGAGTTCGATGACGGGGACGGTGCGGGAGGCGGCGGAGTGCGGTGCCGCGGGCTGCGGCCGCTGTCCCTCGTGCGCGTGCCAGGCGTCGAGTACGGCGCGGCGCAGTGCGGTCAGGTCGAGGCGGTCGCGCCCGCCGCCGGTGGTCTGCTCGGCGGGCTCCGCAGTGTCGACCAGCAGCAGTTCGGGGTCGGGCCGCGATTCCGCGCCGGGCCTGCGGAGCACCCACAGGTGGAGCGGGACGCCGTAGGGGGGTGCGGCGCCGGCCGGGAGCGCGATGACGGCACGCAGGGCGCCCCGGCGCAGGAGGTCGGCGCGGATGCGGCGTCCGGAGCGGCGGGAGGCGGCGGCGGGCGGCATCAGCAGGACGGCGGTGCCGCCGTCGCGCAGCCGGGCCAGCGCGTGCTGCACCCAGGCGAGTTCGGACTCGGTGCGGGCCGGGAAGCCGTACTCCCAGCGGGGGTCGTAGGCCAGTTCGTCGTGGCCCCAGTTGCGCTCGTTGAACGGCGGGTGGCAGAGCACCGCGTCGGCGGCCAGGCCCGGGAAGGCGTCGGCGCGCAGGGTGTCCCCGGTGCGTACGTCGAGCGTGCGGCCGCCGGGGCCGCGCGGGGCGCCCCCGGTGCGCAGGGCGAGGCGGAGCGCGGTGACGGCGGCGAGGCCGGGGTCGCTCTCCTGGGCGTACAGCCCGGCCTGCCCGGCGGCGGTCAGCAGGGCGCCGGTCCCCGCCGCCGGGTCGAGCACCGTGCGCACGTCCGGTCCGCCGGCGCCGGCCAGCTCCGCCATGAGTTCGGCCAGCCCGGGCGGGGTCAGCGTGTACTGGCGCGGGTTGGCGTCGAGCTGACGGCCGAGCAGGAACTCGTACGCCTCCCGGACGCCGGTCTCCGCGGCGAGCTCGGCGGCGCCGCGCAGCAGCGGCACGGACGGCAGCAGTTCGGCGCGGTCCGGGGTGCGGACGGCGCGCCCGTTCCCGGCGGGCCCGAAGCGGTCGGCGAGGGCGTCGCCCAGCGCGAGGGAGAGCACCCCGGCCATCCGGTCGTCGGACACGCCGGTGATCTCCCGCCAGGCGGCGGGCCTGCGGTTCACCAGGAGCAGGGCGCAGCCGGTGTGGACGAGGGCGGTGACGGGGCCCGCCGGGTGGCCGGCCAGCTGCTGCCAGACGCGTTCACGGAGGGGGACCTCGACCAGCTTGCCCTGGTCGCGCAGCCATTGCTCGACCTCGGGCAGGGCGAAGGACGGGCTGGTCTCGGTGCCGCCCACGGGCTGGGGGAAGTCGGCGTGCCGGCGGCGCCAGTTGCTGACGGCGGCGCGCCCCACGCCCGCCAGGCGGGCGATCCCGGCGGCGGTCACCTCTGTCGCGTTCTCCGGCACTTGCTGTCTCCCTGGGCTGTACCGCGGGCGGGTCGGGGGCGAGCATACCGACCCGTACACAGCAGCGCACTCGTCATCGATTCACACCGTGCACGAACCCGTTTCCCGTGAACTGTGTTGACTCGGTTCACAGATGATGCTGTGATTGACCTGTCGCTGAACGAGCGGCGCAGGTGGATCCGCTCACCACTCATCCCGTACTTGCCGAAGGGCACAGCCATGTCCCAGTTCACGCAGCCGCCGCAGTCCCCGCAGCCTCCGCACCCCCAGCCGCAGCAGCCGTACGGCCCCGCTCACGCGCCCGGCCTGCGCCCCGCCCGCAACGGGCTGGGCATCGCCGCGCTGATCCTCGGGCTCATCGGCGCGGTCTCCGGCCTCGTCCCGTTCCTCTTCTGGCTGGCGGGCATCCTCGGGACGATCGCGCTGATCCTGGGGCTCGTCGGCCGGGGCCGCGCCAAGAGGGGCGAGGCGACGAACAAGAACATGGCCACCTTCGGCACGGTCCTCGCGCTGATCGCGCTGATCATGTCGGTGGTCGGCGCGGTGATCACCTTCAAGGCGGTGGACGACGCGGTGGACGACCTGAACGCGGCGGTGTCGGACACGCAGGCGTCCGCGAAGCCGAAGGCGGGCGGGGACGCCGGCAAGGGCGAGGAGAAGGGGAAGTCCGGCGACGACAAGGCCGGCAAGGAGGAGAAGCCGACCGGCGAGGCGCTGGAGGCCGGTGACGCGATCGTGTACGACGACGACCTCACGGTCACGGTCGGCGACGCGACGAAGTACTCCCCCGGCGAGTTCGCGGCCGGTCACACCAAGGGCAACAAGGCGTACCAGGTGGCCGTCGTGATCGAGAACGCGGGCAAGGAGAAGTTCGACTCCGCGCTGGTCACCGTCGAGGGCCGGGCCGGGAAGGACGGCGTGGACGCGGAGCAGATCTTCGACGACAAGGTCGGCTCGGGCTTCACCGGCACGATCCTGCCGGGCAAGAAGGTCACGGTGCTCTACGCGTTCGACGCACCGGCCGACGCGAAGAACCTCACCGTGGAGGTCAACCCCAGCTTCACGTACGAGTCGACGCAGTGGGACCTGAAGCTCTGACCCGCGCAGCGCGGCACGCGCCCGGAACCCGCCCCCAGGGCGGGCTTTCCGCGTCTCAGGCCTCGCGCTCCCCCGGCCAGGCGGCCAGCGCCAGTTCGGCGATCTCGGCCAGTTCCTCCGGCCCCGCCCCGTCGCAGGAGCGCTGCGACATGCCCTGGACGACGGTCGCGAAGTACCCGGCGAGCGCCCGGGGGTTCACCCGCTCCGGCAGTTCGCCCGCGCGCTGCGCGTCCCGCAGCCGCGCCTCCCAGGCCGTGAGGTTGGAATTGCGCGCCTCCCTCAGCCGGTCGGCGACCCCGGCGTCCTGCGGGGTGACGTTCGTGGCCGCCGTGATCACCATGCAGCCCGCCGGGTGCGAGGGGTCCGCGTAGATCCGGGCGGCGTCCCGCAGGAGGCGTGCGAACGCGCGGTAGGCCGTGGGCTCCTGCTCCAGGGCGTCGCGCATGAAGGTGCCGACGGGCGTCGTCCCGTACGCGGCGACCGCCTCCTCGAAGAGCGACCGCTTGTCGCCGAACGCGGCGTAGAGGCTCGCGGGCCGGATGCCCATCGCCTCCGTCAGCTCACCGATCGAGGTCGCTCCGTAGCCACGCTCCCAGAACAGCCGGACGGCCGCCGCGAGCGCGGCGTCCCGGTCGAAGGAGCGCGGCCGTCCGCGCACCGCACCTGTCTCACCCATGCCCCACATTCTAGAGCGCCCACTCAAGAAGTCGTGCTACGTTCTTTCTGGAACGATCACTCAACAAATAGCTGAGGGGTAACAGACGTGTCTGCACGCACACTTGAGGGCAAGGTGGCCCTGGTCACCGGAGGCAGCCGGGGCATCGGCCGGGCCATCGCGGAACGGCTGGGCCGCGAGGGCGCCGTCGTCGCCGTCGCCTACGCCCGGGACGCGGCGGCGGCCGACGAGGTCGTGGAGGTCATCGGTAAGAACGGCGGCTCGGCGTTCGCCCTGCGCGCCGAGCTGGGCGCGCACGGGGACGCGGCCGCGCTGTGGGAGGCGTTCGACGAGCGGGTCACCGCGCACGCGCCCGGCGGCGGCGTGGACATCATCGTGAACAACGCGGGCGCCGGTCTCTACTCCGAGCTGTCCTCGCTCACCGAGGAGGCGTTCGACGCGGTCTTCGCCGTCAATGTGCGGGCGCCGTTCTTCATCGTCCGCCACGGGCTCGACCGGCTGCGCGACGGCGGCCGGGTCATCAACATATCCAGCGGCGCGGCCCGGATCGCGATGCCCAGCATCATCGCCTACAGCGCGACGAAGGGCGCCCTGGACAACTTCACGCTGAACCTCGCCAAGGAGCTGGGCCCGCGTGGCATCACGGTCAACTCGGTGGCCCCCGGCATCATCGACACCGACATCAACGCGGACTGGCTGCGGGGCGACGCCGAGGCGGAGAAGGGCGCCGCGTCACTGGCCGCGCTGGGCCGGGTGGGACAGCCGCGCGACGTCGCGGACATCGTGGCGTTCCTCGCCTCGGACGACTCCCGCTGGGTGACGGGCACGGTGATCGACGCGACGGGGGGCTCGGGGCTCTGAAAGGGCGGGCCTTCGCGAGGCCCGCCCTGCGTCAGCCGCCGCACTGCTTCAGCATCATGTCCTTGTCCGCGCTCGTCACCGGCAGCGCGTACTTCAGCGAGACCTGCGCGAAGCGGAGCACGTACGCGCAGCGGATCGGCTTGTACGGGGGCAGCCAGGTCGCGGGGCCCGCGTCGCGCTTCGCGTTGTTGGCCGGACCGTCGACGGGGATGAGGTTGAGCGGGTCGTTGGCGATCTGCTGGCGCTTGGCCTCGTTCCAGTGGGCGGCGCCCATCTGCCAGTCGTACGACAGCGGCATGACGTGGTCGATCTGGACCTTGGTCGCCTGCTGCTTGCGCCACTCGATGGTCTTGCCGGTGTAGGGGTCCTTGAGCGTCATGGAGACGACCACGCACTTCGAACCGGAGCGCAGCTCGACGTCCTTGCCGTCCCGGGCGAGCAGGTCGTTCCGGGTGTCGCAGCCGTTGTGGGACAGGGGGACGCCGTCCACCGAGTCCTTCCACGCGTACCCGAACTTGTCCCGCTCGTAGCCGGTCTTGGGGCCGCGGCCCTTGGTGGCGACCTTCTCGATGATCTTCCGTGCCGCGGCACGGTCCTCCTCGGAGGTCAGGGGCGCGAGGCCGGGCTTCGTGCCGTCGTCGTTCGTCAGCGGGCTGGCCCCGAAGCCGGTGACGGACTGGCCGCCGCCATCCGCGCCGCCACCGGAGGCGTCGATGTCCGAGGGGAGTTGATCGGGGTCGCAGCCACTCAGCGCCAGCACGGCCGCGGCGGCCAGGGCGGGGGCCATCACTCGACACACGCGGGGAGATATCACTCGTAGCCGTCCTGACGGTGAGAAAGCCGAACCAACCAGGGAATTCTACGAACGTCTTCCCCGCGAGGAGGATTTCATGGCCCCGGCCCGTCCCCGCGTGCGGGCCGGATCACACCTCGCTCACACCTTCCCGATCCCCAGCGTATTCTCGGACGGCAGCAGCCCCGACCCGATCGCCGCCACCCACAGCGGCCCCAGAAGCTCGACCAGCCGTTCCCGCTCCGCGTCTGCGAGCACCCGCCACGGTCCCGCCGCCGCCTCGTCCGTACGCCGCTCGACCTCGGCCCGCAGCGCCCGGCCCGCCTCGGTCGCCGTACCGTCGGCGGCCACCAGTCCCCGCTTCGCCAGCCGGTCGTGCGCCGCCCGCCACTCCCCCTCGTCCCAGCCCCGGCTGCCGAAGACCTCGGGCCGGGCGGCCCCGATCGCCGCGAAGGAGACCAGCGACTCGACGGGGTCCAGCTCCGCGTGCGCGAGGGCCGCGAGGTGGCCGTCGCCCCGGTGTTCGCGCAGGACGGTCGCCGCGTGCCACAGGGCGAGGTGCGGAGCGTCGGGCCAGGGCAGCGCGGCGTTCGCGGCAGCGAGCGGCCGGCCCGCCGTATCGGCCGCGTCCACCACGCGCCGCAGCAGAGCGGCGGCCTCGGCCGTGTCCGGCGCGGCGACCGCCTCCCCCAGCAGCGCCCGGTACGCGCGGTCCACGGCCCGCCCCCGCGCGGCGAGCACCGCGTCCGGCGCGGCGACCGACCAGACGGCGGGGACGTACGCACCGACCATGCGCGGGCTGAAGCTGTAGAACGCCTCTCCGACCCGGTCCGCCCCCGCCGCGCCCAGCGGCGCCGCCCGCCAGGCGAAGTAGCTCGGCCACCGCTCATCGACCGCGTACCCGAGGGCGGCGGCCTCCTCGTACGCCTCCGGCGCGTAATAGAGAACGGCGTGCACGGGCTCCAGCAGATGCCACAGCTGCCGTACGCGACCCAGCTCATCGGACATGTCCACACCTTCCGCCACGCACCGGCCACCATCTAGCCACTGCCTAGATCCCTAGGGTGCGCGCGATCCGCGAACTTGTCAACGACTAGATCCGGCGTAACCTGCTGTCCATGACCAGCGACCGCGCCTACCACCACGGCGACCTGCGACGGGCCGTCCTCACCGCCGCCCTCGACGTCATCCGCACCGAGGGCCCCGCCGCGCTCAGCCTCCGCGACCTGGCCCGCCGGGCCGGCGTCTCCCACGCCGCCCCCGCCCACCACTTCAAGGACCGCACGGGCCTGCTCACCGCGATCGCCGCCGAGGGCTACGGCCTGTTCGCGGACGCCCTCGCCGCCGCCCCGGATCTCCGCGAACGAGGCGTGGTGTACGTACGGTTCGCGGCGACGCACCCGGCGCACTTCCAGGTGATGTTCCAGCCGGACCTGTACCGCACGGACGACCCGGACCTCCTGGCCGCGAAGGCCCGGGCCACGGCGGAACTACGCGCGGGCGTCGCCACCCTGAGCCCCGCCGACGACCCCCGCCTCACGGGCATCGCCGCCTGGTCCCTCGCCCACGGCTTCGCCACACTGCTCCTCAGCGGCAACCTGACGGACGCGGTGGGCGACCGCGACCCGGAGGAGGTATTCCGCCGCGTGGGCCGACTGGTGTTCAGCCCCGGGGACGCGTCCGGCCAGTGAGGGCCTATTCGGCCGTGAACTCGTACTGGACCTCGTACAGATGCCCGGCCTTCACCATGACCGTGGCCTCGATGGGCCGCTCGTCCTCGCTGTAGACCACGCGCAGCGTACGCAGCACCGGCAGCCCTCCGGGCAGGCGCAGCGCCTGGTACTGCTCCTGGGTGGGCACCCGCGCGGACACGCGGTCGACGCTGAGCCGCGGCGGGTACCCCAGCTCCGCGAGAAGCGTCGGGGTTCCACCCGGGATCTTGCGGCGAGCCGTCATCGCCGTGCCGCTGACGATGTCCAGCGGGTAGTACGAGGCAACGAGCTCGGCGGGTTCGTCATCGATCACGAGCAACTGGCGCCGCAGCAGTGCCGGATCACCTCCCGGAAGCCTCAACGCCTCCGCGACATCCGCCGGTGGCTGGACCTCGGCGACTTCGAGCAGCGTGCTGTGAGCCCGGGAGCCGCCCTTCGCCGCTTCGGTCAGCCAGCGGTACGGTTCCCCCGCACCTGCCGGGGCCATGGACGCGGCCGGGCGAACGGTCCGCTGACGGTGCTCGCGGACGGTCACCGACGCACCCGCCCTGCCGATCACCAGCCCCTCGTCCTTGAGCAGCTGCACCGCCTTCTGGACCGTGGCGTTCGAGGCGTCGAACCGCTGCTTGAGGTGGGCCGTCGAGGGCAGGTTCGCGCCGGGCGCGAGGTCTCCGCCCATGATCTGGTCCCTGAGATCGGCCGCGATCCGCTCATGCAGGGAACGCCGGTCGGCGGCGTCGGCTTCGGGTCTGGGCACGGTCATCCGATCCTGGTCTCGTAACGCAGCTTCTGGCGTCGCGGGGACATGGCCATGACGTCGACCTGAATGGGCCGGCCGGCCTCGTCCAGGGTGAGCCGCGTCAGTTGGAGGACCGGGTCTCCCTCCGGCATCGCCAGCTGCTCGGACTCGGACCCGGTCGCCCGCCGCGCGGTCACCTCTTCACGTACGCGTACGCCGACGTGGCCCAGCTCCGCCAGGAGCCTGACCGCCCCACCGGGGATCCTGGCCGTCCCGGCGAGGCCGGTGCCGCCCGCGATGGCCAGCGGGTAGTAGGTGTCCGTCAACTCGCAGGGCTCGCCGTCGAGGTACATGATCCTGCGTCGGGCGACGACGCTCTCCCCGGCCGCCACCCCGAGCAGCTCCGCGACCACTTCCGGGGCCTCCACCTCGCCCGCTTGGACGATGCGCTGGCTCCCCCGGCGCCCCTCGGCGGCGGCCTCGGCCGCCCAGGTGTCGCCCGGAGCGCCGGAGGGCGCGGCGAGGTAGGGCGTCGACGTACTGACCCATTCATTACCGCCCATGCGCTTCTCCTCCGCAGCTCCCACCGACACGACACCCAGCGTGCCTCATCTCCGGACGGGAGGCCCAGTCGCCTCCCCACCAGAGAGCACCTTGCCGCCTTTCACGAATAGCAGTAAGGTCGTCGCCACGTTACAACCCGCAAGCAAGGCGGTGAACCCCCGTGTCCCTGGTGCAGCAACGACGCTTCACCCGCAGGCGCACCTCTGTGGGTGCCTCACGCACGTTCGTCACCGGCGTCCTCGCCGAGTGGCAGCTCCACACCTTGATCGAGGACATAAGGCTGTGCGTCTCGGAACTCGCCACCAACGAATTGCTGCACGGTGTTCCGCCCGGCCGCGAGTTCAGCGTCGTCCTCCATCGGAGCGAGGACCAGGTACGGCTGGAGGTCCGCGACAGCGGACCCGGTCAACCACGCGTACAGCAGGCCGCTGAAGTCGCCTGCTCCGGACGCGGCCTGCACCTCGTCCGGGAACTCGCCGACGACTTCGGAGTCGATGACCACGTCGTCGGCAAGACCGTGTGGCTGATCTTCAAGACCTCGTCATGAGGGTCAACTCTCGCGTTTCGCCATGGGCGTGATCAGTCCCGACCTCTCCTGTCGCCCCCGGTCAACAACTGGCCTCCACAACTGGTCCATTCGGCTGCAAACGAGCGATCGCACTTCATTCCCCTCCGCCCGGCTGCCGACAACCAACGCATGATCATTTCTCCCTCACGACGCTCCAAGACACTCGCCGCCGCAGCAGCCACCCTGTGCGCGCTCACCGTCTCGGGCGCGCTGCCCGCCTCCGCCTCCGGCTCCCGTGCGGTGCCGGCCGCCGCCGAGGCGCCCCTGCTGGTGTCCGTGGGCGACAGCTTCATCTCCGGTGAGGCCGGTCGCTGGGCAGGCAACAGCAACCGGAGCGCCGACGGTTACTCCGGCACCGACCGGGCCTGGGACCCGGCGACCGGCGGGAGCGACCCGTACCGGGTGTACGGGTCGTCCTACGACAACGGCTGCAACCGCTCCGACGTGGCCGAGGTCCAGTCCGTCACGCTCGACGTCAGCCGCCTCAACCTCGCCTGCTCGGGGGCGACCTCGAAGGCGGTGCTCCTTCCGGAGAGCGGCGGCGAGCCGTTCAAGGGCGAGCGCTCGCAGGCCAGGGAGCTGGAGGACGTGGCGATCGGCCGGGCGGTGCGCGCGGTCGTCGTGTCGATCGGCGGCAACGACCTCGGCTTCTCCGACATCATCACCGGCTGCGCGACCGAGTTCGTCAAGCCCTTCGGCGGCGAACCGTGCGCACCGGACGCGGCCGAGCAGGTCGCCGAGCGGCTGCCCGGCGTGCGGCAGGCGGCCGTGAACACCCTCGCCGACGTGCGGACCGCGCTCGACCGGGCGGGCCACCCGGCCGGCTCGTACCGGCTGATCCTCCAGTCGTACCCCTCCCCGCTCCCGGACGCCGGCCGCATCCGCTACCCCGGCGAGAAGTACGACCGGCTCAAGTCCGGCGGCTGCCCCTTCTTCGACAAGGACCTCACCTGGGCGCACGACGAGCTGGTCCCGGAGATCAGCTCGGTCCTGGCGGACGCGGCCGACGAGGGCGGCGCGGAGTTCCTGGACCTCTCCCGGTCGTTCGAGGGCCGCGAGGTGTGCTCGACCTCCACCCGGCACGCCGACGCCACCCATGCCCCCTCCGGTGACACCAGCGAGTGGGTCCGCTTCGTGACCTCCGGCCTCGGACAGGGCCAGAAGCAGGAGTCCCTGCACCCCAACCGCTACGGCCAGCAGGCCCTCGGCACCTGCCTGACCCTCCAGCTGGAGCAGCCGTCGGGCGACCGCCGCTGCACCAACACCGCCGGACAGGGCCCTGCCGCGATGCGGCTGGACTCCATCGGCTGACCCCCTTTGCGGGAACGGGTGCGGTACGCCGTCGGCGTACCGCACCCGTTCCCGTCCCGCGACGCTCAGGCCCTCACGACCCCAGGATCGTCGTGAGGAATTCCCCCGTCCACGCCAGCAGTTCGCGTCCCACCACCGGCTTTCCGCCGATCTTGCCCGTCGTCGGACGCGGCACCAGGATCTGGTGGACCGCCGGCTTGATGACCGTCTTCGGGTACAGCCGCTTCAGGCGCAGCTCCTGGGACTCGCGCAGTTCCACCGGCGCGAAGCGGATGTTCGGGCCCTGGAGCACGATGTCGCCGACCCCGCACGCGCGGGCCAGCATGCGCAGCCCGGCCACCAGGAGCAGGTTCTCGACCGGCTCCGGAAGCTTGCCGTAGCGGTCGGTCAGCTCCTCGCGGACCGCCTTGATGTCGTCCTCCGAGGACGCCGACGCGATCGAGCGGTACGCCTGGAGGCGCAGCCGCTCGCCGGGGGCGTAGTCGTGCGGGACGTGCGCGTCGACCGGGAGCTCGATCTTGACCTCCAGCGGCGGCTCCTCCTCCACGCCGCCCTCCAGGGACGCCCGGTAGTCGGCGACCGCCTCACCCACCATGCGTACGTACAGGTCGAAGCCGACGCCCGCGATGTGGCCGGACTGCTCGCCGCCGAGGAGGTTGCCCGCGCCGCGGATCTCCAGGTCCTTCATGGCGACGTACATGCCCGCACCCATCTCGGTGTGCTGGGCGATCGTCGCCAGGCGCTCGTGGGCGGTCTCCGTGAGGGGCTTCTCCGGCGGGTACAGGAAGTACGCGTAGCCGCGGTCGCGGCCACGGCCGACGCGGCCGCGCAGCTGGTGCAGCTGGGAGAGACCGAAGTTGTCGCCGCGCTCCACGATCAGCGTGTTCGCGTTGGAGATGTCGATGCCGGACTCCACGATCGTCGTGGAGACCAGCACGTCGAACTTCTTCTCCCAGAAGTCCACCACGACCTGTTCCAGGGCCTGTTCGGACATCTGGCCGTGCGCCGTCGCGATCCGCGCCTCGGGCACGATCTCGCGCAGCCGCGCCGCCGCCCGGTCGATCGACTCGACCCGGTTGTGGATGTAGAACGCCTGGCCCTCGCGCAGCAGTTCACGCCGGATCGCGGCGCCGATCTGCTTCTCCTCGTACGGACCGACGAAGGTGAGGACCGGGTGGCGCTCCTCGGGCGGGGTGGTGATGGTCGACATCTCACGGATGCCGGTGACCGCCATTTCGAGCGTACGGGGAATGGGCGTCGCGGACATGGTCAGCACGTCCACGTTGGCGCGGAGCTTCTTCAGCTGCTCCTTGTGCTCGACGCCGAACCGCTGCTCCTCGTCCACGATGACCAGGCCCAGGTCCTTGAACTTCGTCTCGGACGAGAACAGGCGGTGGGTGCCGATGACCAGGTCGACGGAACCGTCCTTCAGCCCGGCCAGCGTCGCCTTGGACTCGGCCTCGGACTGGAAGCGGCTCAGCGCGCGCACGTTGACGGGGAACTGGGAATAGCGCTCGGTGAACGTGCCGTAGTGCTGCTGCACGAGCAGCGTGGTGGGGACGAGGACGGCGACCTGCTTCCCGTCCTGCACCGCCTTGAACGCGGCGCGGACCGCGATCTCCGTCTTGCCGTACCCCACGTCGCCGCAGATCAGCCGGTCCATCGGGACCGACTTCTCCATGTCCTCCTTGACCTCGGCGATCGTCGTCAGCTGGTCGGGCGTCTCCGCGTACGGGAACGCGTCCTCCAGCTCGCGCTGCCAGGGGGTGTCCGGGCCGAAGGTGTGGCCGGGGGCCGCCATCCGGGCCGAGTACAGCTTGATCAGGTCGGCGGCGATCTCCTTGACGGCCTTCTTGGCCCGCGCCTTCGTCTTCGTCCAGTCCGCGCCGCCGAGCCGGTGCAGGGTCGGGGCCTCGCCGCCGACGTACTTGGTGACCTGCTCCAACTGGTCGGTCGGGATGTACAGCCGGTCGCCGGGCTGCCCGCGCTTGGCCGGGGCGTACTCGACCAGCAGGTACTCGCGCGTCGCCCCCTGCACCGTGCGCTGCACCATCTCGATGTAGCGGCCGACGCCGTGCTGCTCGTGCACGATGTAGTCGCCGGTCTCCAGCGTCAGCGGGTCGATCGTCTTGCGCCGCCGCACCGGCATCCGGCCCAGGTCCTTCGTGGCGGTGCGCTGGCCGGTGAGGTCGGTCTCCGTGAGCACGGCCAGCTTCAGGCCGGGGTGGACGAAGCCGTGGTCGATGGCCCCGCACGAGACGTGCACCACGGACGGGGAGATCTCGTCCAGGTCCGGGTCGAGCCGGGCCGCGATCCCCTCGCCGCCCAGCATCTCGACCGTACGCGAGGCGAGCCCCTGGCCCTCCGTGACGTACACCGTGCGCCAGCCGTCGGCCAGCCGGCCCTTCGTGTCGGCGAACGCCCGCGCGGTGTCCCCCCGGTACATCTCCGGCGCCTGCATGCCCAGCGCCAGGGTGTCCGCGTCCAATTCGGCGTCGGCGGCGAACGGGGAGATCGACCACCACATCATGTCCAGCTCACGGGCCCGCTCCCGCACGTCCGCGATGCCCCGCAGCGAGGCCGCGCCCACGTCGATCGGGGCCTCGCCGCCGCCCGCGGACGCCGCCCAGGACGCCTGCAGGAATTCCTGGCTGGTCGCCACCAGGTCCGCGGCCCGGGTCCGGACCCGCTCGGGGTCGCAGACGACGGCCATCGCGCCCTTGGGCAGCACGTCGAGCAGGAGCTCCATGTCGTCGACGAGGACCGGCGCCAGGGACTCCATGCCCTCCACCGCAATGCCCTCGGCGATCTTGCCCAGGAGCTCGGCCAGCTCCGGATGGGCCTCGGCGAGCACGGCGGCCCGCTCCCGCACCTCGTCCGTCAGCAGCAGCTCCCGGCAGGGCGGCGCCCACAGGCCGTGCTCGGCGACCTCCAGGGACCGCTGGTCGGCGATCTTGAAGTAGCGGATCTCCTCGACGTCGTCGCCCCAGAACTCCACCCGGAGCGGGTGCTCCTCGGTCGGCGGGAACACGTCCAGGATCCCGCCGCGCACCGCGAACTCGCCGCGCTTCTCGACCAGTTCGACCCGGGCGTACGCGGCTGCCGCCAGCGCCTCCACGGTCTCGCCGAGGTCCGCGCTCTGCCCGGTGCGCAGGGAGACCGGCTCCAGGTCCGCGAGCCCCTTGACCTGCGGCTGGAGCACGGACCGGATCGGCGCGACGACGACCGAGACCGGCCCGGTCTCCGGGTCGTCGGCGCGCGGGTGCGCGAGGCGCCGCAGCACGGCGAGCCGGCGGCCCACGGTGTCGGAACGGGGCGACAGGCGCTCGTGGGGCAGGGTCTCCCAGGACGGGAACTCCGCGATCGTGTCCGGCGGCAGCATGGTGCGCAGCGCGGCCGCCAGGTCCTCCGCCTCCCGGCCGGTCGCGGTGACCGCGAGGACGGTCCGCCCGGCGTCCCGGGCCAGCGCCGCGACGGCGAAGGGCCGCGCGGCGGGCGGGCCCACCAGGTCGATGTGCATCCGGTGGCCGTCACCGGCGGCCTTCACCGCTTCGTCGAGCGCCGGATCACGTACGACGACATCCAGCAGACCGTTCAGGCTCATGAAGGGCTTCCGTCCGGGTGAGAAGAGGGGCCTGACGGCCGGCTGCCGCCAGGGCGCGCTGCCCCGGGGGCAACGCGAAGGGCCCGACACGTATGACGGGCCGGGGGTTACTAGCGTACGACTCCGGGAAGGGGGCCGCTGCGCGACAGGGGTCCCGTAGGCCACACACGCGCCCCGGCCCCGGGCCCCTCCCCCGTATCCCACACGCACCGGCCCCGGCGCGCTCCGAGGAGCGTGCCGGGGCCGGTTCCGTCAGCCGGGGGCGTCCGTCTCACCCGTCCGTGGCGATCGCGTTCAGGACGTTCATCCGGCCCGCCCGGAAGGCCGGGACCAGGGCGGCGAACAGTCCGACGAAGGCGGAGGCGACGAACACCGTGATGATGGTCGGCCACGGGATGTCCAGGACGCCCAGGCCCTCCAGGGCCAGCAGATTCTGGGCCGAGGTGCCCCAGCCCATGCCGAGGCCGAGGCCGAGCAGGGCGCCGAAGAGTGCGATGACCACGGACTCCAGCCGGATCATCCGGCGCATCTGGCGGCGGGAGAGGCCGATGGCACGCATCAGGCCGATCTCGCGGGTCCGCTCCACCACCGACAGGGCCAGGGTGTTCACCACACCGAGCACCGCGACGATGATCGCCAGGGCCAGCAGGCCGTACACGACGTTCAGGAGCTGGCCGATCTGGTCCTTCAGGTTCTCCTTGAAGTCGGCCTGATTCCGCACCTTGTACTGCGGGTACTTCGCGACCGAGCTCTTCAGCGCCGCGTACGCCGCGTCCTCCTGGCCGTCCTTCGCCTTGGCGAACATGATCATGTTCTGGGGCATCTTGCCGGCGGGGACGTACCGCTGCGCGGTCGAGGTGTTCAGGTACATCGCGCCCTGGTCGAGGGCGGTCTCGTCCGAGGTGATCGCGGCGACCTTCAGCTTCGCCGTGTCGCCCGCCTTGAACGCGACGGTGATCGTGTCACCGACCTTGACGTGGTGGGCGGTGGCGTACTCCTCGCCGACCGACATGGCGTCCTTGCCGTACGCCTTGTCCAGGTCGCCGGAGAGGACCTCGCGGCGCACGTCCTCGGCGTACGTCGGGTCGGCCGCCGTGACGTGCTCGTCCGACGCCTTGCCGTCCGGGCCGGTCAGCTTCGCGCCGAGGACCTTGTAGTGCGTGAGGTGCTCGATGCCCTGGGCGGAGGCCAGCGCCTCGGCGGCCTGCGGGACGATCAGCTGGCCGTTGGCCGACTCCACGATGAAGTCCGCGCCCACCGACTTGTCCAGTTCGTCGGTGGCCGAGGCGACCATGGACGAGCCGACCACGGAGAGGCAGGCCACCAGGGCGAGGCCGATCATCAGGGCGGCGCCGGTGGCGCCGGTGCGGCGCGGGTTGCGCAGCGCGTTGCGCTCGGCGAGCCGGCCGACCGGTCCGAAGAACCTCAGCAGGACGGCGCTCAGCGCCCGTACGACGACTCCGGCGAGCAGCGGGCCGATCACGATGAAGCCGACGAGGGTGAGCAGGACCCCCAGGCCGAGGAGGCCGGAGCCGTCGCTCGCCTCGTCCACCCGCGTCGTCGCCCACAGGGCGGCGGCGCCGGCGCCGGTGACGACGAGGCCGAGACCGGCCCTGACCCAGCCGGACTTCGCGTCCGCCGGGGTGCCGGCGTCGCGCAGGGCGGCCATCGGGGAGACCTTGCCCGCCCGGCGGGCCGGGATGTAGGCGGCGAGGACGGTGACGATGATGCCGAGCGCGAGCCCGACCACCGGGGTCGTCCAGGCGATGGTCAGGTCCTCGGTGGACAGCTCCATGCCGACGGCGCCCATGACCTTCATCAGCCCGACGGCGAGCCCGATGCCCGCGCCGACGCCGAGGACGGAACCGACGATGCCGAGGAGCACCGCCTCCAGCAGCACCGAGCGGTTGACCTGCTCGCGGCTGGAGCCGATGGCCCGCATCAGGCCGATCTCACGGGTGCGCTGGGCGACCAGCATCGAGAAGGTGTTGACGATGAGGAAGATGCCGACGAGGAAGGCGATCCCGGCGAAGCCGAGCATCGCGTACTTCATGACGTCGAGGAACGACCCCATGGAGTCCTTGTTGTCGGCGGCGGCCTCGTCCTGCGTCTGGATCTTGTACGCGGCGGAGCCGTCGAGCGCCTGGGCCACGTTCCGCTTCAGCTGGGCGTCGCTGACGCCCTCTTCGGCGGTGATGGAGAGGTGCGTGAAGCGGTCGGGGGCGCCGAGCAGGGCGCGCTGGGCGGTGGCGGTGTCGAGGTAGACGACGGCCGCGCCCGGGTTGGTCACCTTGAAGGCGGCGATGCCGGTGATCTTCCCCTTGATGTCGCCGGTGGCCGCGATGGTGCGCAGCTCGTCGCCGATCTTCAGGTGGTGCTTCTCGGCGGTGTCGGCGTCGACCATGACCTCGGCCGGGCCGCGCGGGGCGCGGCCGGAGCTGATCTCCATGGAACGCAGGTCGTTCTGCGTCCAGTTGCCGGCGAGGGTGGGGGCGCCGGTCTCGGAGCCCATGTTCTCGTTGTGGCTGTCGACCACGGTGACGGAGGAGCTGGAGACGGCGCCCTCGGCCTTCTTCACCCCGTCGGCCTTCGCGGCCTTCGCGAGGACGGAGGCGGGCAGCGACTCGGGCTTCCCGTTCTCCGGGATGTCGGTCACCTTGGCCTTCTTCGGGCTGACGGTGACATCGGCTGAGGTGGCGGCGAAGAGCTTGTCGAACGTGGTGTTCATGGTGTCGGTGAAGACGAGCGTGCCGCAGACGAACGCCACCGAGAGCAGGACGGCGACGGCGGAGAGCGCCATGCGTCCCTTGTGCGCGAAGAAGTTGCGCATCGAGGTCTTCCAGACGGTCATGAGGTCCGCCCGCGCGCGTCGAAGTCCTTCATGCGGTCCAGCACCTGGTCGGCGGTGGGGTTGTGCATCTCGTCCACGATGCGGCCGTCGGCCAGGTAGAGCACCCGGTCCGCGTAGGAGGCGGCGACCGGGTCGTGGGTGACCATGACGATGGTCTGGCCCAGCTCGTCCACGGACCTGCGCAGGAAGCTCAGGACCTCGGCACCGGCCCGGGAGTCCAGGTTTCCGGTCGGCTCGTCGCCGAAGATGATCTCCGGCTTGGCGGCGAGGGCCCGCGCCACGGCGACGCGCTGCTGCTGGCCGCCGGAGAGCTGGGTGGGCCGGTGCTTGAGGCGGCCGGCCAGACCGACGGTCTCGACGACCTGGTTGAGCCAGGCGGTGTCGGGCTTGCGGCCGGCGATGTCCATCGGCAGCGTGATGTTCTCCAGCGCGTTCAGCGTGGGCAGCAGGTTGAACGCCTGGAAGATGAACCCGATGCGGTCGCGCCTGAGCTGGGTGAGCTTCTTGTCCTTGAGCCCGGTGATCTCGGTGTCGGCGACGTGGATCTGGCCGGACGTCACGGTGTCGAGGCCGGCCAGGCAGTGCATCAGCGTCGACTTGCCGGAGCCGGACGGGCCCATGATCGCGGTGAACTGCCCGCGGGCGATGTCCACGTCGACGTGGTCGAGGGCGACGACCCGGGTCTCTCCGGACCCGTACGCCTTGACGACCTGCCGCGCCCGCGCAGCCACGGCCGTACGCCCTCCAGTGCCCCCGTGCCTGGGAATGGTTACAGCCGTTGTCACGGTTTTTCTCCTATGTCGGTCAGCGACGGGTTGTCGCCGTCTGCTGTGAAGTCTGCTGTGGGGAGGGGGTCCGGCGCGCTGGTGCCCAGCGCAGTCTTCCGGTGGGGTTTTCCCCACCCCGTTCCCTGCGGTCCGCCCTTCGGCGGTGCGTCCTCGGTGCTCGCGCCGTACGTCTTCGGTACGACGACAACGCTACGGAGGGGCCCCGGCCCCGCGCGTCCTCCACCGGGAGGAACGGCCCCTGGCCCGCTGTAAGGAGCTCCCCCTAGGGGGCTGGCCCCCCGGGTGGACCCGGGTCTCAGGGACTGCCCCCAGGGGTCCACACCCCGGGGTGGAGACGCGGACTAACGGCGCCGGGGGGCGAGCGCCGCGCGCACGGCCGGAGTGAGGGCGGCGCGGATCTCGGCGGGGGTGAGGGCCGCCGGGGTGGGGAGGGGATTCAGGTAGCGGGTGTAGATGATCCCGCCGAGCACCGTCACCACGGCGGTGGCGCGGGCGGTCGCGTCCGGGCCGCCGAGAAATTCAACGAGCCGCCCCAGCAACTCCTGTTCCAGGTAGTCGCGGACGGCCTCCCCGGCGGCCTCGCCCCCGCCGGCGAGCCGACGGAATCCGGTGTCCTCCCACAGGCCCGTCACCGCGTCGATGAGCCGTCCGGGCAGGGTGGCCGGATCGCCCCGCAGCACCTCGTCCACGGCCAGCGCCTCGGCACACCCGACCTGCATGACCTCGGCGAACAGGCCGCGCTTTGAACCGAAGTGATACGCGATCAGGGCCGCGTCGACCCCGGCGGCCACGGCCACGGCGCGCAGCGTGGTGGCCCGGTAGCCGCGCTCCAGGAACAGCTCGCGCGCGGCCGCGACGAGCGAGGCGCGGGTCGGCGGGTTGCCCCGCGGGCGGCCGCGGGGCCGGGCGGGGGCGGCCACGGCGTTATTCATCAGCGTTGAGCGTGCGGTGCGCGGTCCGCACAGTCAAGGGCGTTCCCACCGCACCCCGAAGGAAGCAGCCCCGCCATGCGCATCACCCTCTTCGGCGCCACCGGCCCGACCGGACGCCATCTCACCGAGCAGGCCGTCGCCGCCGGCCACGAGGTCACCGCGGTCGTCCGCCGCCCCGGTTCGCTGCCGGCCCGCCCCGGGGTCACCCAGGCCGTCGCCGACGCGACCGACCCGGCCGCCGTGGACGCGGCGGTCGAGGGGGCGGACGCGGTCCTTTCCGCACTGGGGGCCCGTTTCAGCAAGGTGCCCATCACCCTGTACTCGCGGAGCGCCGGGGCCATCACCCGGGCCATGGACCGGCACGGCGTGCGGCGGCTCCTGGTCGTCAGCTCCAGCATCGCCGACCCCGGGTGGCGGCCCACCGGGGCGCACTTCTTCAACCACGTGCTGGACCCGCTGGTGAACCGGCGCCTGGGCCGCACCCTGCACGCGGACATGCGCCGCATGGAGGACGTCGTCGGCCGCACGGCCCTCGACTGGACCCTGGTGCGCCCGTCGGGCCTCTTCGAGCACCCCGAGGTCACGGACTACCTCACCGCCCCGTCCAGCGCGGACGGCGTCTTCACGGCCCGCTCCGACCTCGCCGCGAGCATGCTGCGCGAAATGGAGGAACGACGCCATGTGCGTACGGCCATGGGCGTCGTCACCACCGCCGTGAAGCCGAACATCGCCAAGCTGATCTGGAACGAGGGGGTGCGGAAGAGGTGAGTCGGGACCGGCTCACCGCCACCGCCCGCGGCTTCCTCACCCTCGACCGCACGGCCACGCTCACCACCCTGCGCCCCGACGGCACCCCGCACGTGGCCCCGGTCCGCTTCACCGTCGACGCGGCCACCGGCCTCGCGCGGGTGACCACCCGGGCCACGGCCCGCAAGGCCCTCAACGTGGCGGCGGCCGGCCCGGCGGCCCGGGTCGCCCTCTGCCAGGCGGACGGCTTCCGCTGGATCACCCTCGAAGGCCGGGCCTCGGTGACGGGAGATCCCGTCCGGCTGGCGGACGCGGTACGCCGCTACACCGCCCGCTACGGGGCGGCCCCGCCCGATCCGCCGGACCTGGTGGTCATCGAGATCACCGTCGACCGGGTCCTCGGCCTCAACGTATGAAATCCACTGAACAGAAAGCGATGTGACGCCCCCTCATGCCCACCGTTCCGGTCCTCGGCACCACCGTCCACTACCGCGAGTCCGGCGACCCCGGCGGTCTGCCGTTCGTCTTCCTGCACGGCAACCCCACCTCCTCCCACCTCTGGCGCGACGTCCTGCCGAAGGTGGCCGCGCCCGGGCGCCGGCTGCTGGCTCCCGACCTCGTCGGGATGGGCGACTCCGGTAAACCGGACATCGCCTACTCCTTCGAGGACCATGCCCGTCACCTGGACGCCTGGTTCGACGCGCTCGGTCTGGCCGAGGCCGTGCTGGTCGGCCACGACTGGGGCGGCGCGCTCGCCTTCGACCGGGCCGCGCGCCTTCCGGGGACCGTCCGCGGGCTGGCCTTCACGGAAACGATCGTCAAGCCGCTGTACGGCGACGAGTTCCCGGCCGCCGGACGCGAGTTGTTCACCGTCCTGCGGACGCCGGGAGCGGGCGAGGACATGGTCCTGGAGCGGAACGCCTTCGTCGAAGGGCTTCCGGCCACGCTCGCCACCCCGCTCGACCCGGCCGACCTCGACGTCTACCGCCGTCCGTTCCCGACCCCGGACAGCCGCCGCCCGGTCCTGGCGTGGACGCGCATGATGCCGCTGGACGGTGAGCCCGCCGATGTGGTGGCGCGGATCGAGCGGTACGACGCCTGGCTGGCCGCGAGCCCCGGAGTGCCGAAGCTGCTGGCGGCCTTCGAGCCGGGCCCGGGCGCCATGACCGACGCGGCGACCGTGGCCTGGTGCGAGGCGAACATCGCGGGCCTGGAGGTCTCCCGCCACGGACCGGCCGGCCACCACTCCCCGGAGGACCGGCCGGAGGAGCTGGCCTCGGCGATCAGCGCGTGGGCGGCGCGCCACGGCCTGCGGGCGTGAGGCCGCGCCGATTGCCGGACGCCCGGCCCGGCGCCCCGTGCGGGGGCGGCGGGCCGGGCGTCCGGGGTGCGCGGGGTCAGCCCTTGGCCGTCGCCGTCTCCGGGGCGGCCGGGCTGTCCGTCCGGCCGGAGGACGGGGCGGAGCCCCGTACCGCCGGGATGAAGGCGGAGATCGCGACCGCGACCAGCGCGACACCGCAGCCGAAGACCAGGCCCGTACGGAAGCCTGCCTCGGAGGTGAAGGTGTAGCCGCCCGTCTCGGTGGTCATCTGGGCGAGGACCGCGCCGATCACGGCGGCGCCGATCGAGGTGCCGAGGGCGCGCATGAGGGTGTTGAAGCCGTTGGCGGCGGCGGTCTCGGAGGCCGGGACCGCGCTCATGATCAGGGCGGGCATCGCCCCGTACGCGAGGCCCACGCCGCCGCTGCTGACCATGAGGAACAGCATCAGGCCCCAGGCGGAGCCCATCAGCAGGATGCCGAGGCCGTAGGCGGCGGCGATGACGAGGACGCCGGAGATCAGCGTGAACTTCGGGCCGCGGGCGTCGGTGAGCTTCCCGCCGAACGGCGAGACGACCATCATCATGATGCCGCCGGGGGCCATCCACAGACCGGCCTGGAGCATCGTCTGGCCGAGTCCGTAGCCGGTGGCCTCGGGGAACTGGAGCAGCTGCGGCGCGATCAGCATGCCGGCGTACATGCCGAAGCCGACGAAGAGCGACGCGATGTTGGTGATGAGCA
This sequence comes from Streptomyces sp. NPDC052299, assembly GCF_040679335.1. Taxonomy (NCBI): domain Bacteria; kingdom Bacillati; phylum Actinomycetota; class Actinomycetes; order Kitasatosporales; family Streptomycetaceae; genus Streptomyces; species Streptomyces sp. NPDC052299. The sequence continues at coordinate 249,792 of NZ_JBFAUP010000009.1, read as the reverse complement.
CCCGGGGGCGGGCGGTGGTGCGCAGGTCGACCAGCGGGTCGGTGGTGCGCAGCTCCCAGAGGCCCCAGACGAGGAGGATCACCACGGCGGCGGCGAACAGGCCGATGGTCGTCGTGGAGGCCCAGCCCCAGTCGGCGCCCTTCGAGACCGCGAGGAGCAGGCAGACCAGGCCGGCCGCCAGTCCGAGCGCGCCGGGCACGTCGAAGCGCTGCCCCGCGGCGCCCGCCGGGACGTCCGGGATCAGGGCCCAGATCAGCGCGCAGATCGCGGCGGCCAGCACGGCCGAGCCCCAGAACAGCACGCGCCAGCTGGCGTACTGCGCGACCGCCGAGGCGATCGGCAGGCCGAGCGCGCCGCCGATCCCGAGCGAGGCGCTGACCAGGGCGATGGACGAGCTCATCTTCTCCGGCGGCACCACGTCGCGCAGCAGGGCGATCCCGAGCGGGACCATGCCCATGCCCATGCCCTGGAGCCCGCGCCCGACGATCATCGGGACGACGGAGGACGAGAGCGCGCAGACCACCGAGCCCGCGATCAGCGGCACCGAGCAGGCGAGCAGCATCCGCCGCTTGCCCAGCAGGTCGCCGAGGCGGCCGGACACCGGCACGCACACCGCGGAGACCAGCAGCGTCACGGTGATGACCCAGGCCGCGTTGGAGGACGAGGTGTCCAGGATCTTGGGCAGTTCCGCGATGAGGGGCGTGACCAGCGTCTGCATGACCGCGGCCACGGTGCCGGCGAAGGCCAGGGTGGCGACGACGGCGCCTGTCCTGGCCGTCGGCTGGGGGGCATCCATGAGGGGGACTCCTTGGGGCGTGGTCCCGCCTGCCGGGACAGCGACATGCATCGTACATGCCCAATGTGTCATACACATTATGTGCTGCGTACATACTCCATGCGAGAATGGGGCGCCGCCCACGAGCAGCAGAAGCAGGAGGCCGTCGCCATGCCCAGGCCCACGGAAGAGGTGGAGTACGAGCAGATGCTGCTCGGCCGCCACAGCCTCGCCGACCACCGCGGCGGACGCCACAAGTACGCCCTGCTGGACCGCAGCGCGTACATCCTGCTGAGCCGGCTCCGCGTCCAGGGCCCCATGTCCAACCCCGAACTCAGCGACGCCTTCGGCCTCGACGCCTCCACCCTCAACCGCCAGACCGCCGCCGTGACCCGCGCCGGGCTCGCCGAACGCATCCCGGACCCCGACGGCGGCATGGCCCGCAAGTTCCGCATCACCCACGAGGGCGCCCGGCTGCTGGACGCCGAGCGCGAACGCGTCGTGCGCTCGCTGGACCAGGTCATGCACGACTGGCCCGACGAGGACATCGCGGCCTTCGCCCGCTACCTCAAACGCTTCAACAGCAGCATCGAAGAACTCTCGCAGCGCCCCTGGCCCCGGCCCTGAGGACCCGTCAGCCGCGCGCCTGCTCCCGCCCGGGCTCCGGCTCCGCCGCCGGGGACACCCGCCCGGTCAGCGCCGCGAGCGAACTCCGCACGTGAGCCATGTGCGCCTGGACCTCGTCGCGGCCCTCCTCGTGCTCCCGCAGTATGCGCTCGGTCTCCCGCACCACCCGCTCCTCACGCACCCGCGCCCGCGCGATCAGCTCGGCCGCCCGCGCCTCCGCATCCTCCCGGCCGTGCCGCGCGGCCTCCTCGGCCTCCGCCCTGGCCCGGCGCGCGGCGGCGAGATCCGCCTCCGCGCGCTCCAACAGCCCGGCGTGCTCCGCCGCCTGCGCCGCCTCGGCGTCCGCGATCTCCCGCTCCGCCGCCTTGTGCCGCTCGGCGTGCTCCTGCTCCTGGTGCGCCAGCACACTCGCCGTACGACTGCGGGTGGCCGCCATCGCGGACTCCGCCTCCGCACGCAGCCGCACAGCCTCCGCACGGGCCGCCTCCAGCGCCTCACCGGCCGCCGCCTCCGCCGCGGCCACCAGCTCACCGGCCGCGCTCTCCGCCGCCGCCCGGACCGCCTCCGCGTCCGCGCGCGCCGCGTCCCGCAGGGCCCGGGCCGCCGCGTCCGCCTCGTCCCGGAGCGCCTGCGCCTCCTCGCGCGCCGCACCCAGGAGCGCCCCCGCCTCCTCCTCGGCCAGCGCCAGAATCCGCAGCGCCCGTTCCCCCAGCGGCCCGTAGTCCGGCGGGGCCAGCCGCGCCACGACCTCGTCCAGCCGGGCCGACTCAGCCGCCAGCTCCTCCGCGAGCTCCGTCAGCCGGGCCACCCCCGCCACGGCCTCGTCACGCTCCGCGGACAGGGCCGCCACCACCCGGTCCACCTGCTCCGGGCGGTACCCACGGCCCCGCACACCGACGAACCCGTACGCGGACACCGGTGCAGAACTCATCCCTGACGCCTCTTTCCGATCTTCCCGACTCCGACGCTCCGGCCACCGAGCGATAGGTCAAGGATGCGGCAATTGGTCGGGAAGTCTGAATCGATGCGGCGCTTTCCGGACGGAAGCGACCGGCATCACACGAAGCCACGGGCATCACCCACGGAAAAGGCGTGGTGCCCGGCCCCCCGAAAGGGACCGGGCACCACGCCCCGCGTACGGAACGGTCAGATCAGTCCGTCCCACATCTGCTCCAGCAGCACCGACCACCAGCTCTCCGGCGACGCCAGCGCCGCCGCGTCCAGCGCCACCAGCTGCGCCTGGAAGTCCACCGTCCAGCGGCCCGCCTGCTCCGGATTCAGCCCGTACCGCAGCCGCCACATCCGGCCCAGCAGCGCCATGCAGCGCACGAACTCGGGCAGCCCCGTGTTCACGAACTGCGGCGGCACCGGCGCACCGCCCGGACCCGCCTCCACCGGCACCGCCACGATGTGCGCGGTGCCGTACTGGACGCAGATCGCCCGGCCGAAGTCCGAACCCATCACCAGATACGAGCCCGCGTCGGACGCGGGCTGCACCTGCCGCTGGGCCGCCAGCTCCGCCAGCGTCGGCACCACGGGCTGCCCCGGCTGCGCCCAGAAGAACGGCCCGAAGTCGGCGGGCAGACCCGCCCACACCAGGGTCCGCGCCACGAGCTCGGGCACCCCCTGACGGGACACCGCGCGCTGGTCGAAGCGGAGGATGCCCTGCGGACCGAAGGTCTGCATCATCTCCTCCGCCAGCGCCTCCGGCGGCACCGGCGGCGCGGGCTGCATCTGCGGCAGCGGCGCCCGCACCGGCGCGGGCCTCGCGGGGCCGTCCGCCACCTGGTGCAGCTCGCCCTGGTGCGTCAGCAGATGCTGCATGCCCTGCTGCCGGCTCGCGTGGTCCGTCCCGTACGGGGCGACGGAGGTGATCCGCACCTGCGGCCAGGTCTCCCGGATCATCCGGGCGCAGTAGCCACCGGGCAGCTCACACGACTCCAGCTCCGTGTGCAGCTCGATCACCTGCTGCGGCGGCACGTTCATCGCCCGCAGCTCGTGCAGCATCTGCCACTCGGGATGCGGCGTGCCCGGCGCCGAGCGGCGGATCAGCTGCTGCTCGCTGCCGTCCGGCGCCCGGAACCGCAGCACGGCCTGGTAACCCGGACCAACGGTCGGCTGACCGGCCGGGGCCTGCGGATAGCCGTACGCGGGCGGCGCGCCCACCGGCGGACCCGGCGGCTGCGGCGCCCCCGGACCGGTCTGCGCGGGCCCCGCGAGCATCGTCGCCGCGTGGTGCACCCCACCCGGGCCGGGCGGAGGCATCGCCCCCGGCGGCGGAGGCGGCTGCTGCCCGACGGGCGCTCCGGGGCCTCCGGGCGCACCAGGGGCCCCGGGCGGACCGGGCGGCTGCGGCGCGCCCGGAACACCCGGCGGACCGGGCGGCTGCGGGATGCCCGCGCCGGACGAGGCGTCGGCGAACATCGTGGCCGCCTGGTGCACCCCGCCACCGGCGGGCGGCGGCGTCGGCGGGCCGGGCGGCTGCGGGGCACCGGGCGGGCCCAGCTGGGAGACGAGCTGCGTCGGCACATAGCCGCCCGCCGGCGCGCCGGGCGCACCCGGGCCCGAGGGCGGCGGCACCGGAGCGCCGGGCCGGGCACCCGGGGTGCCGGGGGCACCGGGCGGCGGCGGAGGCGTGCCCCCGCGCGAGGCGCGCGGCGGAATGGCCGCCTTGCTCGTCGCGGCATCGGCGATGTCCCCGGGCCCGCCCGCAGGCCCGGGGGGCGGGGTGTGCTGGGCCGGCGGGGGCGTGTGGTGGGCCGGCGGGGGCGTGTGGTGGGCCGGCGGGGGCGTGTGCTGCCCCGGAACCGGCGGACCGGGCACGGCGGTCCCGGGCACGGGCGGACCCGGCACCGGCGGCCCCACCGGCGGACGCTCGCCGCCCAGACTCGGCGCGATCGCGGTCTTCGGGAGCGCGCTGCCGCCCGACATCAGCGCCGTCGGCGCGTCCGCCGGAACGACCGGAGGCAACTCCTCCTCGTCGTCGGCACCCGACAGCGGCGGCGCGAACACCGTCGCCGGAAGCGCCACCTCCGCGTCGTCCGAGTCCGCGTTCACATCGGTGCCCGCCCACGGAGTGGCCCCCACGGGCGGCTGGAGCGAGGACGCCGGTACGCCGTCCGAAGCGGTCGGCTCGTACGCCACCGAACCGCCCTGCGAGGGCGTCGGGGACGACGGGATCGGGGCGGGCGGCGGGAAGGACGACGGGGACTGCGGCGCGGGCGGCGGGGTCTCGTCCCGCTCCGCACGCCGGTCCGGGATGCCCAGCTTGTCCGCCGCGTCCTGGAGCCATTCCGGCGGGCTCAGCAGGAACGACGTCTGATTCAGGTCCACCCGCTCGGGCGGCGCCGGGGCGGCGGGCTCCACTTCCTGCGAGCCGTACTCCTCCTCGTACCGCCGGATCACCTCACCGACCGGCAGCCCGGGCCACAGCGTCGCCTCGCCGCTGTCCCGCGCGATCACCAGCCGCTGACGGCCGCCGTCGGACACCGGTCCGTCCGCACGGTCCTCGGCCCACACCACGAATCCGAGTTCGAATTCACGGACGCGCACCTCGCGGTGCTGGTACGCGGGAACGTCACCGTTCACCCATTCCTCGGCGCGCTCCTGCGCCTGAGCGAAGGTCACCATCGCGCTCACCCCTCCACCAGGACGGCCTGCGCGAAGCCGCCGTCCACCATCAGGTTCGCCACCGTCTCCAGCTCCGGCGGATTGCCCGCCAGCCGCTGGAGGAACGCGTCGAAGTCCTCACCGCACGGCAACAGCAGCCGGTCCACCCGCTCCTGCACCGTCCAGCCGTCCCGGTCCCGGGCGTCGTCGTACGCGCAGAACCACACCGACCCCAGGGCCGCGCCCCGCACCTTCACCGCGAGCAGACCGCCCTGCACGAAGGCGACCCCGAGGTAGTCCTTCGTCAGATGGTCACGCAGGCACTTGTTGACGTACACCAGGTCGTTCACGGCGGCCTCCTCGCGCACCGTGAAGAACGGCTGGTCGATCAGGAGACCCAGCTCCGCGTCGAGCGCCGTGCCCACCGGGGCCGAACCGCCCGCCGCCTTCAGGAACGAGCGGTACGCCCCCGGCAGCCGGTAGCCGAGGTCCTCCTCGACGCCCAGGATCTGCTGCTCGGTCACCGCCACGGCACCCTTGGGCAGCCGGAAGTGCGCGGGACGCGTCTCCTGGAGCGGGCGCGTGCCCCGCTTGTCCTGGTCCACCTCCGTGGACGCGAGCCCGCCGTGGTGGCGCAGCAGCGCCTTCACCTCGACCGGGATCAGCTCCATCCGGCGGCCCCCCGGCACGTGGTGCCAGGTCCAGCCGTGCGGCGTCGCGACCGGCGGGATCGTGTCCCACAGCTCGTGCCCGGCCTCGGCCAGCGCCGCGTTCGCGGACACGTAGTCCGTGAGCCGCAGCTCGTCCACACCGAAACCCTGCGGAGGCTCCGCGATCTCCGCCGCGGCGCGCGCGTACGGCGAGAAGTCCGGACAGCCGTTCTCGTCCATCCGCACCCCTCTGGGGTGACGGGACGCCCGGACCGGGTCCGGGAAGTGCACGAGCTGCCCGGCGTAGGCCGCGTTCGGTGGCGCGGCTTGCTGCCCGAGCCGACCTGTCGTCATGGCGGTTGCCCCCTGCTGCGTCTGGCTGATGAGGACCGACCTGCCCAGGAGGCGGTCCAGGCACAGCCTAAGCGGTGTCACCCGTACGGGGACCGGCCCCGGCATCCCCAGGCCAGAACCGTCACCAAACGTCACAACCGCGTGACGTTGGAGCGACGGAAACGTCCACGGACCGCGACACGCAGACACGTTTCAGCGACCCAGCTTTCACAGGACCCGACACATTTGGCAGGCTGTCACCCGCATACACGGGGGCGTGCACACCAAGCAGCGGCCGCTGCGGGCACGGGAGGGACACAGCACCATGCACACCGCACACTCTGCACAGACCGTCACCACCGGGGACCCACGACTGAGCTGGAGCAGCACCGAGAAGAGCCCCGCACCCCGGCTCGGCCAGCGCCGCGACGGCATCCTGCCCGCCGTCGCCGCCGCCCTTTCCGTACGCGGCGAAACACTCACCTGCACCGCCGGCAAGGGCGACCAGCCGCCGGTCCTGCACCACCTCGTCCAGGACTTCCTGGACACCCTCCCCAGCGCACAGCGCGAACGGTTCACCGGCCGCTGCCCCGAGGCCATACTCCTCTCCCGGCACCTCACCGCCGCCGAGTCCGGGCGCTCCAAGCGCGCCCAGCGCAAGCCCCTCACCAACGGCGAGGCCCGCCGCGCCCTCAAGCACGCCCGGCTCACCGCCCGCCGCATCCGCGAGGACGGCGACCCGCTGCACGGCAGCTACGCGGCGCCCTGCCGCTCCTGTGCCGTCATGCTCGCCCACTTCGGCGTACGCCCGGTCGACCTCACCGCCGACGGCGCGGCCACCACCGCAGAGAAGAGCTGACCGCGTCCATGCACGACCGCACCGACCTGCCCCGGCAGACCGGCCCCGACCGCCACTCCGCCACCCGCTTCCCCGTCGCCGTCGACGCCGCCCTGCGCGCCGCCGGCTGGGCGCCCGGCCGCTGGGACATCCGCCAGGCCGAGGAATGGGCCGACGCCCTGCGCTCGCACGCCTCGCCCGCCGGGCACCAGCACGCCGTCTTCCCCGCCGCGGTCGAGGCGTGGGCCGAGTTCGGGGGCCTCCACATCACCGCCACTGCGCCGGGACGCCAGATCGCCCCTCCGGCCGTCCGCATCGACCCGCTGAGCGGGCTGCACCTGGCCCGCACCCTCGGCGACCTCGGCCGCGCGCTGGCGACCGAGGTCGCGCCGCTCGGCGAGGAGGGGGACGGGCAGGCCGTCCTCGCGATCGACCTCGCGGGGCGGGTGTACTCCATCGACCACACCGGGGACTGGTACCTCGGCCAGGACATCGACACGGCGCTCGCGACGCTCGTGACCGGGCTGCAGCCGGAGCGGCTGGTCTCGGGCTGAGGAGGCCCACCGGACCGGGGCCTCACGCCGGGTGCGCGGTCGCCGCGGGCCCCTCGGGCTGCCGGTTCACGCCGGGCAGGCGGTCACCACCGCGAGGGTTCCGTCCTCAAACGCCGGACGGGCTTGCAATGCCCCCGCCCTCGTCCGGGAGGACCGCCGAGACTCTGAAGCCGCCCGCGTCCGTCGGGCCCGAGACGAAGACACCCCCCAGGGCCAGGACGCGTTCCCGCATGCCGATCAGGCCGTTGCCACCGCTGGGCAGACCCGCGTCCGCCGTCGCCGCGTCCGTCGGACCGTTCTCCACCTGCATGGCGACCTCGACACCCCGGTGCGCCAGCCGCACCCACGTCTTCGCACCCGCCGCGTGCTTGTGGACGTTGGTCAGGGCCTCCTGCACCACGCGGTACGCCGTCTGCTCGACCTCGGGCGCGTACGCGCGGGCGGAGCCCTCGACGGAGAGCTCGACGGTCATGCCCGCCGCCCGCGACTGGCCGACCAGCGCCTCCACCTCCTCCAGCCGCGGCCCGTCCTCCGCGGCCGCCTGGGCCGCCCGGCCCACGGAAGCCAGCGGCACCTGCCGCACCCCACGGGCGGGCGCCGGGTCACCGGAGCGCAGCACACCCAGCATCTCGCGCAGCTCGGTGAGCGCCTGGCGCCCCATGTCGCCGACCAGGGCCGCGTTGCGCACGGCCTTCGCCGGGTCCTTGGGCGCCACGGCCTGCAGCGCCGCAGCGTGCACGACCATCAGGCTCACCCGGTGGGCCACCACATCGTGCATCTCGCGGGCGATCCGGGTCCGCTCCTCCGTACGGGCCCACTCGGCCCGCTCCTCGGCCCGGTCCGCGAGCAGCGACAGCTCCCGCTCCAGCGAGTCCGCGCGCTCCCGCAGGCTCTCCATCAGCCGGCGCCGCGCTCCTATGTACAGCCCGAACAGCACGGGCGGGGCGGTCAGCCCGACGGCCATGAAGAGGGACAGCATGGGCACGTACCAGTCGCCGGGCCCGAAGTCGGCGTTCTCGTCGACGCCCTGGCGCAGCCGTACGTACGTCACGATGAACGTCCCCACCAGGGACATGCTCATCAGCACCGCGGTGATCCGCCGGGGCACCTCGGACGCGGCCAGCGTGTACAGGCCGACGAGGCCCATCAGGAAGCCCATCTCGGCGGGCGTCGTCGCGATCGAGACCAGCACCACGGCGATCGGCCACCGCCGCCGCACCAGCAGCACGGCCCCCGCGATCACCCCGAACACCACTCCGAAGGGCACCGGGAGCCCGGCGTCCCCCGCGAAATCCACCCCTTCGAGCCCGCACTCCGCCGCCGAAACGAGCGCGAGCCCCACATCCAGCGCGACACTCCGTCGCCGTTCCCACCACCAGTAGCCACGGGTGGTCGGACCCGCCGCTTCCCGGTCTTCCCCCGTTGCGGTCATGGCATCCAGCGTACGGGCGCCCGCATCCCATTTTCGGGTGACCTGCACAGCACGTCGTACGTTCGACCGGAGGCCGATTGGGGAACAACCGCCCGAAATGGCGAATCGTCCACCCATTCGACCCGGACGTCCGGATTCCGGACAACGCTTGGCGCATGACGGAAATCACGAGCAAGTACGCGGATTTCGAGGGCCTGCGCGAACGGGCGGTGGCGTTACGACGGGAGGGGTTGAGCCGCCGCCAGATCCGGGACCGGCTGCACGTCGACAACAACGACATCCTCAACCGCCTGCTGGAGGGCGAGCCGCCGCCTGAGTGGACGAAGCGCCCGCGCGCGAAGGACGACCTGCGGGCGAGAGCACGGGAGCTGCGGTTGGAAGGGAAGACGTACGACCAGATCCAGCTGGAGCTGGGGTGCTCGAAGGGGTCGATCTCGCTGTGGGTGCGGGATCTGCCGAAGCCGGTACGAAGCCGCTCGGCCGTCGAGCAGGCGCAGCTCGCCGGCCGGATGCGGTGGGACCATGAGCTGGCCGTGCGGGACGCGGAACGACAGCGAACGAAAGCAGAGGCCAGGAGCGAGATCGACGCCTTGACGGACCGAGAACTCCTGCTCCTGGGAGTCGCGCTGTACTGGGCGGAGGGCTCCAAGGACAAGCCCTACGCCCGGCGCGAGAACGTCATGTTCATCAACAGCGATCCGAATGTGATCCAGGTGTACCGGGCGTGGCTGCGGCTGCTAGGCGTCACACCCGACCGGCTGGGCTACCGAGTCACGATCCACGAAAGCGCGGATGTCGAAGGTGCCGAACGCTATTGGGCCGACCTGGTGGGCATCGATGTGGCAGACCTCCAGAAGACGACCTTGAAGAAGCACAATCCCAAGACGGTTCGCAAGAACACAGGGGATGCGTACCGGGGATGCCTCGTGCTTCGTGTTTCTCAGGGCGCCGAGTTGTATCGTCGGATTGAGGGCTGGTGGAGCGGCATAGCGGATCAGGCCCAACTCCGCCTCGGGTAGGGTCTGCTCCTGTGATCCGCCGTGGGGTAGCGGCATCCCGCAGGCCTTTGGAGCCTTGAGACGCTGGTTCGAATCCAGCCGGCGGAGCCCACACGTACGGGCCCCGACCACCTCGGTCGGGGCCCGCGCCCATGTCCGGTCCGACGCCCCCCGGTATCCTGCGGATGTCCACCACCCGAAGCCGAAGGGCCTATCCGTGAGCTCCGTACGCCCGGCAGCCGTCGTCGTCCTCGCAGCGGGTGAGGGCACCCGCATGAAGTCGAAGACCCCCAAGGTTCTGCACGAGATCTCCGGGCGCTCGCTCGTCGGTCATGTCGTCGCCGCCTCCCGCGAGCTGGACCCCCAGCACCTCGTCGTGGTCGTGGGCCACGCGCACGAGCAGGTCACCGCCCACCTCACCGGCGCCGACGCGCAGGTGCGCACCGCCTACCAGGCCGAGCAGAAGGGCACCGGGAACGCGGTGCGGGTCGCGCTCGACGAGCTGGGCGGGGTCGTCGAGGGCACCGTCGTCGTCGTGTGCGGGGACACCCCGCTGCTGTCCGGCGAGACGCTGGGCGCGCTGGCCGCGACGCACACCGCCGACGGCAACGCCGTCACCGTGCTCAGCGCCGAGGTCCCCGACTCCACCGGCTACGGGCGGATCGTGCGCGACGCGGCGAGCGGCGCGGTCACCGAGATCGTGGAGCACAAGGACGCCAGCGACGAGCAGCGGGCGATCCGGGAGATCAACTCCGGGGTGTTCGCGTTCGACGGGAAGCTCCTCGCCGACGCGCTCGGCCAGGTGCGGACGGACAACAGCCAGGGCGAGGAATACCTCACCGACGTCCTGTCGATCCTGCGCGAGGCCGGGCACCGGGTCGGCGCCTGCGTGGCGGGCGACCACCGGGAGATCCTGGGCATCAACAACCGGGTCCAGCTGGCGGAGGCCCGCCGGCTGCTGAACCAGCGGCTGCTCGAGCGCGCCATGACGGCGGGTGTGACCGTTGTGGACCCCGGCTCGACGCTGATCGACGTCACGGTGACGTTCGAGCGGGACGCGATCGTGCACCCCGGCACGCAGCTGCTGGGCACCACGCACCTCGCGGAGGACGCCGAGGTCGGCCCGAACTCGCGGCTGACGGACACCGTCGTGCACGCGGGCGCGCGGGTGGACAACACGGTGGCGGACGGCGCCGAGGTGGGCCCGGGGGCGCTGGTGGGCCCGTACGCCTACCTGCGGCCGGGCACCAAGCTGGGCCCGAAGGCCAAGGCGGGGACGTACGTCGAGATGAAGAACGCGACGATCGGCGAGGGGACCAAGGTCCCGCACCTGTCGTACGTGGGCGACGCGACCATCGGCGACCACACCAACATCGGCGCCGCGAGCGTGTTCGTGAACTACGACGGGGTGGCCAAGCACCACACGACGATCGGGTCGCACTGCCGCACCGGGTCGGACAATATGTTTGTGGCGCCTGTCACGGTCGGGGACGGGGTTTACACCGCCGCCGGCTCGGTCATCACGAAGGACGTGCCGTCCGGTTCGCTGGCCGTGGCCCGGGGCCAGCAAAGGAATATCGAGGGTTGGGTGGCGCGCAAGCGTCCCGGAAGCGCCGCCGCGCAGGCGGCTCAGGCGGCGGAGGAGAGGCCGGCCGGCGAAAGCTGACCGGAAACAGGTGCGTCCAGCACCGCGTACCGTGATAGATGCTCACCCCATTTCGGCTGGCTCGTTGCACATCGGGACATCTGCGTGCGGCGCCAGGAACACGTCTGAGGAGACTGTGCTGTGACCGGGATCAAGACGACCGGCGAGAAGAAACTGATGCTCTTCTCCGGCCGCGCCCACCCCGAGCTGGCCGAGGAGGTCGCGCACCAGCTCGGTGTCGGCCTCGTGCCGACGAAGGCCTTCGATTTCGCCAACGGTGAGATCTACGTCCGCTTCCAGGAGTCGGCGCGCGGCGCGGACTGCTTCCTGATCCAGAGCCACACGGCTCCGATCAACAAGTGGATCATGGAGCAGCTGATCATGATCGACGCGCTGAAGCGCGCGTCGGCCCGCTCGATCACGGTGATCGTGCCGTTCTACGGCTACGCCCGCCAGGACAAGAAGCACCGCGGCCGCGAGCCGATCTCGGCCCGTCTGATCGCGGACCTGATGAAGACGGCGGGCGCGGACCGCATCCTCACCGTCGACCTGCACACGGACCAGATCCAGGGCTTCTTCGACGGCCCGGTGGACCACCTGTTCGCGCTGCCGATCCTGGCGGACTACGTGGGCGCCAAGGTGGACCGTTCCAAGCTGACGATCGTCTCGCCGGACGCCGGCCGGGTGCGGGTCGCCGACCGCTGGTGCGACCGTCTGGACGCCCCGCTGGCGATCGTGCACAAGCGCCGTGACAAGGACGTCGCCAACCAGGTGACCGTCCACGAGGTCGTGGGCAATGTGAAGGGCCGGGTCTGTGTCCTGGTCGACGACATGATCGACACCGGCGGCACGATCTGCGCCGCCGCCGACGCCCTGTTCGCGCACGGCGCCGAGGACGTCATAGTGACGGCGACGCACGGTGTGCTCTCGGGCCCCGCGGCGGACCGCCTGAAGAACTCGAAGGTCAGCGAGTTCGTGTTCACGGACACCCTGCCGACGCCGGGTGAGCTGGAGCTCGACAAGATCAAGGTGCTGTCGATCGCGCCGACGATCGCCCGCGCGGTGCGCGAGGTCTTCGAGGACGGCTCGGTCACGAGCCTCTTCGAGGAGCAGTAGGAGCAGGCGGACGGGGCGGCGCAGGCGCCGCCGTTGATCCACTTTGGGGTGCGGCCTCCCCGCCGGGTAGACTCAGCGAGTTGCTCGGCGAGGGAGGCCGTACTCATGTACGGCGGTCCGTTATCGGCGCGCTCTTCGTAGCAGGCCAGTTGTTGGCCGGGTGACCATCCGTATTTCCGTCACCTCACGAGGAGTGCAGCCATGGCCGAGATCAAGCTCGCCGCTCAGGTCCGTACCGAGTTCGGCAAGGGTGCCGCCCGTCGCGCGCGCCGTGCCCACCAGGTTCCCGCGGTCGTCTACGGCCACGGTGCCGAGCCGGTCCACATCACCCTTCCGGGCCACGAGCTGCTGCTCGCGCTCCGCACCGCCAACGTCCTGATCGGTCTGGAGATCGACGGCAAGGACGCCCTGGTCATCCCCAAGGCCGTGCAGCGCAACCCGCTCAAGGGCGACATCGAGCACGTCGACCTGCTGACCGTGAAGCGCGGCGAGAAGGTCAACGTCGAGGTCGCGGTGCACGCCGAGGGCGACCTGGCCCCGGGCGGCAACCTGCTGGAGTACGTGCAGGCGACCCTGCTCGTCGAGGCCGAGGCCACCCACATCCCCGAGTCCGTCACGGTCTCCGTGCAGGGCCTGGACGCCGGTGCCTCGGTGCTCGCCAAGGACATCACGCTGCCCAAGGGCGCCGTGCTCGCCGGTGACGAGGACGCCATCGTGCTCCAGGTCGTCGCCGCGCAGGCCGAGGAGCCGGCCGCCGAGGCCGCCGAGGGTGAGGGCGAGGAGGGCTGAGTCCCGTCCCGCCTGCTTGACTGACGGGGCGGTGGTCTCCCTTTCGGGGAGCGCCACCGCCCCGTTTCGCCGTCCACGCCCGCTGTACGCGTACGAACGAGGAGACTTCGCGCGATGTCCGACGCCACCGACCCCTGGCTGATCGTGGGGCTGGGCAATCCCGGCCCCGAGTACGCGGCGAACCGGCACAACGTCGGTTTCATGGTCGCCGACCTGCTCGCCGAGCGGATCGGCGGGAAGTTCAAGCGCGCCCCGAAGGCGCAGGCGCAGGTGCTGGAGGGCCGGATCGGTCCGCCCGGACCGCTGAGCCGTCGCGTGGTGATCGCGAAGCCGATGTCGTACATGAATCTGTCCGGGGGCCCGGTGGTGGCGCTGCGGGACTTCTACAAGGTGCCGACGGCCCATGTGGTGGCGGTCCATGACGAGCTGGACATCGATTACGGGGCGCTGCGGGTGAAGCTGGGCGGCGGGGACAACGGGCACAACGGGCTGAAGTCGATGACGAAGGCGATGGGTCCGGACTATCACCGGGTGCGGTTCGGGATCGGCCGGCCGCCGGGGCGGATGCAGGTCGCGGACTTCGTGCTGAAGGACTTCTCGTCCGCGGAGCGCAAGGAGCTGGCGTTCGAGGTGGACCGGGCGGCGGACGCGGTGGAGTGCCTGCTGGCGGAGGGTCTGGAGCGGGCGCAGTCGGCGTACAACTCCTGAGCGGTGCGGCATGGCTTGACCGGTCGTGCGGCTCTGGCCAAGGATCTGGGCCCATGAAGCGGAATCCTTCCCACCGTGCCCTGTTGTACGGCCGCAGTGCGGTGCTCGGCCTCGTCGTCGTGGTGTTGCTGGTGGCGGGTGTGCTGACGTCCTGGGGCGCGGCGCACCACATCGTGCTGGGGAAGGGCCGGGAGCACGGGACGATGACGGTGACGGGGTGCGGCGACGACGTGTGCACGGGGTCGTTCGCGCCGGGCGACGGGGCGGCGGCGCGGTCGCGGGTGTCGGTGGACAGCTCGGTGGCGGCGCGGAAGGGCGACCGCTTCCCGGTGGTGGTGAAGCCGGGGACGGACGAGGTGGTGCGGACCGGGGCGCCGGGTTTCCTGCACGCGTGGGTGCCACTGGGCGGGGCGCTGGTGCTGGCGGCCCTGGTGATCGGCGGGGGCCTGCGGCTGACGCGGACGGCCTGGGGCACCGGGGTCGCGGGCGGGGTGCTGCTGGTGGCGGCGTTCATCGCGCTGTGAACGCGGGACGGGGCGCGGGGAGGTGATCCCCGCGCCCCGTTGTCGTGCGGTGCCGGGTCAGCCGGTGTTGCGGAGGCCCGCGGCGACACCGTTGACGGTGAGGAGCAGGGCGCGGGCGAGGAGCGGGTCCTCCTCCTCGCCGGCTTCGGCGGCCCGGCGCTGGCGGGCGAGCAGGGAGACCTGGAGGTAGGAGATCGGGTCCAGGTAGGCGTCGCGGATGGCGAAGGTCTGCTGGAGCACCGGGTTGGTGTCGAGCAGCTTCTCGCCGCCGGTGACGCGCAGGACCTCCTGCACGGTGAGGGCGTGCTCGGCCTCGATGACGTCGAAGACGTGCTTGAGCTCGTCGGGGACGAGGGTGTCGACGTAGTGCCGGGCGATGCGCAGGTCGGTCTTGGCGAGGGTCATCTCGACGTTGGAGATGAAGTTGCGGAAGAAGTGCCACTGCTCGTGCATCTCTTCCAGGACCGTGTCGAGTCCGGCCTCGCGCAGGGCCTTGAGGCCGGAGCCGACGCCGAACCAGCCGGGGACGATCTGGCGGGACTGGGTCCAGCCGAAGACCCAGGGGATGGCGCGGAGTCCGTCGAGCGAGACGCCGGAGCCGGGGCGGCGGGAGGGCCGCGAGCCGAGGTGCAGGCTTGCGAGCTGGTCCACGGGGGTGGAGGCGAGGAAGTACGACGGGAGGTCGGGGTCCTCGACGAGCTTGCGGTAGGCGGCGTGGGCGGCGTCGGAGACGGTGTCCATGGCCGCGTCCCAGCGGGCCAGGGCCTCGTCGGACTGGCGGGGGGCGGTGTGCAGGGCGGATGCCTGGAGGGTGGCCGCGACGGTCAGTTCCAGGTTCTCCCGGGCGAGTGCCGGGATGAGGTACTTGTCGGAGATGACCTCGCCCTGCTCGGTGACCTTGATCTCGCCCTCCAGGGTGCCCCAGGGCTGGGCGAGGATCGCGTCGTGCGAGGGGCCGCCGCCGCGGCCGACGGTGCCGCCGCGGCCGTGGAAGAGGCGGAGCCGTACGCCGTAGCGGTGGGCGACGTCGCGCAGGCGGCGCTGGGCGCGGTGGATCTCCCACTGGGAGGTGGTGATGCCGCCGAACTTGGAGGAGTCGGAGTAGCCGAGCATGACCTCCTGGACGTCGCCGCGCAGGGAGACGAGGCGCCGGTAGGAGGGGTCGGCGAGCATTTCGTCGAGGATGACGTCGGCGGCGCGCAGTTCGTCGGTGGTCTCGAGGAGCGGGACGATGCCGATCTCGGCCCAGCCGGCGTGGAGGTCGAGGAGGCCGGCCTCGCGGGCGAGTACGGCGGCGGCGAAGACGTCGTCGGCTCCCTGGCACATCGAGATGATGTAGGACTCGATGACTTCGGGGCCGAAGCGCTGGAAGGCTTCCTTGATGGTGTGGAAGACGCCGAGGGTCTTCTCGCCGGCGGCGTCGAGCGGTGCCGGGGTGGGTGCGAGGGGGCGGCGGGAGCGCAGCTCCTTGGCGAGGAGCTTCTGCCGGTAGTCGCGGGGCATGTCGGCGTAGCGCCAGGACTCCTCGCCGAGCCGGTCGAAGAGCTGGCCGAGGGCGTGGTGGTGGGCGTCGGCGTGTTCGCGGACGTCCATCGTGGCGAGCTGGAGGCCGAAGGCGGAGAGCGTGCGGATGGTGCGGTCCATGCGGCCGTCGGCGACGATGCCGGCCTTGTGGCGGCGCAGCGAGTCCTGGATGAGGGCGAGGTCGCTGATGAGTTCGGCGGTGCCGAGGTAGTCGCAGCCGGGGCGGTGGGGGCGGCCGGAGGCGAGGCGCTCGCGGGTGTTGACGAGCTTCTGGCGGATGCAGGTGGCCTTGAGCCGGTAGGGCTCCTCGGCGTTGAGCCGCTTGTAGCGGGGGCTGATCTCGGGGAGGAGGTCGAGGTCGGCCTGGAGGGAGGCGAGGAGTTCGTCGGTGGCGCCGGTGTAGCGGATGGAGTTGGAGAGCAGTCCGCGGAGCTGGTCGACGAGTTCGAGGGCGTCGGTGATGCCGTGCTCGTGCTGGAGGATGAGGACGTCCCAGGTGACCTTGGGGGTCACGTTGGGGTTGCCGTCGCGGTCGCCGCCGATCCAGGTGCCGAAGGTGAGGGGGCGGGTGCCGGCGGGGAGTTCGACGCCGACGCGCTCCAGTTCGGCGGCCAGGTCCTCCAGGACGTCGCCGACAGCGTTGGCGTGCAGCTCGTCCAGGTAGTAGATGGCGTTCCGGGCCTCGTCGGTGGGCTCGGGGCGTACGACGCGGAGTTCGTCGGTCTGCCAGATGAGGTCGATGTTCTCGGCGAGCCGGAGGTCCTGGCGGCGGCGGTCGGCCTCGATGACCGGGGTCTCCAGGAGGGCGGCGATGCGGCGGAGCTTGTTGAGGACGGAGCGCCGGGCAGCCTCGGTGGGGTGCGCGGTGAAGACGGGGCGCACGTTGAGGTTCTTGACGGTGGCGCGCAGATGCTCGGGGTCGGCGTCCTTGAGCCGGTCGGCGGTGCGGGCGAGGAGGCCGCCCTCGGCGGACCGGCGGTCGCGCATCTCGTGGGCGCGGTGGACCTGCTCGGTCACGTTGGCCAGGTGGAAGTAGGTGGAGAAGGCGCGGACGAGCTTGGCGGCGGTCTCCAGGCCGGTGTCGCCGAGGAGCTCGGCCGCGGCCTCGCCGTCGGTGCGGGTCAGGGCGCGTACGCGCTCGACGAGGTCGAGGAGTTCCGGGCCCTCCTGGCGTACCAGGGTCTCGCCCAGCAGGTCGCCGAGGCGGCGGATGTCGGCGCGCAGCTCGGGGCTGGCGGCGGGGGTCTGGTCGGCACTGCTCACAGTGTGCGGCTCCTTGCAGTGGTGGTGCACGGGACCCGGGACCGCGGTCGGCGGATGCCGACGCCACCCCGGAAAGCAGGGTGCGGACCGCGCTGTCCGACCTCTCCAGGATAGGTGTCCGTGCTTTCGGTGCTGTTCGCGCCCCGGACGGCCGTCCGTGTGCGCCGGGGGTCCGGTCGGGGTACGCGGTGTGTGTCTACCCGGTATTCGCGCGTCTGTGCGCGGTGTTTCGCCCTCTCGTGGGCGGGCCTCCGCGCTGCCATACTTACGAAGCCGTAGGTTACGGGTGCGTAACCCGGCTGTCCGTCCCGTTCTCACCCCCAGGGGACTCCCCATGAAGACCAGCCCCGATGTGATCGAGGCCGCCGCACCGGCGGCCGGTGATCCGGTTCTTCCCTCCGCCACGCTCGGCGGGGACAACAAGCGGTCGATCGAGCAGATCGCGCTCCTGCTGTTCATCGTCCTGCCGTTCGTGGCCCTGGTGGCGGCGGTGCCGCTGGCCTGGGGCCGCGGTGTGAGCTGGCTCGATCTGGGCCTGCTGGTGGCGATGTACTTCATCGGCTGCCACGGCATCACGATCGGCTTCCACCGGTACTTCACGCACGGCTCGTTCAAGGCGAAGCGTCCGCTCCGCATCGCCCTGGCGGTGGCCGGTTCGCTGGCTGTGGAGGGTCCCCTGGTGCGCTGGGTGGCCGATCACCGCAAGCACCACCGGTTCTCGGACGCTGACGGCGACCCGCATTCGCCGTGGCGGTTCGGCGAGACGCTGCCGGCGCTGCTGAAGGGGCTGTGGTGGGCCCACATCGCGTGGATGTTCGACGAGGAGCAGACGCCGCAGCAGAAGTACGCGCCGGACCTGATCAAGGACCCGGCGATCCGCCGGATCTCGCGCCACTTCATGACCTTCACGATCGTCTCGCTGGCGATCCCGCCGCTGGTCGGCGGCCTGGTGACGATGTCCTGGTGGGGTGCGGCGACGGCGTTCTTCTGGGGATCGCTGGTGCGGGTGGCGCTGCTGCACCACGTGACGTGGTCGATCAACTCGATCTGCCACGCGGTCGGCAAGCGCCCCTTCAAGTCCCGCGACAAGTCCGGCAACGTGTGGTGGCTGGCGGTCCTGTCCTGCGGCGAGTCCTGGCACAACCTGCACCACGCGGACCCGACGAGCGCGCGGCACGGCGTGATGCGCGGTCAGATCGATTCGAGTGCGCGCCTCATCCGCTGGTTCGAGCAGGCCGGCTGGGCGTACGACGTGCGCTGGCCGGACGAGGCCCGTATCGAGTCCCGGCGCAAGCGCGCGGCGGCCGACGCGGCATGATGGACGATGTGGCGACCGACTCCAGCGCAGGCAGCGAGAACACCCGTGCACCTTCGTCCCGGCGGGCCCGCCGGGTGCGGATGACCGGGAAGGAACGCCGCGAGCAGCTGCTGGACATCGGTCGCACCCTGTTCGCCGACAAGGGCTTCGAGGGCACGTCTGTCGAGGAGATCGCGGCCCGCGCGGGGGTGTCGAAGCCGGTCGTCTACGAACACTTCGGCGGCAAGGAGGGGCTGTACGCGGTCGTGGTGGACCGGGAGATGCGCCAGCTCCTGGACATGGTGACCGGCGCCCTGACCGCGGGGCACCCCCGGGAGCTCCTGGAGCAGGCGGCGTTCGCGCTCCTGGACTACATCGAGACGTACACCGACGGCTTCCGCATCCTGGTCCGGGACTCGCCGGTCGCCCAGTCGACGGGCACCTTCGCCTCCCTGATCAGCGACATCGCGACCCAGGTCGAGGACATCCTCGGCCTGGAGTTCAAGGCCCGGGGCTTCGATCCGAAGCTGGCCCCGCTGTACGCGCAGGCGCTGGTGGGCATGGTGGCGCTGACGGGCCAGTGGTGGGTGAACGCGCGCAAGCCGAAGAAGGCGGAGGTCGCGGCCCATCTGGTGAATCTGGCCTGGCACGGTCTGGAGAACCTGGAGTCGAAGCCGCGGCTGATAGGGCACCGCAAGAGCTGACGGCCCGTCGGGGGGCGGGCCGGTTCGGCCGGCGAGTGTGGCCAAGCCGCAATCTTGATCCATCGCTAAACCACTTCAGTCCCGGGGTGCGCAGTTGTAGAGTCTGTGAACATCCCGGGAATGCTTCACCCTGCACGTAACGTGCCCGTGAAAGCGTTTGCCCCGGTTCCACCACTTACCCCTTGGGGGGGCTTTGACTTCTGTGGAACCCGGCCGTTTCGTCGTGCGCTCGAAGCGCGCGAGCCGGATCGCGGCCTGCACCGCACTCGTTCTCTCCGCCGGCATGCTGCTGGCGGCCCCGGCTTCGGCCGATGACTCGGCGCCCGCTCCGAGCGGCGCCACCGCGCAGTTCACCCCCGAGCTCGGCGGTCAGCCGACGCTCAGCCTGCCGAAGCGCACGGCGAAGAAGTCCGGCGCCTCGGGCGTGGCGGGCACCCAGTCCCCGTCCTCCGTCGTCCCGGCCAAGCCGCGCGGGGACCTGGACGGCGACGGCTACACCGACATGCTCTACCGGGGTCTGGACGGCAACCTGTACGCCGCCATGGACTCCTCGGGCTCGCACCCGTACACGATCAACAGCGACGACCCCTACGAGACCGCCAAGGACATCATCACGCCGGGCGACCTCGACGGCGGCGGCATGGCCGAGGTTCTGACGCTGTCGGCGTCGGGCAAGCTCTCGCTCTACCAGAGCTGGGGCGCGGACAGCACCGGCTACGTCACCTGGTCGGGCAACGGCTGGCAGAAGTACAACAAGGTCTCCGCCCCCGGCGACCTGGACGGCGACGGCCGCGGCGACCTGATCGCGCGGACGCCCTCCGGCGACGTCTACGTCTACATCTCCACCGGCAACGTGAACAGCGCGCCCTTCAAGGCCGGTGTCAAGGTGGGCTACGGCTGGAACGTCTACGACCAGATCGTGGGCGCCAACGACGTCAACGGCGACGGCCTGGGCGACGTCATCGCCCGTACGCCCGCCGGTGACGTGTACTTCTACGCCGGTACCGGCGACGCCGCGAAGCCCTTCAAGGCGCGCGTCAAGGTCGGCTACGGCTGGGACATCTACAACCAGCTGATCAGCTTCGACGACCTCGACGGCGACGGCCTCGGCGACATCGTCGCCCGTAAGCCGAACGGCGCGCTCTACACGTACCTCTCCACCGGCTACGGCACCTTCGAGCCGCGCGTCGAGGGCGGCAAGGGCTGGAACGCGGCGGCGCTGTTCGTCGGCGCGGGCGGCAACCCGGCCTGGGGCAAGCAGGAGCTGGAGGCGCGTACCAAGGGCGGCAGCCTGTACTGGTACCAGAGCCGGAACAACGAGAACTTCTTCCCGCGTCAGCTGGACAGCTCGGACACCGGCTGGAACCAGGTCAGCCTGTCGCTGGCGTCCTCGCTGGACAACGACGGCTGGGGCGAACTCCTCCAGGTCTACAAGGGCACCCTCTGGGTCGGCGCCGAGGAGATCGGCTCCGGCTGGCAGGTCTACAACAGCCTCACCGGTCCGGGCGACCTGAGCGGTGACGGCAAGGGCGACGTGCTGGCCCGCGACACCAGCGGCAACCTGTACCTGTACAAGGGCAACGGGCTCGGCACCAAGTTCGCGGCCAAGGTCAAGGTCGGCTACGGCTACAACACGTACAACAAGATCGTCGGCGCCGGTGACCTCAGCGGCGACGGCATCGCGGACGTCGTGGCCCGCGACACCAAGGGCAACCTGTACCTGTACAAGGGCACGGGCAACGCCACCAAGCCGCTCTCGGCCCGCGTCAAGCTCGGCTACGGCTACAACACGTACAAGCAGCTCGCCGCCCCCGGCGACCTGGACGGCGACGGCTTCGCCGACCTGGTCGGCGTCGACGGCAAGGGCGACGTGTACCGCTACTCGTCCACCGGCACGGGCAAGATCGAGAAGCGCGTCAAGATCGGCTACGGCTGGGACATCTACAACGGCCTGTACTAGGCCCGCGTGACCCACGGCGCCCCGTTCCCGCAGTCGCGGGGGCGGGGCGCTGTCGTGTGCTCAGCCGGTCACCGGCTCCAGGAACTCCAGCCGGTTGCCCACCGGGTCGTGGCTGTAGAAGCGGCGGTGGCCCGGCAGGCCGTCGTCCCAGACCACTTCGGCGCCGCGCCCGGCCAGCCGGGCCGCGTACGCCTCGATGTCCGTGACGCGCAGGCCCGGGTGGGCCTTGCGGGCCGGGCGGAAGTCCGCCTCGATGCCCAGGTGCAGCTGGACGGGGCCGGCGGTGAACCAGCAGCCGCCCCGGGCCGCGAGCACGGGTGGCTTCGGGATCTCCGTCATGCCGAGGACGTCGCCGTAGTACGCGCGCAGGGCTTCCTCGCTGCCTTCCGGGGCGGCGAGCTGGACGTGGTCGAGCGAGGCGATCACCGGTCCTCCCGGTGGGCGACGGCGAAGATGCGGCGGAAGGGGAGGACCGTGCCGTGCGGGCCCTTGGGGTAGGCCGTGCGCAGGAGGTCGCGGTAGTCGGCGAGGAAGGCGTCCCGGGCCTCGTCGTCGTCGGCGAGGGCGGTGAGGACGGGGCGCAGCCCGGTGCCCTTGACCCAGTCCAGGACGGGGTCGTCGCCCGGGAGCAGGTGGAGGTAGGTGGTCTCCCAGACGTCGGCCGTGGTGCCGGGGCGGGTCAGCGCGTCCAGGTATCCGGCGGGGCTCAGCACGGCGTCCGCGTGGCGCAGCAGGCCGCCGAGGCGGGGGCGCCAGCGCGGGGACTCCGCGAGTTCGCGCATCAGGACGTGCGAGGGCTGGTCGAAGTTGCCGGGGACCTGGAGGGCGAGCGTGCCGCCGGGGAGCAGGGCGTCCAGCCAGAGCGGCAGGCGGGCGGCGTGGCCGGGGACCCACTGGAGCAGGGCGTTGGAGACGATCAGGCCGTACGGCTCCGGGGGCGTCCAGGCGGCCGCGTCGGCCTCGGCGAAGTCCAGCAGTTCCGTGGCGTGGGCGCGGGCCCGTTCCAGCATCTGCGGGGAGTTGTCGTAGCCGGTGATCCGGGCGTGCGGCCAGCGCTCGGCGAGCAGGGCGGTGACGTTTCCGGCGCCGCAGCCGAGGTCGGCGATGCGGGGCGCGGGCAGGCCGGGCGGGTCGGGGACGCGGGCCAGGAGGTCGTGGAAGGGGCGGGTGCGGTGATCCGCGTGGCGCAGGTATTGCTGCGGATCCCAGAGGGGTGCGGTCATGGGGTCCAGCATGATCAGGGAATATCTTGATGTCAAGACACTTGAATTCAAGAGACTTCATGTCGACAGACCATCTACACTGATCCACATGGAGGACGAGGTCGACCGTCTGGTCGCTGCATGGCGCCGCGAGCGCCCCGACCTCGACGTGGAACCGCTCGAGGTCCTCAGCCGCGTCTCCCGCCTGGCCCGGCACCTCGACCGGGCCCGCCGCATCGCCTTCGCCGAGCACCAGCTCGAACCGTGGGAGTTCGACGTCCTCACGTCGCTGCGCCGGGCCGGTGCCCCCTACCAGCTCTCCCCCGGCCAGCTGCTCACCCAGACCCTGGTCACCTCGGGGACGATGACCAACCGCATCGACCGCCTCACCAAGAAGAACCTGGTCGAGCGGCTGCCCGACCCCAGCGACCGGCGCGGCGTCCTCGTCCGGCTCACCGCCGAGGGCCGCGACAAGGCCGACCAGTCGCTGGCCGGCCTCCTCGCCCAGGAGCGCGCCATCCTCGGCGAGCTCTCCCGCCAGCAGCGCGCCGAACTGGCCGGGCTGCTACGCCAGTTGACCGCCCCGTTCGACAACGTCCCCGGGTAGTCCCAGCTCGGCCGGGCCGACCCCGGCCCGGCGCGCCAGCGCCACCGCGGCCAGCGTCGAGTGCACGCCCAGCTTCCCCAGCACGTTCTGCATGTGCGTCCGCACGGTGTGCGGGGACAGGAAGAGCCGCTCCGCGACCGCCTTGCGGCCCAGGCCCGCCACCATGCACCGCAGCACCTCGCGCTCGCGCGGGGTCAGCGACTCGACCAGCTTCTCGCTCTCGGTGCGGTGCTTGCGGTCGGCCAGCAGCTCGCGGAGCACCCCGGTCAGCAGGGCGGCGGGCAGATGCGTCTCGTCGCGCAGCACCCCCCGGATCACCGCCAGCAGCCGTTGCAGCGAGCTGTCCTTGGCGACCCAGCCGCAGGCCCCGGCCTGAAGGGCGAGCGCGGCCCGGGCCGGGTCGTCCTTCTCGGCGAGCACCACCGTGCGCACCGAGGGACGCGCCGCGCGGACCGCGCCGACGAGGGCGATCCCGTCGACCGGTCCCGCCTGCCCGGGAGCGGAGCGGGGGGCGGGCACCGGGAGCGGGCCCACCCCGGCGCGGGCGGGCGCGACGGCGCCCAGCTCCGCGTCGGCCAGCAGCACGTCGTATCCCCGGCCCTCGGCCGCCGCGCGCTCCAGACAGCGCAGCGCCGCCGGGCCGCTCCCGGCCGCGGCCACCTCGACATCGGGCTCGGCCGCGAGCGCGGCGGCCAGCGATTCGGCGAAGATCCGGTGGTCGTCCACCACGAGAACCCGGATACGGGCCACAGACACCCCCATGCTGTGTGTGACGGGGCGCACGACGCAGGCCCCCGCCGCGCTGTCCATCAGCGTACGGGTGGGGGCCCGGGTGAAGGGGAAAATGGCGGAACTTGTCCGGGGCTGCGGCCAAGGGTGGGGCGCATGTTCCCTCTTGAGACAGACTTCCAGGCCCCCGGCTTCCACCGGAAGCGGGGATACGAGGTGCGCGGGCAGGTCGAGAACTGCCCGCGCGGCCTCACGGAGTACCACCCTCACGAAGGAATGCGGCTGACCCCGGTCAGACCAGTCGGCGCGCCCCGGCCGACGGCACCGCGGGAAAGACGCCCGGGACGCCGTAACCGGCCGCGGTGAACGCCTCCAGGACGGACTTGGTCACCGCGTCCGCCCGCGCCTCCTCGACCAGCACGATCGCCGAGCCGCCGAAGCCGCCCCCGGTCATCCGCGCCCCGAGCGCCCCCGCCGCGTTGGCCGCCTCGACCACGAGGTCGAGCTCCACGCAGGAGACCCGCAGGTCGTCGCGGAGCGAGACGTGCCCCGCCGTGAGGACCGGGCCCGCCGCGCGCACGTCGCCCGCGTCGAGCAGCGCGATGACCTGCTCGACGCGCTGGTTGTCGCCGACCACATGGCGCACGTACCGCACGACGGACTCGTCCGCGCCGGACTGGGCGAGCCGGTCCAGGGCGGCGTCCAGCTCCGCGTACGGCAGGTCGCGCAGGGTGCCTATGCCGAGCAGGCGGGCGCCCTCCTCGCAGCCGGCCCGGCGCTCCGCGTACGCCCCGTCGCCCAGCGCGTGCTTGACGCGGGTGTCGACCACCAGGAGTTGGAGCCCGTGCGAGGCCAGGTCGAAGGGCACCTGGCGGCGGCCGAGGTCCCGGGTGTCCAGGTGCAGGGCGTGGCCCTCGGTGCAGCAGGCGGACGCCATCTGGTCCATGACCCCGCAGGGGACGCCGACGAACGCGTTCTCGGCGCGCTGGGCGAGGACCGCGAGCTCGGCCGCGTCGAGCCCGAGGCCGAAGAGGTCGTTGAGCGCGAGGGCGGTGACCACTTCGAGGGCGGCGGACGAGGAGAGCCCGGCGCCCGTGGGGACGGTGGAGGTCAGCTGGATGTCGGCGCCGGTGATCTCGTGGCCCGCCTCGCGCAGCGCCCAGACGACGCCGGCCGGGTAGGCGGCCCAGCCGTGGCCCTCGTGCGGGGTGAGCCCGTCCACGCGGAGCCGGACGACTCCCCCGGGCACGTCGGTGGAGTGCAGCCGCAGTTCGCCGTCGGTGCGGCGGGAGACGGCGGCGCGGGCGGTGTGCGGGAGGGCGAGCGGCATGACGAAGCCGTCGTTGAAGTCGGTGTACTCGCCGATCAGGTTGACCCGGCCGGGTGCGGCCCAGATCCCCTCGGGCTCGCTCCCGTACAGCTCGGTGAAGGAAGCGGTGAGCTCTGCGTGGTCCACGGTCATGGTGCGGTGGGCTCCTCTCGGCGGGCGAACGTCCAGGCGTCGGAGACGATTCCGGCCAGGTCGGCGCGGGACGGCTGCCAGCCGAGCCGGTCCTTGGCGGTGGCGGCGGAGGCGACGAGGACGGCCGGGTCACCGGCGCGGCGCGGGGCCGCGGTCTCGGGGACGGGGTGGCCGGTGACCTCGCGGACCGTCTCGATGACCTCGCGGACCGAGAAGCCGTTGCCGTTGCCGAGGTTGCAGATCAGGTGCTCGCCCGGGGTGGCGGCGTCGAGGGCGAGGAGGTGCGCCTCGGCCAGGTCCGCGACGTGGATGTAGTCGCGGACGCAGGTGCCGTCCGGGGTCGGGTAGTCGTCGCCGTAGACGGAGATCGAGTCGCGCTGCCCCAGGGCGACCTGGAGGACCAGCGGGATGAGGTGGGACTCCGGGCTGTGGCGCTCGCCGCAGTCCTTGTAGGCCCCGGCCACGTTGAAGTAGCGCAGCGAGACGGCGGCCAGGCCGTGGGCGGCGGCCTCCCCGGTGATCATGTGGTCGACGGCGAGCTTGGTGGCGCCGTACGGGCTGGTCGGGGCGGTGGGGTCGGCCTCCGTGATGGGGCTGGTGACCGGCTCGCCGTAGGTGGCCGCGGTGGAGGAGAAGACCAGGGTGCGGACCCCGGCGGCGCGCATCGCGGCGAGCAGCGCGGTGGACCCGCCGACGTTGTTGAGCCAGTACTTCTCGGGGTCGGTGACGGACTCGCCGACCTGGGAGTACGCGGCGAAGTGGAGGACCCCGTCGTAGGAGGGGTCGAGCCACTTCGCGGCGTCCTGGACGCGGCCCTCGATGAAGTCGGCCCCGGCCGGGACGCCCTCGCGGAAGCCGGTGGACAGGTCGTCCAGGACGGTGACGGCGTGACCGGCCTCGATCAGGTGCTGGGCGACGACACTGCCCACGTAACCGGCGCCACCGGTGACCAGGTACTTCTTCGGGGTCTTGCTCACTGGCTCGCTACCTCTCGCAGTCGCTGGGCCGCGGTCTCCGGCGGCACGTCGTTGATGAACACGCTCATGCCGGATTCGGAACCCGCGAGGAACTTCAGCTTGCCGGAGGTCCGTCGGATGGTGAAAAGCTCGAGGTGCAGCCCGAAGTCCTCACGCCCGGGAACCCCGAACGGCGCCTGGTGCCAGGCGGAGATGTACGGGGTCGGCGGCTCTCCGGGTCCGAAGATCCGGTCGAATCGCCTCAACAGTTCCAGATAGACCTGTGGGAACTCCGTGCGCGCCTCCTTGTCCAGCTCCCGCAGGTCGGCGACGCGGCGGCGCGGGTGGAGGTGCACCTCGTACGGCCAGTGGGCCGCGTAGGGGACGAAGGCGATCCAGTGCTCGGCGGCGAGCACGATCCGGGAGCCGTCCTCCTCCTCGCGGGCGACCACGTCGTCGAAGAGGTTGCGGCCGGTCTTCGCGTGGTGGGCGGCCATCGAGCGCAGCATCAGCTCGGTGCGCGGGGTGACGAAGGGGTAGCCGTAGATCTGGCCGTGCGGGTGGCCGAGCGTGACGCCGATCTCGGCGCCCCGGTTCTCGAAGCAGAACACCTGCTTGACCTGCGGGAGCCGGGCGAGGGCCGCGGTGCGGTCGGTCCAGGCGTCCAGGACGAGTCCGGCCTGCTCCTCGGTGAGGTCCGCGAAGGAGGCGTCGTGGTCGGAGGTGAAGCAGACGACCTCGCAGCGGCCGGAGTCCCCGGCGAGCGAGGGGAAGCGGTTCTCGAAGACGGCGACGTCGTAGTCGGGCTCCGGGATCTCGCTCTGCCGGCCCTCGCGCGAGGGGCACAGCGGGCACTCGTCGGCGGGCGGGTGGTAGGTCCGGCCCTGGCGGTGCGAGGCGATGGCCACGCTGTCGCCGAGCAGGGGATCGCGCCGGATCTCGGACGAGGTGGAGACGGCGTCGAGAGGGCGCGTGTCGACGGCCTCGCGCACGAGGTCGTCGCGGCTGTCGTAGTAGATCAGCTCCCGGCCGTCGGCGAGCGTCGTAACCGTCTTCTTCACCAGACTCCTCCCACCAAACATAAGCAAACACAATGAACCACAAGTCAACAGATGCGTCAATGAGTCGCGGATCGGGGGCAGACGGGCCGTACGAGGCGGATCGTGACCGCTTGAAGCCTGTGATTCAGGCAATACGATCACAAACAAACAAAGAACCTCTCTGAGACTGTTCACTTTCCGAACACAAGAGCGTAGTTTCCTTCGAGTTCAGTTCGCGCAACGAAGCGAGACCCCCACATGCAATACCTGGCAGCAGGGCTCCGGCTCCCCACGAACGGGCTCGACTACACGATCCTGGCGATCTACTTCGTCGTGGTGCTCGGCATCGGCTTCGCCGCCCGGGCGAGCGTCAAGACCAGCCTCGACTTCTTCCTCTCCGGACGGTCACTGCCCGCATGGGTGACCGGTCTGGCCTTCGTGGCGGCGAACCTCGGCGCCACCGAGATCCTCGGCATGGCGGCCACCGGCGCGCAGTACGGCGTCGCGGTCGTGCACTGGTACTGGATCGGCGCCATCCCCGCGATGGTCTTCCTCGGCCTCGTGATGATGCCGTTCTACTACCGCTCGAAGGTGCGCTCGGTGCCGGAGTTCCTGCTCCAGCGCTTCGACAAGTCCGCGCACCTGCTGAGCTCCATACTCTTCGCCTTCTCGGCGATCCTGATCGCGGGCGTCAACCTGTACGCCCTGTCGATCGTCGTGGAGGCGCTCCTCGGCTGGCCGCAGTGGGTCGCGATCGTCGTCGCGGGCCTCTTCGTCCTCGTCTACATCACGATCGGCGGGCTCTCCTCCGCGATCTACAACGAGGTGCTGCAGTTCTTCGTCATCCTCGCCGCGCTGATCCCGCTTACCCTGCTGGGTCTCAAGCGCGTCGGCGGCTGGGACGGGCTCAGTGATTCCCTGACGTCGAAGCACGGCTCGAACTTCATGTCGGCCTGGGGCGGCACCGGCATCGGTGACGCCAACCCGCTCGGCGCCAACTGGCTGACGATCGTCCTCGGCCTCGGCTTCGTGCTGTCCTTCGGCTACTGGACGACGAACTTCGCCGAGGTGCAGCGCGCCCTGTCCGCGAAGAACCTCTCGGCCGCCCAGCGCACCCCGCTGATCGCCGCGTTCCCGAAGATGTTCATCGTCTTCGCCGTGATGATCCCGGGCCTCGTCGCCGCCGCGATCGTGCCGAACATCGGCACCGACGGCTCCGGCACCACGTACAACGACGCGATCCCGCTGCTGATGCGCGAGCTGCTGCCCAACGGTGTGCTGGGCATCGCGGTGACCGGTCTGCTGGCCGCGTTCATGGCGGGCATGGCCGCCAACGTCTCCTCGTTCAACACCGTGTTCACCACGGACATCTGGGCGCGGTACGTGAAGAAGGACCAGTCGGACGCGTACTACCTGCGCTTCGGCCGGCTGATCACGGCGCTCGGCGTGCTGGCCTCCATCGGCACCGCGTTCATCGCCGCCAGCTTCTCGAACATCATGAGCTACCTCCAGACGCTCTTCTCGTTCTTCAACGTCCCGCTCTTCGTCGTCTTCATCATCGGCATGTTCTGGAAGCGCGCCTCGATGAAGTCCGGTGTCTGGGGCCTGCTCGCGGGCACCACGGCCGCGATGGTCAACTACTTCGTCATCTACAAGCAGGGCGTCATCGACATCCCGAGCGACCAGGGCGCCAACTTCGTCTCCGCGATCGTCGGCTTCGTCGCCGGTGCGGTCGTCATGGTCGCGGTCACGCTCTTCACCGCTCCCAAGCCCGAGGCCGAACTCGCCGGCCTCGTCTACGGAACCGAGTCCCCGGGCGCTCCCGAGGTGCCCGAAGAGGGCGACAGCGCCTGGTACCGCAGGCCGGCGCTCCTGGGCTGGGGAGCCATCGTGCTCGCCGCCCTGTGCTACGTCCCCTACTCGTTCTGATCGGAGCCACCCACCATGTCCGACCTGCACAAGGAAGTCTCCGACCTGGAGCAGAAGTCCGCCACGGCGGCCCGCCTCTTCGACATCCGGCGGATCATCGGCGGCCTCTTCGTGGTCTACGGGATCATCGTGACGATCGCCGGGATCAGCCCGTCCGACGAGGACCTGAAGAAGGCCCAGGGCGTCCACATCAACCTCTGGACCGGTCTCGCCATGCTGGCGCTCGGCCTGTTCTTCCTGGTCTGGATGAAGCTGCGCCCGGCCCAGGCCCCGGAGCACGCACCGGAGGACTAGTCCGCCGCACCCGCCAGGGGCCGGACCCCGTCAGCCGACGGGGTCCGGCCCCTGCCGGGTCACCGCCGCCCGGTCCAGCAGCCCGGTCCGGGCGGCCAGGGCGGCGGCCTCCAGGCGGGAGCCGACGCCGAGCTTCATCAGGACGCGCTGGACGTGCGTGCGCGCGGTGCTCGGCGCGATCCGCATCCCGACCGCGATCAGCCGGGTGTCCTCCCCCTCCGCGACCCGGACCAGCACCTCCACCTCGCGCGGGGTGAGCAGCCGCAGCAGCCTGCGCCCCTCGTCGTCCGGCTGGGCGACCGGGTCGAGCAGTTCGGCGAAGGCGCCCTGGAGGAGCTGGGGCGCGATGGCCGCCTCCCCGGCCCTGGCCTTGACCATGGCGCGCTCCACCCCCTCGATCCGCTCGTCGTGCCGGACGTAACCGGCGGCCCCGGCCGCGAACGCGGCGGCGATCCCGCGCGGGCTGGGGACCGGGCCGAGCACGACCACCGCGGTCTGCGGGCGCTCGCGCCTGATCCGGACGACCGGGTCGAAGGTGCCGGGCACGGCGGGCGACGCGGTGCCGAACAGGCAGACCTCCGGGGCCCGTCCGACGACGAGGTCCGCCGCCCCGGTGGTGGGAGCGGCGGCGGCCAGCACCCGGTGGCCGCGCAGTCTCAGCGCCGAGGCCAGCGCCTCGGCGAGCAGTCGGTGGTCGTCCACCACCATCAGCCGGACACCCATCGCCCCATCCCCCCGTCGCACCGGCCAAGGCCCCCCGGCCTTCCAGGGCCTGCAAGTTACACGGCCGGGTACGCGTGTGGGGGTGGAACCGGCCGGTTCCACCCCCACACGTGATGCGCGGTCAGCTGGTGTGGAAGGACACCACCAGGTATTCCTTCTCGTTGAACGAGCTCTTGCGCGGCGCGCTGATCATCGTCTCGGAGATGAAGAAGCGGCCCTGTTCGTAGCGGAACTCGGCGTAGTCCGCGGAGAAGCTGGTCTCCGCGTCCCGGACGGCCTCGTCGGACGGGTTGCGCATCAGGACGGTCTGCTTGAAGGTGCTGCCGTCGATGGAGACGATCTCACCGCCCTTGTCGTACGGGGGTTCCCGGTACGCGATGATGTTGCCGCCGTCCATGCGCAGCGGGAACATCGTGAACTTCTCGCCCGCGTCGGCCCGGTCGCCGGTCTGCTTGCCGGTGGTGAGGTCGAAGGAGACGATCTCGTTGGTCCGGCTGAAGCTCTCGCCGGTGCCCTCGTGCTCCTCGGTCGGCAGGTAGAGGCGGTTGTTGCCGACGGCGAGGTGCTGGCACTGCTCGACCTCGGTGGAACCGCACCTGGCCGCGTACTTCTCGGCGTCGGCGGAGATGCGGATCTTCAGCTTGCCGGTGGCCTCGTCGATCGAGAAGAAGTCCGAGATGCTGCTGCCGTCCCCCGCGGTGTCGCCGACGTCGGCGGCGACGACGAGCGGCTTGGTGGAGACGATGCTCGCGTAGTCGACGCCGGGCGGCATCTTGTACGAGGAGAGCGGGGCGCCCGTCGTCGGGTTCAGCGCCTGGATGGTGAGCTGCGGCTCGTCGTACGTACCGCACTTGCGGACGACGGCCAGGGCCTCACCGCCGCCGTACCCCGCGTCGTAGCAGTTGTCGGCGCTGACCTTCGGCTTCCACAGCTCGGCGCCGGTGTCCAGCTTGAAGGCGGCGCCGCCCCGGGAGCCGCCGGCGGCGACCGTGGTGCCGCTGAGGGTGACCTCGTCGAAGCGGATGGGTTCGTCACCGCCGTTGGAGGCGACGACCGACTTGCTCCACAGCAGCTTGCCGGTGGCCAGGTCGAGGGCGCCGACCTTGGTGCAGCTCTGGTACTTCTTGGCCGTGGTGCGCTTGCCCTCCTCGAAGAGGATGGCGGTCTTGTAGTCCTTGGACATGTGCCGCGAGGCACCGCAGACCTGGCCGTCCAGCGGGATCGACCAGAGCTTGGTGCCCTTGTCCAGGTCGTAGCCGACGACCTCGTTGATGCCCGACTTCACGTAGGCCTTGTCGGTGACCCAGGAGCCGTCGACGGTGGTGACGTCGGTGACCTTGGGCTGCGGGAGCTGGAAGCCGACGGCCGAGTCGACGTTCGCCGGGGCCTTCTCCTTGCCGCCGGTGGAGCCCCCCTTCCCGCCGTCGTCGCCCTTGCCGCCCTTGTTCTCGCCGGAGGTGCCGGCGGAGGAGCCCGCCTCGTCCTTCTTGTCGTCGCCTCCGCTGGAGGCGTACCAGATGCCGCCGCCGACGATCAGGGCGACGGCGACCACAGCCGCGACGATGATCTGGGCCTGGGTGGAGAACTTCTTCCCGCCCCCGCCCCCGCCCTGCGGCGGCGTCGGGTAGGCCGGCTGCATCGGGGCGGTCGGGTAGCCGTACGGCTGCTGCTGGCCCTGCTGCGGGAAGCCGTAGCCGGGCTGGGTGGGCGGCTGGGGCGGCTGGGCCTGCGGGAAACCGTAGCCCGGCTGCGTCGGCGGCTGGGCGGGCTGCCCCTGCGGGAAGCCGTAGCCCGGCTGCGTCGGCGGCTGCTGGGGCGGGCCCGGGGGCGGCGGCGGGGTCGGGGCGCCGAAGCCACCGGAGGGCGGGTCCTGCGGGGCGCCGAAACCGCCGGGCGGCGGGTCCTGCGGCGCGCCGAAACCGCCCTGGGACGGGTCGTTGGGCGGCTGCTGGGGCGGCTGGGTCATGGCGTTGCGTACCTCGGGGAAGGGGGTCGGTCGGGTTCGTCCGGACGGGGTGAGCCGTCAGTTGCCGAAGGCCATCATGGTGCTCGTCTCCAGCTCTTCCTTGTCGTTGCCCGCGCTGACCCGTCCACTCGCGATGAACGAACGCCCGTCCGCGTACAGGATCTTCGGGTTGTAGAAGGAGCGCTCGATCTCCGAGGTGGAGTCCGGGTGCTGGAGCACCATCTTCGGGCTGCCGCCGGCCGGGGAGAGGGTCGCGATGCCGCCGCCCTTGCTGTAGCCGCCGTCGACGTAGAGCAGGACGTTGGCGCCCTCCATGCCGAGCGGTTCCATGGTCTGCTCGGCGGGGGAGTTCGCCTTCCACTTCGTCTTGCCGGTGTTCAGGTTGAACGCGACGACCTTGTTGGTGCGGGCGGAGCCGCTGGTGTCGTCCGTCGTCGACATGTAGAAGGTGTTGGCGTCGGCGGCGACGCCGACGCAGCCCTGGAGCTGCTGGCCGAAGATGGTGAAACCGCCGCCGCAGTCCGGGGAGAACTTGTCACCCTTCTCGCTGGACAGCTGGGAGCGCAGCGTGCCGTTCTCGCGGAGCGCGATGACGCTCCACTTCTTGTCCTCGCTGCTGTCGCCCTTGGTGAGGGAGACGACGAGGGGGGTCACCGAGTAGACCTTGTCGACCTCCCAGCCGCGGGCGGGCTTGTAGGTCCACTTCGCCCTGCCGGTGCTGGGGTCGAGCTCCTCGATCTCCTGCTGCGGGTTCTCGACGTCGTCGGTGCGGCAGTTGACCGCGGCGATGAGCTTGGGGCCGCCGGCGAAGGCGAACGGCTGGCAGTTGCCGCTCCGCTTGCCGAAGACCTCCTTGCCGTCGCTGACCCGGAAGGCGTTGGACGCACCGGTGCGGCCGGCCGTGACGGTGTCCCCGCTGATGGCCATGGAGAGGTCGGACATCATGTCGAAGAGGCCGCTCTTCTTGACCTCCTTCTTCCATCCGGCCTTGCCCGTGTTGAGGTCGATCTGCTGGAGGGCGGAGCAGTCGGCCTTGTCGGTGGTGCCGTTCTTGATCGCGATGACGATCTTGCCGTCGGCGGTGGTCTGCTCGGGCGCGGAGCAGATGTCGGCCGGCAGCTTCAGCGTCCACGCCTGCTTGCCGTCGGCGACCGAGTAGCCGGAGACCGTGCGGTACATGCCCTTGACGATGGTGTCGCCGACGATCCAGGGGCCGTAGACGTCCGCGCCGTTGCGCGGGAGGTCGACGTCGTTCTTCTGCAGCCAGAGGACCTTGGCCTCGCCGTCCTTGCGGCCGCTGTTGAGGTCGTCGTCCTCCTCCCGGCCGGTGCCGTTGCCGTCGCCCTTGTCGACGGTGGGCGAGCCGGTGGGCTTCTTGACCTGTTCGCTCTTCTTGGCGACCGGCTTGTCGTCGTCGCCGTCGCCCCCGCTCGTCGCGAAGTACACGCCGCCGCCGATGACCAGGAGCGCGGCGACGGCGGCACCGATGATCATGGCCGGCTTGCGCTTGAACGGGTTGCCGCCGCCGGGGCCGTTCGGGCCGGGCGGCACGGGCGCGCCGGGGTGCTGCTGCGGCGGGAAGCCGTAACCGGCCTGCGGCTGCTGGCCGTACGGGCCCGGCTGCGGCTGACCGTACGGGCCGGGCTGCTGGTTGTACGGGCCCGGCTGCGGCTGACCGTAGGGGCCGGGCTGCTGCGGCTGGCCGTAGGGCCCCGGCTGCTGCGGCTTGTCGTACGGGCCCGGCTGCTGCGGGTAGCCGTAGCCCGGCTGCGTGGGCGGCGGGGTCGGCGGCGCGGCGGGCGGCGGCGGGGTCTGCGGCGGGCCCTGGGGCGGCTGCGGTACCCCGTGCGGCGGCTCCTGCGGAGCGCCGAAGCCTCCCTGCGGCGGTTGCTGTCCGGGCGGCTGGGTCATCAGCACGTCCCCCTTCGTGCGGTCCGGTGCCCGTTCCGGACTCCCCCGCGATCCCGTCGGCACCGGGGGCAAGGCCCCCTGGAACACGACGGAATGGAGCGAATCGGGCATGGATCCCGCAGTGTCACGTCAGTCGAGCGGGACTTCTTTGTACCACCCGCCCGGGGGCGCCCTCCGGTTCGGTCCACCCCTGTTCCCAAGGGAGGACCGGGCTGTGATGCCGCTGTGATGCTTCGGACCGTCAGCCGCCGAAGACCACCACGGAGCGCGCCTCCACCTCGTCGTCGCCCTCGATGCCGCTGAGCCGCGAGGGCGTCAGCACGGCGCGTCCTCCGGTGTACACGATGCGCGGTTCGTAGATGCCGCGCTCCAGGTCGGCGCCGGACGCCGGGTGGCGCTGCACGAACTGCGGGGTGCCGCCGGTGGAGGGGAGGGAGGCGATCCCGCCGCCCTTGCCCTTGACCGCGTGGACGTACATCAGCAGCTTGCCGCCCTCGGTGCGCAGCGGGGTGACGGCCTGGCCCGCCGGTGAGTCGGCCGACCAGCGGAACTTGCCGGTGGCCAGGTCGAACGCCACCACCTTGTTGGCGTGGAGCGCGCCGAACTCGCCGTACTTGGTGCTCATGTAGAAGGTGTTCGCGTCGGCGGTCACGCCCACGCAGTTGTCCAGGTTCCGGCCGAGCGACGTCATGTCCCGCTCGCACTTGACCTGGTAGTCGCCCGGTCCACCGGAGAGCTGGGAGCGGTAGGTGCCGTCGGCGTTGAGGACGAGAACGGCCCACTTGGTGGCGTCGTCCGGCTGCTTCAGCGAGACGACCAGCGGGCTGACCGAGTAGATCTGCGCGACCTCCCACTTCTTCTTCAGCCGGTACGTCCACAGCGCCTTGCCGGTGGCGGGGTCGATCCGCTGGAGCTGCTGGTCCTTGTACTGGTCGTCGGCGGTGTGGCAGCTGACGGCCGCGATGGCGACCGGGCCGCTGGCGACGCCGAACGGCTGGCACTTCCCGGGGCGTTCACCGAAGAGCTTCTTGCCGTCGCTGACCCGGAAGCCCTCGGTCCGGCTGGTGCGGCCGACGGTCACGGTGTCGCCGTTGATGGACATCGCGAGGTCGGAGAGCCCGTCCCAGAGGCCCGTGCGGGCGTACGACTTGCGCCAGCCGGCCTTGCCGGTCCTCAGGTCGACCATCTGGAGCGTGTCGCACTCGGCGTCGGCGGCGGTGTCGTGCCGGATTCCGAGGACGATCCTGCCGTCGGCGGTGGGCTGCGAGGGGGCCGAGCACATCTTGGCCGGCAGCCGGAGGTTCCATTTCCGGGTGCCGTCGGAGACCGAGTAGCCGGAGACGGTGTTGAACAGCGCCCGGACGACGACGTCCCCGGCGAGCCAGGGGCCGAACTGGTCCTCGCCGTTGCGCGGGAGGTCGACGCCGCCCTTCTGGATCCAGGCGACCTTCGCGTCACCGGGCTTGGCCCCGGCGTTGATGGTCCGGGCCTCCTCCTCGGGGCTGACCACCGGCTCCCCAGTGGCCCCGCCCTTGGTCGGTGACGGCGCCGCGGTGGGCTTCGCGGAGTGGGTGGGTCCGGCCAGGGGCTTGTCGTCGTCCCCGCCGCCGGTGGCGAACCAGATCCCGCCGCCCGCGAGGAGCGCCACGGCGAGCACCGCCCCGACGATCTTCGCGGTCCGGCCCCGGAACGGGCCGCCCCGGCCGGGCTCCCCGCCGGGCGTGGGCGCCGCGTACTGCTGGGTGGGCATCTGGTGCAGCCCCGGCTGCGTGTACGGGCCGGGCTGCTGGTGGTACGGGCCCGGCCGGGGCTGTCCGGGCCCCGGTGGCGGATAGCCGTAGCCGGCCCGGGCCGGTGGCTGGGTGTACGGACCGGTCGCCGGATCGTACGGTGCTCCGAACTCGCCCTGCGGCGGCTGCTGTCCGGGCGGCTGGCTCATCGGACCCGTCCCCCTGTGGTGAAAGTGGCACGGACCTGGCCCGCACCGGGCAAGGGTTCTTTGTACCACCCGCCCCACACGTAACGACGCTCAGGCGTCCTCGGCCAGTTCCAGCCAGCGCATCTCCAGCACATCGCGTTCCGCGACGAGTTCGCGCAGCTCGGCGTCGAGCTTCGCCACCTTCTCGAAGTCCGTGGCGTTCTCGGCGATCTGCGCGTGCAGGGTCGTCTCGCGCGAGGACATCTTCTCCAGCTGGCGTTCGACCTTCTGGAGCTCCTTCTTGGCCGCGCGGGCCGCCTGCGCGGAGACCGCGGGTGCCGGGGCGGCGGCCTGGGCGGCGGCCGGTGCGGCGGGGGCGGGCGTCCCGGCCTGGCGCTGCCTGCGCTCCAGGTACTCGTCGATGCCGCGCGGCAGCATCCGCAGCGACTTGTCGCCGAGCAGGGCCATGACCCGGTCCGTGGTGCGCTCGATGAAGAACCGGTCGTGGGAGATCACGATCATGGAGCCGGGCCAGCCGTCGAGCAGGTCCTCCAGCTGGGTCAGGGTCTCGATGTCGAGGTCGTTGGTCGGCTCGTCGAGGAAGAGCACGTTGGGCTCGTCCATCAGCAGGCGCAGGATCTGGAGCCGGCGCCGCTCACCGCCGGAGAGGTCGCCGACGGGCGTCCACTGCTTCTCCTTCGCGAAGCCGAACTGCTCGCAGAGCTGTCCGGCGGTCATCTCGCGGCCCTTGCCGAGGTCCACCCGGTCCCGCACCTGCTGGACGGCCTCCAGCACCCGCAGCTCCGGGTTCAGCTCGTGGACCTCCTGGGAGAGGTAGGCGAGCCGGACGGTCTTGCCGACGACGATCCGCCCGGCGGCGGGCTGGACCTCGCCCTCGCTGCGGGCGGCCTCGGCGAGCGCCCGCAGCAGCGAGGTCTTCCCGGCGCCGTTGACCCCGACCAGGCCGATGCGGTCGCCGGGGCCGAGCTGCCAGGTGAGGTGCTGGAGCAGGGTCTTGGGGCCGGCCTGGACGGTGACGTCCTCCAGGTCGAAGACGGTCTTGCCGAGCCGGGCGTTGGCGAACTTCATCAGCTCGCTGGTGTCGCGCGGCGGCGGCACGTCCGCGATGAGCTCGTTGGCGGCCTCGATGCGGTAGCGCGGCTTGGCGGTGCGGGCGGGGGCGCCGCGCCGCAGCCAGGCCAGCTCCTTGCGCATCAGGTTCTGCCGCTTGGCCTCCTCGGTCGCGGCGATCCGCTCCCGTTCGGCGCGCGCGAACACGTAGTCGCTGTAGCCGCCCTCGTATTCGTGGACCGTGCCGCGCTGGACGTCCCACATGCGGGTGCAGACCTGGTCCAGGAACCAGCGGTCGTGGGTGACGCAGACCAGGGCGGAGCGGCGGGCGCGCAGATGGCCCGCGAGCCAGGCGATGCCCTCGACGTCGAGGTGGTTGGTCGGCTCGTCCAGGACGATCAGGTCCTGCTCGGCGATGAGCAGCTTGGCGAGCGCGATCCGGCGCCGCTCGCCGCCGGAGAGCGGGGCGATGACCGTGTCCAGGCCGTTCTGGAAGCCGGGCAGGTCGAGCCCGCCGAAGAGGCCGGTCAGCACGTCCCGGATCTTGGCGCTGCCCGCCCACTCGTGGTCGGCGAGGTCGCCGATGACCTCGTGGCGGATGGTGGCCTGGGGGTCGAGCGAGTCGTGCTGGGTGAGCACGCCGAGGCGCAGCCCGCCGCTGTGCGTGACGCGGCCGGTGTCGGCCTCCTCCAGCCGGGCGAGCATCCGGATCAGCGTCGTCTTGCCGTCGCCGTTGCGGCCGACGACACCGATCCTGTCCCCCTCCGAGACGCCGAGGGAGACACCGTCGAGCAGGGCACGGGTGCCGTACACCTTGCTGACCTGCTCGACATTGATGAGGTTGACGGCCACGAACGCTCCAGCTGCGAGGAAGACTCCGGCCTTCCAGCGTAGTCGCCGCCGCACCGGCCTCCGTACGGGCGGCCGTCCGGCCCCGGTGTACCTTGCGCGCACACGACCAAGGGGTGGGATTGTCATGACACGTCGTACGGTTCGCGGGCTGGTGCCCGTGCTGCTGGCCGCCGCCGCGCTGACCGGCTGTTCGTCGGACGCGGACGCGGGCGGGGACGCGAAGCCGGAGAAGTCCGCGGAGGGATCCGCGGCGCCCGCGGTGAGGACCGCGGCCAAGGGCGGCACGGTCGGGGGCGCGGGCTCCGGCTGCGAGCTGCCGGTGACCTTCGACCTGGCGAAGGACTGGAAGCCGAAGGCCGTCGAGATCGACCCGGACTCGGACTTCGCCGAGCTGGCC
The DNA here is from genome assembly GCF_040679335.1 of Streptomyces sp. NPDC052299. Lineage (NCBI taxonomy): Bacteria > Bacillati > Actinomycetota > Actinomycetes > Kitasatosporales > Streptomycetaceae > Streptomyces > Streptomyces sp. NPDC052299. Next base: position 211,389 of record NZ_JBFAUP010000009.1, on the reverse strand, counting down.
GAGCAGGGCCCGGTCACCATGGCCTGCGAGATCGACGCGAAACCGGCCGGGCACATCGGCTTCCTGCGGGTGTGGCGGGCGAAGGCCACGACCGTGACCCCGCGCGAGGCGCTGAAGGGCTTCGTCGGCGCGGACGAGAACGCCTCCGGGGCCGCGTACAGGGAGGACACGAGCGGCGGGCAGCGGCTGACCGAGGTGACGTACACGGCCCACAGCGACCTCATGGACGAGGACCGCCCCGCCCACGCGTTCGCCCTGGCCACCCCCGAGGGCCCGGTCGTGGTCCACCTGGGCGGCCTGGACTCGGACGAGCACGGGGGCATGCTCCCGGCGTACGAGCTGGCGAAGCAGTCGGTACGGGTGGGCTGACCGCCCGTACCGACGCCCCCTAGACGACCGTCGCCCCCGGGGCCGGGGAGGCCGCCGTGCGTGCCGTGCGGCAGGTCCCCGAGGCGGTCAGGGCGGCGGCCACCTCGCGGGCCGTCGCCTCGTCCTCCGTGAGGAACGCGGTCGTCGGGCCCGAGCCCGAGACCAGGGCCGCCAGCGCGCCCGCCTCCGTGCCCGCCGCCAGGGTCGCGGAGAGGGACGGGCGCAGGGCCAGCGCGGGAGCCTGGAGGTCGTTGCTCAGGGTGGCGGCCAGGGCCTTCGGGTCGCCCGACCGCAGCGCGTCGAGGAGGGCGTCCGACGCCACCGGTTCCGGGACGCGGGTGCCCGCGGTGAGGCGGTCGAACTCGCGGTACACCGCAGGGGTGGACAGCCCGCCGTCGGCCACCGCGAACACCCAGTGGAAGGTGCCGCCGACCTCGACCGGGGTCAGCAGCTCGCCCCGGCCGGTCCCGAGCGCGGCGCCGCCGACCAGGCTGAACGGCACGTCGCTGCCCAGCTCGGCGCAGAGGGCAAGCAGGTCCTCGCGCGGCGTCCCGGTCCCCCACAGCGCGTCGCAGGCCAGCAGGGCGCCCGCCCCGTCCGCGCTCCCTCCCGCCATGCCGCCGGCGACCGGGATGTCCTTGTCGATGTGGAGGTGCACGTCGGGCGCGATCCCGTGGCGGGCGGCCAGCGCGGTGGCCGCCCTGGCCGCCAGGTTCGACGCGTCCAGCGGGACCTGGGCGGCGTCGGGCCCGGAGCAGGTGATGCGCAGGCTGTCGGCGGGGGTGACGGTCACCTCGTCGTACAGGCCGACGGCGAGGAAGACGTTGGCCAGGTCGTGGAAGCCGTCGGGGCGCGCGGCACCGACCGCGAGTTGGACGTTGACCTTGGCGGGGACCCGTACGGTGACACTCACTGCGCGCTCCCGGTCCCGGCGGCGGGCTTGTGCTCGGCGATGGCCGCGAACTCCTCGATCGTCAGGGACTCCCCCCGCGCCTGCGGCGAGACGCCCGCGGCGACCAGGGCGGCCTCGGCGGCCGGTGCGGAACCGGCCCAGCCCGCGAGTGCCGCGCGCAGCGTCTTGCGGCGCTGCGCGAACGCCGCGTCCACCACCGCGAAGACCTCTTCCTTGCTCGCGGTCGTCGCCACGGGTTCGCTGCGGCGCACCAGCGAGACGAGCCCGGAGTCCACGTTCGGCGCGGGCCAGAAGACCTTGCGGCCGATGGACCCGGCGCGCTTGACGTCGGTGTACCAGTTCGCCTTCACCGACGGCACGCCGTAGACCTTGTTGCCCGGCCGGGCGGCCAGCCGGTCCGCGACCTCCGCCTGCACCATGACGAGCGTGCGCTCGATGCTGGGGAAGCGGTCGAGCACGGTGAGCAGCACCGGTACGGCGACGTTGTACGGCAGGTTGGCGACCAGCGCGGTGGGCGGCGGGCCGGGCAGTTCGCGTACGAGCATGGCGTCCGAGTGCACCAGCGCGAAGCGGTCGGCGCGGGCGGGCATCCGGGCGGCGACGGTGGCGGGCAGGGCCGCGGCGAGTACGTCGTCGATCTCGACGGCGACGACGCGGTCGGCGACCTCGAGGAGCGCGAGGGTCAGCGAGCCGAGGCCCGGTCCGATCTCGACCACCACGTCGTCCGGCCGGACCTCCGCCGTCCGCACGATCCGGCGGACCGTGTTGGCGTCGATGACGAAGTTCTGCCCGCGCTGCTTGGTGGGGCGTACGCCGAGGGTGTCGGCGAGTTCGCGGACGTCTGCGGGGCCCAGAAGGGCGTCGGGCTCAGTGGTACTCACCTGTAAAGCGTAAGGCGCGCCACGTAAGTCGACTCACGCGGCGCGGACCCCACTCAGTAGTCGAACGCCCGCGCCGTGTTGTCCGCGATCGCCTCGGCCAGCGTGTCCTCGTCCAGGCCCTTCACCGCCGCCATCGCCCGCAGCGTCACCGGGATCAGGTACGGCGCGTTCGGCCGTCCCCGGTACGGCGCCGGGGTCAGGAACGGGGCGTCCGTCTCGACCAGGACCAGTTCCAGCGGGGCGACCGCCAGGGCGTCGCGCAGCGGCTGGGCGTTCTTGAAGGTCATGTTCCCGGCGAACGACATGAAGTAGCCGGCGTCCGCGCAGATCCGGGCCATGTCCGCGTCGCCGGAGTAGCAGTGGAAGACGGTCCGCTCGGGCGCCCCCGCGTCCGCGAGGATGCGCAGGACGTCCGCGTGGGCCTCGCGGTCGTGGATGACGAGGGCCTTGCCGTGCCGCTTGGCGATCTCGATGTGGGCCCGGAACGACTCCTCCTGGGCGGCCATGCCCTCGGGGCCGGTCCGGAAGTGGTCGAGGCCGGTCTCGCCGACCCCGCGTACGTGCGGCAGGGCGGCCAGCGCGTCGATCTCGGCGAGCGCTTCGTGCAGCGCGGCCGTGCCGCCCGCCTCGCGCTCCCCCTGCCGCGACCATCCATCGGGGTCCCCGTGCACGATGCGCGGCGCCTCGTTGGGGTGCAGGGCGACCGCCGCGTGCACGTTCGCGTGGGCCGCGGCGGTCTCGGCGGCCCAGCGGGACCCCTTCACGTCGCAGCCCACCTGGACCACGGTCGTCACGTTCACCGCGGCGGCCCTGGCCAGGCCCTCCTCGACGGTGCCGTCCTGCATGTCCAAGTGGGTGTGCGAATCGGCGACCGGCACCCGGAGGGGTTCCGGCAGGGGCGGGGCTTCGGTGCGGCTCATGGCCACGATCGTACGAGGACCGCGGCGAACCGGCCTACGCGGTCACTTGCGGAACGGGTGCAGGAGGTCGGAGAGGTGCCAGTGGTGCCCGGCGGACGGGGCGACGGTGGCCGCGACCGGCTCCTCGGCCGGCTCCTCCGGCATCAGCGGCCCGGCGGCGGGCTGGGTGCGGTTCTGGTTGTACAGGAACCGCTGGATGTTGGAGACCCGGCCGGCCCGCATGATCCGTACGACGTGCCCGCCGCAGTTGGCGCAGGTCGGGGTGGACAGGGGCGACGGCACCCGTTCTCCGTCCGCCTTGTAGACCACGTACGCGTGGCCGGACGCGTCGGTGTGGTGCTCTATCTCGTACGCCTGCTCCCACCCGTGTCCACACCTCATGCAGGCGAAGGCGTATGCCTCGTGTGCGGTGGCTGCTGTGGTGTCGCTCATGCCTGCTCCTCTTGTCCGTCGGACAAGCACTCCGGGGAATGCGCCCTGCCTTCCAGTGGACGCCTTCACCGGCGGGAGCGCACCGGCCCTGTCGAGTGTTGGAGCGGTTTTGGCCTTCTCGTGGTCAAAGGGGCCGGTACGCGGCTCTCGCTTTGCTTTTCACGATAGACCTTTGCCGTCCGCGTGGCCGGTCCGAGCAGCATTCTTTGCCGCGACGACGGCGTCGAACACCTCGCGCTTGGGCAGGCCCGCCTCGGCGGCCACGGCGGCGATCGCCTCCTTGCGCCGCTCCCCCGCCTCCTCGCGCACCCGCACCCTGCGCACCAGCTCATCGGCGTCCAGTTCCTCGCCGGTGGAGCCCGCGCCCTCCACGACGACGGTGATCTCACCGCGCACCTGCTCGGCGGCGGACCAGGCGGCGAGCTCGCCCAGCGGACCGCGCTTGACCTCCTCGTAGGTCTTGGTCAGCTCGCGGCAGACCGCGCCCCGCCGCTCCGCGCCGAAGACCTCGGCCATCGCGGCGAGGGTGTCGTCCAGGCGGTGCGGGGCCTCGAAGAAGACCATCGTGCGGGGCTCACGGGCGACCTCGCGGAGCTTGGAGAGGCGTTCGCCGCCCTTGCGCGGCAGGAACCCCTCGAAGCAGAACCGGTCCACCGGCAGGGCGGACAGGGCGAGCGCGGTGAGCACGGCGGACGGGCCGGGCACGGCGGTGACCCTGATGTCCCGCTCCACGGCGGCGGCGACCAGCCGGTAGCCCGGGTCCGAGACGGACGGCATCCCGGCGTCCGTGACCAGCAGCACCCGGGCCCCGCCGACCAGGGCCTCCACGAGTTCGGGCGTGCGGGCGGACTCGTTGCCCTCGAAGTAGGAGACGACGCGTCCCGTGGTGTGGACGCCGAGCCCCTGGGTCAGCCGGCGCAGCCTGCGGGTGTCCTCGGCGGCGATCACGTCGGCCGCCTCCAGTTCGGCGGCGAGGCGGGGCGGGGCGTCCGCCAGGTCGCCGATGGGGGTCCCTGCGAGCACGAGCGTTCCAGTCGTTCCAGTCACAAGCCCCATCCTCCCGCACGGGGAACACCTCTCCCACAGACGCGTTCCCTACGATGGCGCGGTGACGAGTACTGCGCCCGAAGCCCGGCAGGGCCAAGACGCCGGGGAACAGCACGGCCCGGAGCCGACCTCCTGGCAGCAGCGGCTGCGCCGCTTCGGCCATTCCCCGCGCCCCGGGACCGGGCTGCGGGAGCGGCTCGACCCGCCGTACAACCGGCCCGGGGACCAGCTGTGGGCGGTGCTTGGCGTGCCGCCGCTGCTCGCGGACCGGCTGGTGCGCTGGTCGGCGTGGGGCGGTCCGCTGCTGGTCGCGGCGGTCGCGGGGGTGCTGCGCTTCTGGAAGCTGGGCAGCCCGCACGCGGTGATATTCGACGAGACGTACTACGCGAAGGACTCCTGGGCGCTGATCAACCAGGGGTACGAGGGCGCGTGGCCCAAGGACGTCGACAAGCTGATCCTGAACGACCCCTCGCAGGTGCCGGTGCCGACCGACCCGGGCTATGTGGTGCACCCGCCCGTCGGCAAGTGGATCATCGGCCTCGGCGAGCAGATGTTCGGGTTCACGCCATTCGGCTGGCGGTTCATGGTCGCCGTGCTCGGCACGCTGTCGGTGCTGATGCTGTGCCGGATCGGCCGCCGGCTGTTCCGCTCGACCTTCCTCGGCTGCCTGGCGGGCGCGCTGCTCGCGGTGGACGGGCTGCACTTCGTGATGAGCCGGACCGCGCTGCTCGACCTGGTGCTGATGTTCTTCGTGCTGGCCGCGTTCGGCTGCCTGCTGATCGACCGCGACTGGGCCAGGCGCCGCCTCGCGGCGGCGCTGCCGGTGGACGAGGACGGCGTGCTGCGCCCGGACGCCGGGGTCGCGGAGACCCTGCGCCTGGGGTGGCGGCCCTGGCGCATCGCCGCCGGTGTCTCGCTGGGCCTCGCCGCCGCGACGAAGTGGAACGGCCTGTACATCATGGTCGCGTTCGGCCTGATGACGGTGTTGTGGGACGTGGGCGCGCGCCGCACCGCCGGAGCCGTGCGCCCGTACCTGGCGGTGCTGCTGCGGGACGTGCTCCCGGCGTTCGTCTCGGTGGTGCCGGTCGCGCTGGCCACGTACCTCGCGTCCTGGACGGGCTGGATCGTCCGGAACTCCCCGGACCGGCACGGCTACTTCCGGGACTGGGCGACGACCGACGGCAAGGGGGGCAACTGGACCTGGCTGCCGGACTGGCTGCGCAGCCTGTGGCACTACGAGCACCAGGTGTACGACTTCCACGTGCACCTGACGTCCGGACACACGTACCAGTCCAATCCGTGGAGCTGGATCGTGCTGGGCCGCCCCGTCTCGTACTTCTACGAGGAGCAGAACGGCTGCGCCGAGTCGGTGACCGGGAAGTGCTCCCGCGAGGTGCTGGCGATCGGGACGCCGCTGCTGTGGTGGGCGGCCTGCTTCGCCCTGGTGTACGTGCTGTGGCGCTGGGTGTTCCGCCGCGACTGGCGGGCGGGTGCGATCGCCTGCGGCGTGGCGGCGGGGTGGCTGCCGTGGTTCCTGTACCAGGAACGCACGATCTTCCTCTTCTACGCCGTCGTGTTCGTGCCCTTCCTGTGCCTGGCGGTGTCGATGATGATCGGCGCGATGCTGGGGCCCGCGGCGGAGACGGGACCGCGGTACGAACTCGGGCTCGCGAAGCCCGATCCCTCGGGCGAACGGCGCCGGACGCTGGGCGCGGTGGCGGCCGGGGTCCTGGTGCTGCTGATCATCTGGAACTTCATTTATTTCTGGCCGCTGTTCACGGGGACACCGATCCCGGAGAACTCCTGGCGGGACCGGATGTGGCTGGACACCTGGATCTGACAGGACTTCTTTGCTCAGGGATGACAGAGGAACGAATACGGCACCTTCGTGGATCTTTTAGCGCAGAGAACTCCGTGCTTGGTGCCGAACAATCCCGTCTCATTCCCCGCTGCAGCGATTCACATTTCTGGTCGCGGGCTGTTTCTTGTCCGCTTCGCGGGGCGGGTCGACGGAGAACTGTTCCGGCTGCTGGGAGAAATCATTCTCCCAAGATCGACCCCCCGGGACTTCCGCCGTGCCCCCGCGGCAGCTGACACCGCTGTCGCGGGGGCACGGACGACGCCCCGCAGGCTACTCGGTGAACATCTTCGAGGAGACGCACACGTTGTCGGCGCCGGTCCAGCAGAGCTGCATCTTCCAGAAGCTGTCCTTGACGATGGGGGCGACCACCGAGTCACAGTTGGCGTCACCACCGTCGTCGATGACGCCCGCGGGCCTCCACTGCACACCCCATGCCTGGAAGATCACGCCTCGGACGCCGTGACCGTCCGCGTAGTCGTCGCAGACGGTGATGGTGTCCGGGTCCGGGTCGGAGTGGTACATGTGTCCGAGCTGGTGCCCGTTGTGGTACAGGAAGATCTGCGTGTCCGCCGCGTGGGCGGGACCTGTTGTGCCTAAGGCCAGGGCCACTGCCGCACCGGCGGCGACCGAGCTGCGAACCAGCCAACGCTGAGTCAAGGGGAACTCCTTCTGGGGTGGGAGCGGGAGGGGCCCGCTCACATGATTCGTGGCACCACGTCGCCACCCCTGATGGTGCCGACGTGTTGGACCGGTTTTCCAGGGGAGTTCGCGCGGCGGTCGATGGTGGCGCTGAATCGAAGCCCCCGAACTACAGGATGGACATCGCAGTTCGATCTTCCGCTGGATGCGAAAGGCCGCCGAAGGAAAGGTCGAAATAAGGCGACCTCGGCGGATGTCCGTTACGACGAGTTTTCGACGACTCCTGTGGAGTTTCGAATACTCGCTCTTCCTGCCCCCGTTCACTGATCAGTACCGCTGATCGTGGGTCAGATTATTATCTGTGGATTCTGACGAGGTCAATGGGATCAACCTCAAATCTTCCTCAGTAAAATCCTTCCGCCGGCCCTCGGTGATGAGGCGCAACCGGCGTCGGGAGTCGGATAAGGGGCGGAATTATCCCTCGCGGGAATATTCAATTCCGGTTGGTGGATCGTCGTGCGGGGCAAAACCCCGACGTTTGTCCGGATCGCCCCGGCCTGGTCGTTGATCATGCCGGCGGGCCCGGGTGCCGGGGGCTCGTCTCCCGGCGACAGGGACTCCGCGTGATGCTGATCCGGGCTGGTCTCAACCGGCCGGTGCCGGTCGTGCGAGAGCAGGCGGACCGCGGGTACCCAGCCGATGTGAGGCCAGAAATCCCTCCCCTCGGGGCGGGAAGAACGTCAATACCGCCCCGTAAGGTGTGCCCTCGCATAGCCTTCTTACGTTTTCGAGAAGCAGGCTCCGGGGGGATGGGGACAGCGGGAATGCGCAGTGGAGCGAAGGTAGGCATAGTCGGCGGGGTGTTCGCGCTCGTGCTCGGCGGGGTGGGGTACGGGGCGTACAACATCCTGGACGGGCTCGGGGACAGCGGCGTCGGCGGCAATACGAGCACGGCCGCCGACTCCTCCGAGGTGAGGTCGGGCCCGGTCACCAAGGACGAGATCGCCGACACGTCCAAGAAGTTCCTCGCCGCGTGGGCGGAGGGCGACGCGGCGGTCGCGGCGGCCCTCACCAACAACAAGGCGGACGCGGAGACCGCGCTGACCGGCTACAGCGACACGGCCCACGTCACCAAGGCCGTGATCACCCCGGGCGCGGCGACGGGCTCGACAGTCCCGTACACCGTGAAGGCGACCGTCTCGTACAAGGGAACGACGAAGTCCTGGTCGTACGCCTCGAAGCTGACCGTCGTACGCGGACTGACCACCGGCCGCGCCCTGGTCGACTGGGAGCCCTCCGTCATCCACCCGGACCTCGCCAAGGGCGAGTCGCTGGAGACCGGCGAGTCCTCCAGCGCGTCGATCGAGGCGGTCGACCGCAACGGACAGGTGCTCACCGAGGAGAAGTACCCGTCGCTCGCCGGAATCCTGGACGAGCTGCGCAAGAAGTACGGCGAGAAGGCCGGCGGCACGACGGGCATCGAGACCTGGATCAACAGCGCGGACGCGGACGGCGCGGACAAGACGCTGCTGACTCTGGTCAAGGGCAAGCCGGGCCGGGTGCCGACGACGCTTGACGCGAAGATCCAGGCGGCGGCCGAGCGGGGCGTGAAGAAGTTCGCGGAGGCGTCGGTCGCGGCCGTCGAGCCGTCCACGGGTGCCATCCGGGCGATCGCGAACAACCGGGCCGACGGCTTCGACGCGGCCCGGAAGGGCAAGGTCGCCCCCGGCTCGACGATGAAGATCATCACCGCCGCGATGATCATCCAGAACGGCCTGGGCAGTGCGAACGCGACCGTCCAGTGCCCCGCCACCGTTCCCTGGGTGGGGGTCACCTTCCACAACCTGAAGGACTTCTCGATGCCGAGCGCCACGCTGAAGACGGCGTTCGCCCGGTCCTGCAACACCGCGTTCATCAAGCCGGTGCTGCCCCTGGGCGACAAGCGCGACACCGCACTGGGCAACGAGGCCAGTCAGTACTTCGGCATCGGCCAGGACTGGCAGTCGGGCATCGTCACGTTCGACGGCAGCGTCCCCGAGTCCCGCGACGCCGAGACCGCCGCCTCGTTCATCGGCCAGGGCAAGATCGAGATGAACCCGCTCAACATGGCCTCGGTCACCGCGACCGCCGTCAACGGCCGCTTCCGGCAGCCGTTCATCGTTCCGCAGTCCCTGGACAACCGGACCTTCGCCACCGCGACCCCGCTGCCGCCCGGCGTCTCCGCGCAGCTCAAGGAGATGCTGCGCTACGCCGCGACCGCCCCCGAGGGCACCGCCACGCAGGCCATGGCGAACGTGGGCGGCGACAAGGGCGCCAAGACCGGCTCGGCGGAGATCGACGGCCACGCCACCTCCGACAGCTGGTTCACCGGCTTCAGCAACGACCTGGCGGCCGCCGCCCTGGTCCAGTCCGGCGGCCACGGCGGCGACGCGGCGGGCCCGGTCGTCGCGGAGGTCCTGCGGGCGGGGCCGTGAACGACCCGGCGGCGCGGGGGCTTGGGGCTGCGGGCCCGGACGTCCTGGTCGACCCCGGCGTCGACGTACCGGTCCCCGCCGACGGCGAGACGTGGGCCGTCGGTGCGGTGATCCTCGACGGACAGGGCCGCGCCTTCGCGCAGAAGCGCGGCCCCGACCGGCGGCTGTTCCCCGGATGCTGGGACATCGTGGGCGGCCATGTCGAGCCCGGCGAGACGCTGTTGACCGCGCTCGCCCGGGAGCTGGGCGAGGAGACGGGGTGGCGCCTGCGCCGGGTCCGGGCGCTGCTCGGGGTCACCACCTGGACCGGCGACGACGGCGGCGGGCTGCGCCACGAGGCGGACTACCTCGTGGAGGTCGACGGCGACCTGGACCACCCCGCGTTGGAGTGGTCCAAGAACAGCGCGTTCGACTGGTTCGGGCCCGAGGAGCTGGACCGGCTCAAGGAGAACCGCGCACCCGGCGAATTCCTCGTTCACGACATGATCGCCGCCGCACTGCGCCCTCAGTAGCCCACCGTGAAGTGCCGCTCCCCACAAGGGCGTTCCAGCTCGTCCAGGACCGCCACCGCCAGGTCCTCCGCCGCGATGCGGGAGGTGCCGTCCCCGGCGGTGAGCAGGGTGGTCGTGCCCCGGCGGTACGCGCCCGTGCGGGGGCCCGGCTCCAGGACGGCGGGTGGGCTGAGGTAGGTCCAGTCGGCCTCGTGCGCCCGGCAGGCGGCGAGCTGGGCGGAGCTGGCTGAGGCGACCGTGCGCCACTGCGGCGGTACGTACGCGGGGTCGTCCAGCACCAGTCGCCCGGGGCGCCCGGGGACCTCCAGCGGGCCCGCGCCGCCGATCACCAGGAGGCGCGTCCCGGTCTTCGCCGCCGCGTCGAGCAGCGCCGTCGTCGTCGCCGCGATGGTGTGCTCGCGCCCGACGGGCGGGCGGGTCGCGGCCACCACCGCGTCGGCCCTCTCGAACAGGGCGGTCATCGCGTCGGTGTCGTCCGCGTCGCCCGCCACCGGGGTGACGCCGGGCGGCAGGGTGTCCGGGCGGGTGGAGCGGTACACCGCGAGGAGTGCGTGGCCCCGGTGCGCGGCTTCGGTGACGACGCGGGAGCCGGCCATGCCTGCGGCTCCGAGAACGGCGATCCTCATCGAGGGGTCCTTTCCGGTACGGGAGTGGGGAGGACGACAGGGGCGCGCCCCGGGAGCTGGCCCCCGACGATCGAGGCGAGGGCCAGCGCGAAGCCCGTCAGCTGGACCGGGCCGAGTGTCTGGCCGAGGACGAGCGCGCCGAGACCTGCCGCGACGAGCGGCGAGAGCAGGCCGAGGACGGCGACCGAGGTCACCGGCAGGGCGCCGATCCCCCGGAACCACAGGGCGTACGTCAGCAGCCCGCCGACCAGGCCCAGCCAGAGGTAGCCGAGCGCGGCGCGGCCGTCGATCGCGGGCGGGGCGCCCTCGGCGAGGAAGGTCACCGGCGCCAGGAAGAGGCCCCCGGCGGTGAGCTGCCAGCCGGTGAAGGCGAGCGGGCCGACACCCTCGGGCCGCCCCCACCGCTTGGTGAGCGTCACGCCGAGCCCCATCGTGGCCGCCCCGGCGAGGCCCGCGGCCAGCCCGGCCGCGTCCAGCTCCGCCCCGGGCCCGATCACCACCAGGCCGACGCCCAGCACCCCCGTAGCGCCCCACCACAGGGGCCGGGCGGCCAGGGGTTGGCGCAGGACGGCCACCGCGAGGACGGCGACGACGAGCGGCTGCGCGGCGCCCAGTGTGGCGGCGACGCCGCCCGGCAGCCGTTCCGCCGCGATGAACAGGAGCGGCAGGAAGAGCCCGATGTTGAGCACCCCGAGCACCGCCGCCTTCGCCCACCAGGCGCCGCGCGGCAGCGTGCGGGTGAGGGCGAGGGCGATAAGTCCGGCGGGCAGGGCGCGCAGGAGGCCGGCGAACAGCGGGTGTCCGGCCGGCAGGAACTCCGTGGTGACGATGTAGGTCGTGCCCCACACCGCCGGGGCGAGCGCGGTCAGGGCGGTACGGGGCAGCGCCCCGGCAGCCCCCCGCGTGGGTCGGCTTGTCATGTCTCGAAGTCTCGGCCCGGGTCCATTGATGAGTCCAACACATGTCTGTCACCGCATTGATCTCGGTTCGCGATGGATGGACGATGCAGCCATGGAGCTCCAGCAGATGCGTTACGTGATCGCCGTGGCCGAAACCGGCAGCTTCACTCGGGCCGCCGGGCGGTGCCTCGTCGTGCAGTCGGCACTGAGCCACCAGATCGCCCGCCTGGAAAGGGAGTTGGGCGGTCGGCTCTTCGAGCGCACCACCCGCCGGGTGCGGCTCACCCCGGCCGGCGAGGCGTTCCTCCCGGCCGCCCGCCAGTGCCTGGAGGCCGCCGAGCGCGCCGCCGCCGAGGTCGCGGCGGCGGTCGGCGAAGTGCGCGGCCGGCTCGCGGTGGGCCTGATCCCGACCGTCACCGCCGTCGACATCCCGGCCGCCCTGGGCGCCTTCCGCCGCCGCCATCCCCAGGTGCGGGTCAGCCTCCGGGTGGGCGCCAGCGACGAACTGGCCGAGCAGGTCCGCGAGGGCACCCTCGACGTGGCCTTCCTCGGGCTGCCCGCGACCGCCGTGCCCCGGGGCGTCGGCCGCCACGAACTGGCCCGCGACCGGCTCGTCGCCGTGGTCGCCCCGGACCATCCGCTGGCCGGGGCGCCCGCCGTGGACCTGCGCCGCCTCTCCTCGGAGGTCTTCGCGGACTTCCCGGCGGGCACGGCCGGACGCGCCCAGACCGACCAGGCGTTCGCCGCCGCCGGACTCACCCGCGACGTCGCCTTCGAGGTCACCACCGCGGACTACATCGCGAGCCTCGTCGCCCCCGGCCTCGCGGTGGCGATGCTGCCACCGGCGTACGCCGCGCAGCTGACCGGCATCGTCGCGATCGAGGTCTCCGACGCGCCGCTCCGCGTCCAGCACGCCACCTGGAGCCGGTCGGGCCGGACGCCGGCCGCCACGGCGTTCCTGGAGGCGCTGGGCATCCCCGTAACGGACGGGGAGGACGCATGAAGCCGCGACACGAAGTATTGACACGCTCTTGTCAGGGACGGAACACTCCACAGCGGGAGAGCGCTCTCCAAGACCGACCGCAGTGCTTCCGTTCCCCCCGGCCGGGCGCCCTCCCCCACCCCGCACTCCCCCACGACGCGCAGGAGGTCCCTCCATGCCACGGAGGTCCAGAACCCTCACCGGACTGCTCTTGTTCACCTCGCTGAGCCTGACCACGGCCGGGATCGCCGGGATCGCGGCGACGGCGAACGCGGCTCCCGAGACGAGCGCCGCCGCGCACACCGAGCACGCGGCCTACTCCATGCCGGGGATGCCCGGCATGCCGGCGTCCACCCAGGCGTCCGGCGACGACCCGGACGGGGACGGCTACATCATGGCCGACCCGCCGGTGACCGGGGTCACCCCCTCGACGGAGGTGCCGCCGCAGGCGTACTTTCACGAGTTCCAGGCCAAGTGCGCCCCCACGCACACCGCGCCGGACGACCCGATCGTCTACCCGGGCCAGCCCGGAAAGTCCCACGACCACACGTTCATGGGCAACACCACGACGGACGCGTACACCACCGCCGCCTCGCTGGAGTCCGGCGACACCACGTGCCTGGCGCCCGGCGACAAGTCGGGCTACTGGATGCCGAGCCTCTTCAACGGGGACACCAAGGTCCTCCCGGACGGCGTCCAGACCATCTACTACAAGTCGGGGGTCACCGACTACCGCAGCGTGCGCCCCTTCCCCAAGGGCCTGCGCTACGTGGTCGGCAGCCCGATGCAGAGCGAGGAGGAGTTCAAGAACCTGAAGGGCACCGTCGAGGGCTGGGAGTGCGGTGACTCCTTCAAGAACTACGACTTCCCGGCCAGCTGCCCCGACCGCCGGGACGTCCAGCTCAACCTGCGGCTCCAGGCGCCGAGTTGCTGGGACGGCATCCACCTGGACACGCCGGACCACAAGAGCCACATGGCGTACCCGGTCGCGGGCGGCGCGAACTACAACTCCTGCCCGGCGGACCACCCGGTCGCGCTGCCGATGATCGAGTTCAAGATGGCGTGGCCGGTCAACGGCGACATGTCGCAGGTGAGGCTCGCGAGCGGGGCGGGCTTCTCGTTCCACTACGACTTCATGAACGGCTGGGACACCGCCACGCTGGACGCGATGGTCACCCACTGCATCAAGGGCGGCCTCCAGTGCGACCCGCACGGCTACGACGAGAACCACCCCGAGAAGGGCGCGGTGCTCGACGGGAACTACGAGCTGCCGTAACCGGCGGCGCGCGCACCCCCACAGGTCCGGGGCCTTTTTTCGGCCCACGCCGGAGAGCGCTCTCCAAGATCGCGGAGGCCCCGGACCATGCGCGCAAGGACCCCTCCTCGTCCCCCCGACTCCCCCCACACGCAAGGAGAGAGACACATGCACCATCCCCCCACCCGCACGACCCGTCGCCTGCTCGCGCCCGTCGCGGCGGCCGCCCTGCTCGGTGGCGGCCTGCTCGCCCTCCAGGCGCCCGCGGCCCAGGCGGCCGGGAACGTCGTGAAGGTCACCGGTTCGCAGGGCGACTGGCAGCTGACCGTGGACGGTTCGCCGTATACGGTCAAGGGCCTCACCTGGGGCCCCTCGGTCGCGGACGCGGAGAAGTATCTGCCGGACCTGGCGTCGATGGGCGTCAACACGATCCGCACCTGGGGCACGGACGCCACCAGCAAGCCGCTCTTCGACACGGCGGCGGCCAACGGCGTCAAGGTGATCGCCGGCTTCTGGCTCCAGCCCGGCGGCGGCCCCGGCAGCGGCGGCTGCGTCAACTACCTGACGGACACGCAGTACAAGAACGACATGCTCGCCGAGTTCCCGAAGTGGGTCGACACCTACAAGGACAACCCCGGCGTGCTGATGTGGAACGTGGGCAACGAGTCCACCCTCGGCCTGCAGAACTGCTACGGCGGCGACGAGCTGGAGGCCCAGCGCAACGCGTACACCACCTTCGTCAACGACATCGCGAAGAAGATCCACGAGGTCGACCCCGATCACCCGGTCACCTCCACGGACGCGTGGACCGGCGCCTGGCCGTACTACAAGAAGAACGCCCCGGACCTGGACCTGTACGCGGTCAACGCCTACGACGCGGTCTGCAACGTCAAGTCGGACTGGGAGCAGGGCGGTTACGACAAGCCGTACATCGTCACGGAGACCGGACCGGCCGGCGAGTGGGAGGTGGAGGACGACGCCAACGGCGTACCGGAGGAGCCCACCGACGCGGCGAAGGCCGAGGGTTACACCAAGGCGTGGGGCTGCGTCACCGGGCACACGAGGGTGGCCCTGGGCGCCACGATGTTCCACTACGGCACCGAGGACGACTTCGGCGGTGTGTGGTTCAACCTGTTGCCGGGCGGCGAGAAGCGGCTCTCGTACTACGCGGTGAAGAAGGCCTACGGCGCGGACACCTCCGGTGACAACACCCCGCCGGTGATCTCCGGCATGACCGTGGACAACGCCACCGAGGGCGTCCCCACCGGCTCCGACGTGCGCGTCAGCACGCACACCACGGACCCGGACGGCGACGCGATCACGTACCAGGTCCTGTTCAGCAGCAACTACATCGACCAGAACAAGGCGCTGGTCCCCGCCGAGACGAAGGACAACGGCGACGGCACGCTGACCGCGAAGGCGCCCAGCAAGACCGGCGTCTACAAGGTCTACGTGAAGGCCAGGGACGGCCACGGCAATGTGGGCATCGAGACCACGTCCCTCAAGGTGGTCCCGCCGCAGGTGGACGGCACCAACGTCTCCCGGGGCAAGCCCGCCACGGCCTCCTCCTTCCAGACGGACCCCACCGGCGGCTGCCCGTGCGGTGCGGACAACGCGGTGGACGGCAAGTTCGACACCCGCTGGGCCAGTGACTGGAGCGACCCGCAGTGGCTCCAGGTCGACCTGGGCGCCTCCACGGCCATCAAGCACGTGCAGCTGGCCTGGGACCCGGCGTACGCCAAGGGCTACGAGATCCAGACGTCGGAGGACGGCCAGAACTGGACGACGATCAAGACCGTGACCGACGGCAACGGCGACATCGACGACCTCGACGTCAGCGGCACGGGCCGCTACGTACGCGTCAACGGCACCGTTCGGGGAACGGGCTGGGGGTACTCGCTCTACGAGTTCGGCGTCTACAGCTGACCTCCGCGGGCACACCACCACGTCGGCGTTCCGTTTGAGGGGACGGCAACGCCGCGGCCGCCCCCCGGGACTGCCCCCGGGGGGCATGAGGCCCGGCAGACACGAGGAGGCGGGGAGTCCGGTCCCGACCGGACTCCCCGCCTCGCTGCATTACGCCCGGGGGCGCAGCCCCGTCCTGGCCGGCAGCGTGACCGCGAGCAGGGCCAGGCCGCCGACGGCCGCCGCGAGGCCCCCGTACATCAACGGGGGCACGTACGGCGCGTCGCCGGTCACCCCGTTCATCATCGGGATCAGCGTGGCCGCGGCGATCGCCGAGCCGAGGACCAGGCCCGCCCCCGCGACCAGCAGGGCCTCCCAGCGCAGCATCGTCATCACCTGCCGCCTGGTGGCGCCGACGAGGCGCAGCGCGCCCAGTTCCGGACGGCGGTCCCGCACCGTCATCACCAGGGTGTTGACCGCGGCGACGGCCGCGAAGCCGCCGAGAACCGCGGCCATGGTGGTGTTCATCCAGGCGCCCAGCTCGGCCTCCGCGTTCCGCTCGGTGGCGTAGCCGGAGGCGTCGGTGACCCGGCCCAGGGTGGTGAGCGCCTTCGCCGAGCCGCCCCGTACCAGCAGCGTGCTGTCGAAGCCCGAGGTGACGTGCCCGGTCAGGGACGCCCGGTCCATGGTCACCGTGGCCAGGCCGAGGCCGCGGCCGTAGACCGCGACGATCTCGGGCGCGGCCTCGGTCCCGTCCGGGAGGTAGAGGGGAAGCCGGTCGCCGACGCGGGCGTCCGCCGAGTCCGCCAGGGTCCGGTCGATGGCGATGCGGCCCGCCCCGAGCCGGTCGAGGCTGCCCTCGCGTACGTCCAGGTCCTGCACCTTCGCGAGGGCGGCGCCGGAACCGGTGACGCCCTGGGTGGCCGCACCCTGCAACGACTTGAACTCGCCCGAGCCGGTCGGCACCAGCACCTGGGTGTTCAGCAACCCGACGGACGTCTCCACGCCCGGCGCGCGGGCCGCGCGGGCCACCGCGTCCACCGGAAGCCCGTCCGGGTCCGTCACCACGTGGTCCGCGGTGATGCCCGCGCGCAGCTGCTTGTCCGCGGCGTGGTTCTCGCTCGTGTGCATGAACACGAGGGTCGAGGAGAACGCCACGGCGAGCACGATCGGGGTGATCGCGGAGGCGAGGCGGCGGGCGTTGGCCCGGGAGTTGGCCGCCGCGAGTCCGGCCGTCGGGCCCGCGCCGCGCAGGGGCAGGCCGAACAGCCCCGCGCACAGCCGCGCCACCAGCGGGCCGAGCAGCCCGACGGCGAGCATGAAGAGCATGACGACGCCGAGCGCGGCACCGGCCGCGTCGTCCCCCGCGGAGCGGGCGGCCACGCCCGTGAGGATCGCGCCTCCGACGAGGGCCGCGACGCCGAGGAGGGTGCGGACCGGGCCGGGCCGCAGCCGCTCCACCGACGCCTCCGACAGCGCCTGCCCCGGCGCGATCCTGGCCGGCCGGCGCCCGGCGATCCAGCCCGCGCCGAGCGCGGTGAGCAGGCCCAGGACGACGGCGGCGAGCAGCGGGAGCACGGAGACGTGCAGGTCCACGGCGCGCGGGACGGCCCCGCGGTCCTGAAGCTGCCCGAACCACCAGTGCGCGAGCCCGATGCCGGGCAGGCAGCCGGCGATCCCGGCGAGCGGGGCGACGAGCAGCGCTTCGGAGGCGACCGCACGGCGCACCTGTCGCGGGGTGGCGCCGATGGCGCGCAGCAGGGCGAAGGAGCGGGCGCGCTGACCGACCGAGAGCGCCACGGTCCCGGCCGCGGTGAAGACGGCGACGATGGCGGCGATGCCGCCGAAGGACCCGCCGATCCCGAAGAGCGTCAGCTTCGCGGACGCGAGGCCCGGTTCCTCGACGGCCCCGCGGTCGTCGCCGGTGTGGACCTGGACACCGGAGCCGGCCAGGGCGTGGCGGACGGCGTCGCCGAGGGTGTCGGCGCCGGTGCCCTTCTCCGCCAGCACCACGACGGCGTCGGCCTTGCCGGGGTGCCCGGCGAGGACGGCGGCCTGGGCGTCGGCGAACCAGGTCGTGCCGCCCGCGCCGCCGGAGTCCCGGGCGGCCTCGGCGGGACCCGCCTCGGCGAGACCGGCCACGCGGAAGTCCCGCTGCCCGGCGGCGGTCTCCAGCGCGACGGTGTCGCCCACGGCGGCCCGGGCTGCGCGGGCCGCACCCGCGTCGAGCACGACCTCGCCCTCGCCGGGCGCGGAGCCGGCGGTCAGCGAGGCACCGGTGAAGCTGTGCGAGCCCCATCCGTGCGCGGTGAGCGCCCCGCCCCGCGCGTGCACCGGGAAGGTGAAGTCCGGGACGGCGGTGGCCGCGCCCGGCGCCCGGGCGGCCTTCGCCGCCAGCCCGGCGTCCATCCGGGCGGTGTCCGGCAGCGGCGTCGCCTCCTTCTCCAGGTCCTCGCCGCTGCCGGTGACGACGTACTCGTTCTGGTCGGCCGCGACGACGACCGGCGCGGCGGCGTACCGCTCCGGCGGCACGGATGCGCGCAGGCTGGTCTCCAGCAGGATTCCGCAGGCCGCGACGATCAGCGCCGACATCAGCAGCGCGAGGAACGTGCCCGCGAAGGACGCGGGCTTGAAGCGGATGGCCTCCCGTGCGAGTCCGTTGGGGCGCCTCATGCCGCCACCCCGGCCGTCGCCCCGGCGCGGGACCGGGCGGTGAGGGCCGCCATCCTGGCGGCGATCTGCTCGGCCGAACCGCGCTCGACGTGGTCGGCGAAGGCGCCGTCCGCGAGGAACAGCACCCGGTCGGCCCAGGCGGCCGCCACGGGGTCGTGGGTGACCATGACGACGGTGGCACCGAGCGAGTCCACCGCGTGGCGCAGGAGGCCGAGGACCTCGGCGGCGGTGCCGGTGTCGAGCGCGCCGGTGGGTTCGTCCGCGAAGATCACGTCGGGGCCGGTGACCAGGGCGCGGGCCACGGCCACGCGCTGCTGCTGGCCGCCGGAGAGCTCCGCGGGGCGGCGCCGTGCCTTGTCCGCGAGTCCGACCCGGGCGAGCACCGCCTGCGCCCGGTGCCGGTCCTGGTGCTGCCCGGCCAGGCGCATCGGCAGCAGCACGTTCTGCTCCACGGTCAGCGACGGCAGCAGGTTGAACGCCTGGAAGACGAAGCCGAGGCGGCTGCGGCGCAGCTCGGTGAGCTCGTTCTCGCCCATGCCGGTGATCTCCGTGCCGCCGACGCGCACCGAGCCCGCCGATGGCCGGTCGAGCCCGGCGGCGCACTGGAGGAACGTGGACTTGCCGGACCCGGACGGGCCCATGACCGCGGTGAACGTGCCGCTGGGCAGGGCCAGGTCGATACCCGCGAGGGCGTGCACCGTGCCCGCACCGCGTCCGTAGTGCCGCCGGACGTCGCGCAGTTCGACCGCGAGGCCGGGCGTGGCGGCCGGGCCCCCGGGCCCGTTGCCCGCCTCGGGCCGGGCCTCCGCCTTCCCCCGCTTGCTCCTGCGTAGCCTCATCTTCCGGTCTCCCTCACACGTCCGTTTGTCCTACGGGTGAAGAGTGCGCGGAAGGCTGTGCGCGGGGCGTCATACCCGGGAGCCAAGATGGCGATGCTACGGCCGTAGGGGGTGGCGGAGAGCGAGCGTGCGGGGACCGCCTACTCGCCCGGGGTCACCAGCCCCGACTCGTAGGCGAAGACCACCGCCTGGGCGCGGTCGCGCAGGTCGAGCTTGGTGAGGACGCGGCTGACGTGGGTCTTCACGGTCTGCTCGGCCAGCACCAGGGTCTGCGCGATCTCCGCGTTCGAGAGGCCGCGGGCCACCAGCGAGAGGACTTCGGTCTCGCGCTCCGTGAGGCCGCCCAGGCGCTGCGCGGGCTTGCCCCGGGCGGCCGGGCGCTGCTGGGCGAAGTCCGCGATGAGGCGGCGGGTCACGGAGGGAGCGAGGAGCGCGTCGCCCGACGCCACGACGCGGACCGCCGCGATGAGGTCGGCCGGCGCGGCGTCCTTGAGGAGGAAGCCGCTCGCGCCCGCCCGGAGCGCCTCGTAGACGTAGTCGTCGACGTCGAAGGTGGTGAGCATCAGGACGCGCGGCCGGTGGGTCACGCCCGACGGCGGGTGCAGGAGCTCGCGTGTGGCCGCCAGGCCGTTCATCCCGGGCATCCGGACATCCATCAGCACGACGTCGGGGCGGGTCTGCCGGCTCAGCTCGACTCCCCGCTCGCCGTCGGGGGCCTCGCCCACCACGTCGATGTCGCTCTGGGCGGCCAGCAGCGCGGCGAAGCCCGCCCGCACCATGGCCTGGTCGTCGACGATGAGGACGCGTGTCGTCACGTGAGGTCCGTTCCGGTGAGTGGGAGGAGGGCGGCGACCCGGAAGCCGCCGTCCGGGAGCGGCCCCGCGTCGAGGGTGCCACCGATGATCCTGACCCGCTCGCGCATGCCGACGAGCCCGTGCCCGGTGCCGCTCGCTTCGAGCGGCCCTCCGGACGCCTCCGGCGGCGGGCCGTTGACGACGAGGACGGTGAGCTGCGGGACGGCGGGCGCGGTGGGGTTCGACGCGGACGCGGTGGGGTCCGACGCGGACGCGGTCGGGTCCGACACGGACAGCGACACCCGCGTGTGCGCGCCCGGCGCGTGCCGTACGACGTTCGCCAGGGCCTCCTGGACGATCCGGTAGGCGGACAGGCCCACCGCTTCGGGCACCTCGGCGTCGCAGGGGGTGAAGTCCACCCGCCCGCTCGCCCGCTCCGTCGCCTCCACCAGGGGCCCGATCTGCGCGAGGCCCGGCTGGGGCACGAGCTCACCGCGCGCGTCCTCGTTGCGCAGCACGCCGAGGAGCCTGCGCATCTCGCCGAGCGACTGGCGCGCGGTGGCCGCGATGGACGTGAACTCTTCCCGCAACTGCGGCGGAAGCCCGTCGTGGCGGTACTCCGCCGTGTCGGCCTGCACCGTGATGACGGACATGTGGTGGGCCACCACGTCGTGCAGTTCACGGGCGATCCGGGCGCGCTCCTCCAGCAGCGTTCGCCGCCCGCGCTCGGCCTCGCTGATGGTCTCCTGCTCGGCCAGCCTGCGCTGCGCGTCGGACCGCTCACGGAGCGCGCCGCCCAGCAGGAGCGCGATGCCGCCGAGGATGGTGAACAGCAGGTCCCGCGCACCGAAGCCGTGGGGCGCGGCGAACCCCAGGGCCACGTTCGCCCCCGCCGTGACCAGCCACACCCGAATCAGCGTCCGGCGCCGCTCGCGCAGGCCCAGGGCGAGGCAGAGCCCGACGTACCCGACGATCTGCATGGGCGGGAACGGCCAGAGCAACCGGTCCTCGAAGTCGACGGCGAGCAGGGCGAGCGCCCCCGCCACGTCTGCGGCGAACACCACGTACCAGGCCCGCAGCGGCCGTACGACGGCCAGTAGGAGCGGTGCCGCCTGGGCGACGGCCAGCACGGCGGCGACGCCCCCGTTCAGGCCGTAGTCGGCGGTGAGGACCCGGATGGTGGTGGGCAGCAGGGCGACGCACAGCACGAACGCCACGGCCCACGGCAGCGCCCGCACCCACCGCCGCGAAGCACCCGCGAGCAGCGCGCGCGGGCGCTCCTCCTCCACTGAGGTCATGGTCACCAGCGTATGTGCACCACGCTGTCACCGGCCCGGACGGAGGGCGTGCCAGGCAGCGGCAGCCGCCGCGAGGCGCCGGGTCCACGGGCTGGGGTCGGCGGTGGCGATCCCGGACCAGAGCTTGGCACCGGCGGCGGCGAAGGCGGTGATGCCTTCGGCGGGCGCGAGGTGCCAGGAGGGGATCTCGGCGGCCCAGCGCTCGGCGGAGGCGGGGGTGTGGCCGGAGGCGATGAGCCAGATGACCCAGTAGCCGGTGTCGAGCCAGACCGCTCCCCGGGTTACCCAGGCCCAGTCGACCAGCCGGGCCCGATCACCCGCCGGGGCGTCGTCGTCCACGAGGACGTTGGTGTTGTTCAGGTCGGTGTGGAGCAGGTGGGGTCCGGCGAAGAAGCGGAGGTCGTCCGGTTGGGCTGCGTAGCGCTCCAAGCGCTGTTCGGCCTGGCGGAGTTCGATGCCTGGACACGGGGCTTCGCCGAGGCGGCGCAGCAGAGAAACGGCCTCGGGGAGATCTGGGGAGCCAGGGGCGTAGTCGGCGTGGTGGCCTGTGAGCGCTTCGAAGCCGAGGAGGTCCCAGCCCTCCGACTCGACGTGCCAGCGGAGGGCTGGGGCCAGGCCGGTGAGAAAGGGGGCGATGGCCGCTTCCCGGCGCTGGGTCCAGGCGCGGGGGTGGTCGCTGCGCAGGCCCTTGATGTGCCAGGTGCCCGTGGCGGAGGTGACGCGGGCCGCGATCTCGCTGTTGAAGCCGTCGGTCGCTTCTTCGACCGTGCGGAGGGGGCCGGTGTGTTCCTCGACGGCGGTACGAGCGGCGGGCGGCATCTGGTCGAGGCCGATGCGGGTGGTCGCCATGGGGCTTCACTCTTCCAGGAGGTGGCGGTGCCGGGTGGGGCCTCCGGCTCCTGGCCGGCCGTGCCCGCCGGCACGGAGAGACCGTCCCCGGCCTTCGGGCGCAGGCGACCCGTCAACGCGGGTTCAGCGCACGTCTGGCCGCGTTGATGACGTTGTGGGCCTCGGCCCCGTACACAGCCGACTCCTGGAGGAGACGCCAGACCTTCGAGTACAAGGTGACGTTGTCGGCGTCGTCCAACCACATCTCGGCGTGCCAGTCCTCCGCGGCCACCAGGCGGTCGTCAAGTACCCAGAACCCGTTGGCGGGCACGATCTTCACGGAGGCAGTGAACGGGATGACGCCGAGCTTCACCGTGTCCATGCCGATCATTCCGGTGAGACGGTCGAGCTGCGCGGCCAGCACGGAAGGTGGGCAGATCAGCGACCGCAACGCGGCTTCCCACATAAGGACGTACAGCTTGTGGCCAGGCCGGTACAGCCACTCCTGCCGCTGCGCCCGGGAGCGTACGGCGGCCTCGATGTCGCTCGCCCAGCCCAGCAGATTGGCGTACCGCTGGACGACGTGGCGAGCGTACTCGGAGGTCTGCAACAGACCGGGTACCACCGACTCCTCCCAGATCCACGCCTGAGAGCTGCGGTCGATCTCCGCACTCAGGCCCTCGTGCAGCGGCTTGAAGCCGTTCGCGAGTGCCCTGCGCCACGACCGGATGTGGGACTCGAACCCCGCCAGCCGGGCGGCAAGCTCGGGGTACGTGCCCGGCTGCTCGGTCGCGTCGGCCCAGGCCCTGAGATCGTCCGGGGTGGCTGTCTGCTTGCCGTTCTCCAGCTTGCTGACCTTGGAGCCCTGCCAGCCGAGCCGCTGGGCGAGCTGTTGGCCGGTGAGCCGACCGCCAGGACAGGAGAACCGGAGTTCGCGGAGCCGCGCCCCCAGTGCTTCCCGTGCCTGCTGATAGTCGGTGCTCACCGGCCCCGCGCTCTACTCGGTCGCGGCGAACTGGTCGAACGGCACCGCGTGGTGCATGGCCGCGTCGCGGGCGATGGCATACCGCACCACCTCAGCCGGTTCGGTGATCAGCTCGATGTCCGTGATGTTGTCGGCCTCGTCGAAGTGCAACAGGGCAACGATGCGTGAGTCGAAGATCCAGAAGTCCTCGGCGGGCAGGTCGGCCGCGTCCTCGCGCCACAGGTAGCGGATGCCCTCGCCGACCGCCGCGTTGTGTCGCGCGTAGTCGAGCAGGAACCGCTGCTCGGTGGTCATGGGGCGGTCGGCAACGCGCACCCGGCCGACCGTCTTGCCTGCCGCGGTCTGGGCCTTGATGTTGACGAACCAGGGCTCGCTGAGGTCGCAGGGCGCGGACCCGGTGGCCAAGAACTCCTGAAAGTCGGGGTCCTCACGGTCGGACGCGTAACCGCGCCGCGTCTCCAGTCGCCAAGCCGTGTGCTCGAAGGTCTCGAAGAGGCGGCGGAAGGTTGCCCTGTCCACGAGGTCCGGCACCCGCTCCCTCTCCCTCGGTCCCCAGTTCACGAGCAGTTCGCGCGGCACGACCACCGCAGCATCGTTCGGCCCGAAGTGCCGGAGCTGCGCCAGGTCTTCCGGTTAGGTGAGCGGCGGGCCCTGCACGACGATCTCGCCCGTGCCTTCGTCCGTGTGCAGGGCGGGGCAACCGTCGACCTTGCTGTCTGTGCCGGTGAAGCGCAACTGACGAGCCATGGACACTCTCCCTTCGGGGTCGTGATCCAACAGCATGGCTGGAGCCTCTGCCCGGCTCTACGAGGTCGGACAGATCGCGTGAGAAAACACCGGCAATCTTCGTGAACGGTCGAGCAAATCTGAGAAAGCAGCATACCGCCGGGCAACTGCCCTCTCCTGGCGTCTCGTTCATAACAACCAAGGAACAGCAGGACATCGACGCTTTGGCGGCGATGGAGTCTCTGCGGGGAGCGCTGGCCGACGCCGGACTCGTTCTTCCCTCGCTCGGTGTCGACAGCGTGTCCCCCGCGCTACGGCTCGTCGAGCTGGGACGCGTGCGTGCAGATGTAGCCGCCCGCCTGGCCGAAGCACTTCAGCGAGGGGGCCGCCAGTGATGACCGACAAGCAGCCGACGACGCTGAGGCATGGGAAGCTGCCGTACCCTCCGGGCACCCTGGTCATCGACACGATCTCGGAGCGCACCGGTCACTTGGTCGGGGTGATCGAAGAACGCACCAAGGAGACCAACAGCGGCGTCAGGCGTCAGGCGTTCATGCGCCCCGTCGGCGGTGGCATCGAGTGGGACGTACCGCTGGAGCGTGTGCACCCTGTGAAGTAGTCCGGCCGACACACCGGCCTCACCTCAACTTGCCCGAGGCGAGGCGAGGCGGCGTTGGGTTGACCTATCCGTATGTGATCGATTCGGGCGCCCGAGTACGCGAGGCATGGCACCGGTTCAGAAGGCCGTCGACGCCACAGCCGGACAGCGAGGAGCCGCCCACTGCCGTGTGGGCCCGTCCTGGGAGGGATGGCACGCCGCGCCCGGCCCCCTGAGACCTGCATGAGGGCGGGGCCGCGAGGGGCCTCAAGCGCTACGAGCCGAAGGGCTAGCCGCGCTCCGGCCAGACCGGCCCCTCGTCGGTCCAGACGACGCCCTTGTTGCGGCACAGGCAGAAGGGGTGGCCGACCGGGTCGGTGTAGATCCGCCAGCCGTAGCCGTTGGGGCCGATGAAGTCCTGCCTCAGCGTCGCGCCGAGGTCGAGGACGCGGCGCTGCTCGGACTCCATGTCGTCCACTTCGAAGTCGAGGTGGAACTGCTTGGGGTGCTCTGTGTCGGGCCACTGCGGAGCGCGGTAGTCGTCCACCCGGATGAACGCCAGCTCGATCTCGCCGAACCGGATGCCGGCCCAGTCCTCGGTGCTGTCCTCCTTCACCGGGCGGCCCGTCACCTCGGAGTAGAAGGAAGCCAGCTTCATCGTGTCCGGGCAGTCGATGATGAAATCGGTGAGTCGCAGCATCCCGCGATCTTGGCACAAGGTCCCACCCGGCTTCGAGACCAGGCGGCTTCGAAGGGCGTTCGGCGCCCGCGATACGGGCTCCGTCACACCCCCACGGCCGCGCGCACCAGTCCCGCCACCGCCGTCGAGCGGCTGTGCGGGGGCCAGGCGATGACCGTGGTGACGTGGGGGCTGTCGGGTACGGGGACGGCGACGAGGCCCTCGTGGAGGCCGGTGCGGATGGATTCCGGGACGATCGCGCAGGCGCGGCCCAGGGCGATGAGCTGGGTGAGTTGGGTGTGGTCGCGCACCTTCGGGCCGGGGCCGTCCGGGAAGGTGCCGTCGGGGCGTGGCCAGCGCGGGAGGGGGAGGTCGGGGAGGGCGGTGACCTCGGCGAGGCTCAGGTGGGGGCGGAGGGCGAGGGGGTGGCCGGCCGGGAGGACCGCGACCTGGCCCTCCGTGTGCAGGTCCTCGGTGTCGAAGCCGGCCAGGTCGTCGAAGGGCCGGTGCAGCAGGGCCACGTCCGCCCGGCCGTCGCGGAGCACCCCCGCCTGCTCACCCGGCCCGCACAGCAGGACGTCCACGGTGACGGCGCCGGGCTCGGCGGCGTAGGCGTCGAGGAGCTTGGCCAGCAGTTCGCCGGAGGCGCCCGCCTTCGCGGCGAGGATCACCGTGGGGTGACCGGCCGCGGTGGGAGCGGCCCGGCGGGTGCGGCGCTCGGCGGCCTCGACCGCGTCCAGCGCCGCCCGCGCCTCCCGCAGCAGCACCGCCCCGGCCCCGGTCAGGGTGACGCCCCGGCTGCCACGCTCCAGGAGGAGCACGCCCAGCCGCCGTTCGAGGCCGCCGATCGCCCGCGAGAGCGGGGGCTGGGCGATCCCGAGCCGCTGGGCGGCCCGGCCGAAGTGCAACTCCTCGGCGACCGCGACGAAGTAGCGCAGTTCACGTGTCTCCACCCCGCCAGCGTAGCGGGCCTCATCAGGAGCGATACCCGGACGGTATCGCCGCCCACCCGGTCGGTCTTGGACGCCCCGCCCCGGTGGAGAGAACCATCGGAGACATGACTGAGACGAAGCATGTGAACCACCCCAAGGTCGCGCTGGTGACCGGGGCCAACAAGGGCATCGGATACGAGATCGCCGCCGGGCTCGGCGCGCTCGGCTGGACGGTCGGCGTCGGCGCGCGGGACGAGGAGCGGCGCGCGGCCGCCGTGGACAAGCTGCGCGCGGCCGGGGCCGACGCCTTCGGCGTACCGCTGGACGTGACCGACGACGCGAGCGTGACCGCGGCGGCCCGGCTGGTGGAGGAGCGGGCCGGGCGGCTCGACGCGCTCGTCAACAACGCGGC
The DNA here is from genome assembly GCF_040679335.1 of Streptomyces sp. NPDC052299. Classification (NCBI taxonomy): domain Bacteria; kingdom Bacillati; phylum Actinomycetota; class Actinomycetes; order Kitasatosporales; family Streptomycetaceae; genus Streptomyces; species Streptomyces sp. NPDC052299. Next base: position 184,910 of record NZ_JBFAUP010000009.1, on the reverse strand, counting down.
GATCACCGGCGGCCACCCCCAGGAACCCACCACCGTCGACGTGAACCGGGTGCGGGCGACGGTCGAGACCAACGTGATCGGTGTCATCCGCGTCACCAACGCCCTGCTCCCGCTGCTGCGCCGCGCACCGTCGCCCCGGATCGTGAACGTGTCCAGCAGCGTGGGCTCCCTCACGCTCCAGACCACCCCGGGCGCCGATACCGGCCCGATCTCCATGGCCTACGCGCCGTCCAAGACCTTCCTGAACGCCGTCACCGTGCAGTACGCCAAGGAACTGGCCGGCACGCAGATCCTGATCAACGCCGTCTGCCCCGGCTTCACCGCGACCGACCTCAACGGCTTCCGCGGGACGCGCACCCCGCAGCAGGGTGCGACCGCCGCGATCCGGCTGGCCACGGTGGAGGACGGCGGACCGACCGGCCGCTTCTTCAGCGACGAGGGCGAGATCCCCTGGTGACGGGCTTCCGGTGCGCGCCGCACCGGAAGCCCTCGGCCGGCCTCAGCCCCGTGGTGCCCCGCCGTCCGCCGACGGGCGGCGGCGCACCTCAGCCCGTGGTCTTCGCCGGCCCCGCGTACAGGTACGTGTCGCGCTGCGAGACGTGGCCGGGCTTGTTCCCGGGCTCCATGTTGCGCTCCAGGAGGCGGCCGGTGGACGGTTGCACGATCCAGTTCGGGTTGTGGTCGCTGTGGACGGGCCACTGCTCCTTCCACTTCCAGGAGATACGGGTGCCCGTGCGGCCCGTCGCGTCCTTGACGCCCTCCGTCACCACCGCGCCCGGCGTGGCCGCGAGCACCCGGTAGAGCGCGGCGCGCAGGCGCGGGGAGACCGGGGCGGTGGTGAGGAGTTCGCCGGCCTGGCGGACGGTCTGCTCGGCGGCGGAGCCCTTCGCTCCGGCCGCGAGGGTGCGGCGGAGGGCGTCGGGGCGGGTCGGGAGGGTGTCCAGGTCGTCCCAGGCGACCGAGCCGTTCCCGACGGCCCAGCTCGTCCCGTTCGGGTTGTCCTTCGTGATCGTGCGGCCGTTCTGCGTCTTGACGACGACCTTGTCCCGGCCCAGGTAGGTGTCGTCGGTGTGGGCCTTGTAGCCCTCGGCCCAGGTCCTGATGGTCGTCTTCCAGTACGGGGCGGAGGAAGCCGGTCCGCCCGCCACCCGGTCCGCCATGCTCGTGAACACCTCGGACGCCGACGCGCTCGCCGCCGGGCCGTCGCCCCCGAAGTCGGTGACCGGGAGCACCGCCGCGCCCACCGCCACCGCCGCGACGGCCGCCGCTAGGGCGAACACCCTGCGGCGGCCGAAGCGCGAAACGGTCACGGGCGCCGACGCGTCCGTCGCGATGGCGTCCAGGATCAGCGAGTGCGCGCGGGCCTGGACCGCCGGGTCGAGCGGTCCGGTGCGCCCGGCGCGCTCCAGGGCGGCGGCGCCGGGGAAGTCGAGCAGGTCCGTGGGGCGGTTCTCGTGCGTCATGCGAAGTCTCCCGTCAGGGTCGTACGGGCGGGGCCGGTCAGTCCGTCGCGCAGCCGGGCGCGGGCTCGGTGCAGGCGGGAACGGGCTGTTCCGGCGGGGATGCCGACGGCGGCGGCCGCCTCGGCGGGGGTCAGCTGCTCCCAGGCCACGAGCAGCAGCAACTCACGCTCCGAGGCGGGGAGTTCAGCGAGCCTGCGGCGCAGTTCCGGGGCGACCGAGGCGGCGTCAAGGCGCTGGTCCACGGCCTGCCACGGGTCGGCCGTCGTGGCGTCGGCGTCCCGCTGCCCGGCGCGGCCGGCCGCACGCGCCGCGGCCTGCCGGTGCCGGGAGAGCACGTTGCGGGCCACGCCGAACAGCCAGCCCCGGGCGGAGCCGCGCGCGGCGTCGAACGTCGCGCGGTGGGCGTACGCCTGGAGCCACACCTCGGAGAGCAGGTCGTCGGCGGCTGCCGGGGCTCGGCGTACGAGATAGCCGTGCAGGGCGGCCGAGTGCCGGGCGACCAGCGGCTCGAAGGCCGTGGGTTCACGTGCGGAACGAGTGAGCAGATCCTCGTCCGGGTCCATGAGGTCTCCTGTCCCGGACCGCCGGGGCGGCGGTCTCACCCCGTACTTGCACAGGAGGGCCCCGAGCGTTCGCGGGCGGCCCGGACTACTCCGACACCGCCGCCCGGAACCCCGTGTTCACCGCCGTCAGCCCGCCGTCCACGCACAGCGAGGTCCCCGTGATCCACTCCGCGTCCGACGACGCGAGGAACGCCACCGCCTTCGCGATGTCCTCCGGTTCGCCGACGCGGCCCAGCGGGTAGAGCGCGCGGACCCGGTCCAGCTCCGCCTCGCGGCCCGCCCAGGCGTCCGTGCGGATCGTGCCGGGGACGACGAGGTTGGCGCGGACGCCACGCGGGCCCGCGTGGCCGGCGAGGGTGCGGGTGAGGCTCGCCAGGCCCGCCTTCGCGGCGCTGTAGGCGTGGTTGCCGAAGTCCTGCACGCCGTTGACGGAGCCGATGGACACGATCGCACCCCGGCCGGACGCCGCCAGGTGCGGCATCGCGGCCCGCGAGCAGCGGTACGCGCCGCCCAGCGACACGTCCAGGTCGCGGTGCCAGGTCTCGTCCGGCTCGTCCTCGAAGAGCGTGCTGTCCAGGCTGCAGGAGTACGCGTTGTTGACGAGGACGTCGAGCCCGCCGAAGGTCTCCACGGCATGCGCCACCGCCGCCTCGACCGCCGCCCGGTCCGCCACGTCGCAGACCAGCGCCTCGGCCGTGTGCCCGGCCGCCCGGATCTCCGACGCGACCGACTCCGCCCGGTCGCCGTCCAGGTCGGTGACGAGGACGCGGGCGCCCTCCGCGGCCAGCAGGCGGGCGGTGGCGGCGCCGATGCCCCGGCCCGCACCGGTGATGAGGACGGCGTATCCGTCGAAGCGAGTCATGGCGCCGACCGTACCGCGCGGATCAGGTCCCGGGCCCGGGGGCGGTCGGCAACAACTCCCCCGAAGCCCGAAGCGGTCACAGCACCGAACGCACCGCCCGCACCAACGCCTGCGCCCTGGGGTCCGCCGTGACTCCCTTCTGGAGCCCGTTCGTCACGTATCCGAAGGCGATCCCGGACTCCGGGTCCGCGAAGCCCAGCGAGCCGCCCCGGCCGGGGTGCCCGAAGGAGCCGGGCGCGAGGAGCGGGCTCGCCGGGCCGTGGAGCATGTAGCCCAGGCCGAAGCGGGTGTTGACGACGAGCACCTGGTCCGGGCCCGCCGACTCCTCGGTGCGGGCGAGCGTCAGGGTCGCCGGGGCGAACAGCCGCTGGCCGTCGACCGGGCCGATCATCGCGGCATAGCAGCGGGCCAGGCCGCGCGCGGTCGCGGTGCCGTTGGACGCGGGGAGTTCGGCGGCCCGGTAGGCGGCGTCGTTCTCGTCGGGCAGCGGGTCGATCGCGCCGAACGCCCGCCGGGTCAGCGACTCCGGATCGCGGTAGGCGTCCACCACCGACCGCTTCGGGCGCATCCGCAGCGCCCCGGTGTTCTCGGCGGCCGGTGCCTCGACGGGCCCGATCCGGCCCACCCGGTGGGCCTCGTCCTCGGGGATGCCGAACCAGAAGTCGAGGCCGAGCGGGCGGGCGATCTCCTCGGCGACCCAGCGGCCGACGGTGCGCCCGGTGACGCGGCGCACGAGTTCGCCGATGAGCCAGCTGAAGGTCTGCGCGTGGTAGCCGTGCGCCGCGCCGGGCTCCCAGGCGGGGGCCTGGGCGGCGACGGCGTGCGCACCGCTCGCCCCGTCCGCGGCCTCCGCCGGGGTCAGCGGCCGGTCCAGGGCCGGGACCCCGGCCCGGTGGGCGAGGAGGTGGCGGACGAGGACGCGTTCCTTGCCGTTCGCCTTGAACTCCGGCCAGTACGTGGAGACCGGGGCGTGCAGGTCGATCTGGCCGCGCTGGTGGAGCAGCAGCGGGACGGCGGCGGCGATGCCCTTGCCCGCGGAACGGACGACCTGGACGGTGTCGACGGCCCAGGGTTCGGTGCCGTCCACGTCTCTGGTGCCGGCCCACAAGTCGACCACCTTGCGCCCGTGCCGGTAGACGGCGACCGCCGCGCCCCGGTCCCCGCGCTGCTCGAAATTACGGACGAAAGCGTCCCGGACCGCCTCGAATCCGGGCGCCGCCGTACCCCGTACGTCCACGCCTGCTGCCGCACTCCCGCTCATCCCCCCATGGTGCACGGCACCGCAGGTGGGAGGTGGGGCGGGTCACCCGGAATTCACCGTCACGGAACGCGGGTCGAAGCCGAAGGGGAGTTCCAGGCGGTGGGCGCGCATCAGGGGTTCGTCGCAGAGGAGGTCCTGGGTGCGGTCGTCGGCGGCGATGACCCCGTCGCTGAGGATCACCGCGCGGGGGCACAGCTCCAGCGCGTACGGCAGGTCGTGCGTGACCATCAGGACGGTGACGTCCAGGGAGCGCAGGATGTCGGCGAGTTCGCGCCGGGACGCCGGGTCCAGGTTGGAGGAGGGCTCGTCCAGGACCAGGATCTCCGGGCGCATGGCGAGGACCGTGGCGACGGCGACGCGGCGGCGCTGCCCGAAGGAGAGGTGGTGCGGCGGCCGGCCCGCGTAGTCCTCCATGCCGACCTGTTTCAGCGCCTCCATGACCCGCTCCTCCAGCTCCGCGCCGCGCAGTCCCCCGGCGGCGGGTCCGAAGGCGACGTCCTCGCGGACGGTGGGCATGAAGAGCTGGTCGTCCGGGTCCTGGAAGACGATGCCGACGCGGCGGCGGATCTCGGCCATGTTCCGCTTGTCGACCGGCATTCCGGCGACGCGCACCGACCCGGCGCCCGCCTCCAGGATGCCGTTGAGGTGGAGGACGAGGGTCGTCTTGCCGGCGCCGTTCGGGCCGAGGAGCGCGACGCGTTCGCCGCGTCCGACGGTCAGGTCGACGCCGAAGAGCGCCTGGTGGCCGTCGGGATACGCGTACGCGAGGCCGCTGACCTCCAGGGAGGGCGGTACGGGGGCGGGGTCGGGGCTCATACGGTCCATCCCACCAGACACACGGCGAGGGCGAGCAACGGGAGGGCGGAGGCATACGCCCACTGGGTGCGGGAGGCCGTCACCTGGTCGATGACGGGCATGGAGCCCGCGTAGCCCCGGCTGACCATCGCGAGGTGGACGCGTTCGCCGCGCTCGTAGGAGCGGATGAACAGCGCCCCGGCGGACTTGGCGAGGACGCCCCAGTGCCGTACGCCGCGCGCCTCGAAGCCGCGGGAGCGGCGGGCGATGGACATGCGGCGCATCTCGTCGGTGATGACGTCGCCGTACCGGATCATGAAGGAGGCGATCTGGACGAGCAGCGGCGGCAGCTTGAGGCGCTGGAGGCCGAGCAGCAGTTCGCGCAGTTCGGTGGTGGAGGCGAGGAGCACGGAGGCGGCGACTCCGAGGGTGCCCTTGGCCAGTACGTTCCAGGCGCCCCAGAGGCCGGGGACGCTGACGGACAGGCCGAGGACGTGGGTCTGCTCGCCGGGCACGACGAACGGCATGAGCAGGGCGAACGCGACGAACGGCACCTCGATCAGGAGCCGTTTCAGCAGGAAGCCGGCCGGAATGCGGGCGAGCGCGGTGACGCCCGCGATGAGCAGCGCGTACAGCCCGAAGGCCCAGACGGCTTCGCGCGGGGTGGAGACGACGACCACGACGAAGCAGAAGACGGCGGCGAGCTTGCAGTGCGGCGGCAGGTCGTGGACCGGTGAGTGCCCGTGCCGGTACAGCTTGTGCGCGTGGCCTGCGCCCATGTCAGACCTTCTCCTCGGTGCGGGTGTCCGCCTCGCCCTGCGTACGGCGTCGGCGGGAGACCACGTAGAAGGCGCCGCTGCCCGCGACGAGGGTGGCGCCGACGCCGATGATCCCGGCGAGGCCGCCGGAGAGCCGGGCGTTGGAGACGTCCTTGACGCCGTAGTCGGCGAGCGGGGAGTCCGCGGTGGCGTGCTCCTTGGTCTCCTTGTCGATGCCCTTGTCGGCGGCGACCTTCTCCAGGCCGTCCGGATTGGCGGAGGCGTAGAAGGAGACGAATCCGGCGAGCACGAGGGCGGTGACCAGGCCGGTGGCCCACAGGCCGCGGGTCGGGCGGTGCGCGGCGGGGGCGGGCTCGCGCACCGGGGCCGGGGCGTCGACCAGTTCGCCGTCGACGCGGAGCTTGAGCGGGGCGGTGAGGCCCTTCGCGCCGTGGACCAGGTCGGGGCGGACGGCGAGGACGGCGCCGACGGTGAGCGCGGTGATCACGGCCTCGCCGATGCCGATGAGGACGTGCACGCCGACCATGGCGGTGAAGACCTTGCCGATCGGGATGTCGGTGGTCCCGCCGATCCAGTACATCAGCGTGAAGGCCCCGGCGGCGGCCGGTACGGAGACCAGCGCGGCGACGAAGGAGGCTGCGGTCATCGAGCGGCGGGTGCGCGGCAGCACGCCGACGAGGCCGCGGAAGAGGGCGTACGCGACGACGGTGGTGACGACGCCCATGTCGAGGACGTTGACGCCGAGCGCGGTCAGGCCGCCGTCGGCGAAGAGGATGCCCTGCATCAGCAGGACGACGGATATGCAGAGCACGCCGGTGTACGGCCCGACGAGGATCGCCGCGAGCGCCCCGCCGAGCAGATGGCCGCTGGTGCCCGCGGCGACGGGGAAGTTCAGCATCTGCACGGCGAAGATGAAGGCGGCGACGAGCCCGGCCAGCGGCGCGGTGCGCTCGTCCAGTTCGCGCCGGGCGCCCTTCAGGCTGACGGCGACGGCTCCGGCGGCGACGACGCCCGCGACGGCGGAGACGGGTGCGTTGATGAATCCGTCGGGTACATGCATGGGGGAGGCTCCGCTTCCTGCGTTCTCGCGTGGGCGCGCCGGGTGCGCGGGGTCGTGAACCTCTCAATGATAGGACCTTGTTGCGAAGCGTTCGCAAGAGCGCGTCGCTCACAACTGCATAGGGCTTCCATAGTGCCCTTTACGTAAAATATGGGACATTAGATAACAAAGTTGCAGAAGCAGGATGGAGAGTCGGCCCATGTCCTCCGTGATCCATGACCATGCCCGTGCCCGGCTCGTCACCGACGCCCGCGACCTGCCCGTCGTCCCGGTCGAGCTGCGGTTCGACGGCGCGGACTCCCCCGCGACGATCCGCATCGCCTACCCGGGCGGCACGGAGTGGGCCGTCGAGCGCGAGCTCCTGGAACGCGGACTGCGCTACCCGGTCGAGGAGGACGGCTGGCGGATATGGCCGTGCGGCCGGGTCCAGGTGATCATGGAGCGGCACACCGCGGACGGTGTCGACGTCGTCCAGTTCGACTGCGCCCCGCTGGTCCGCTTCCTGCGGCGTACGCACCACGAGGCGCCGCGGCCGGAGACCGCGGCCCGCACCTGACATGCCGGGAGCCCCCGTGCACACCGTGCACGGGGGCTCCCGCCGCCCCGGCCCCCCGTCCCCACAGGTAACCCGGGCCTGCCGGGGCCGCGCACCGCTCGGACGCGGCCCCGGAGTTCACTCCGTGCGGCTCACGCGCGGATCAGCTCGCGCTCCCCGCCGGACTCGGGCCCGGCGTCGCCGGACGACGGCTCGTCCAGCTCCTTGCGCAGGCCCTCGCCCTCGACGTCCACGTTCGGCAGCGCGCGGTCCAGCCAGCGCGGCAGCCACCAGGCGCGCTTGCCGAGCAGCGCCAGGACGGCGGGCACGATCGCCATGCGCACGATGAACGCGTCGAAGAAGACGGCGATCGCGAGCGAGAAGCCGATCATCTTGATCATCTGCTCGCTGGAACCGATGAAGCCGGAGAAGACCGCGATCATGATCACGGCGGCGGCCGTGACGACCCGCGCCCCGTGCTTGAAGCCGGTGACGATGGCCTGGCCGGGCTTCTCGCCGTGGACGTACGCCTCACGCATCCGCGTGACGAGGAAGACCTCGTAGTCCATCGCGAGGCCGAAGACCACGCCCACCATGAAGATCGGCATCATCGACATGATCGGACCGGTCTGTTCGACCCCGAAGAGCGAGCCGAGCCAGCCCCACTGGAAGACCGCGACGACCGCACCCAGGGCCGCGACGACCGAGAGCAGGAAGCCGAGCGCCGCCTTCAGCGGCACCAGCACCGACCGGAAGACCACCATCAGGAGCAGGAAGGCGAGGCCGACCACGAGCGCCAGGTAGGGCAGCAGCGCGTCGTTCATCTTCTGCGAGAAGTCGATGTTCATCGCGGTGGAGCCGGTGACCAGCACCTCGGCGCCGGTGTCGGACTTGATGTCCTTGCCCGCGTCGCGGATCGCGTGGACCACGTTCTCCGTCTCGACGGAGCTCGGGCGGTCCTTCGGGACGACGGTGATCATCGCCGCGTCGCCGGCCTTGTTGAACGTGGCCGGGGTGACGGCGACGACGCCCTTGATCCCGGCGATCTCGTCGCCGACCCGCTTGGCCGCGGCCTTGCCGTCCGCGCTGTCCTCGGTGTCCACCACGACGAGCAGCGGACCGTTGAAGCCGGGGCCGAAGCCGTCCGAGAGCAGGTCGTAGGCGCGGCGCTGGGTGGTGCTGGTGGGCTGGGAGCCGTCGTCCGGCAGGCCCATCTCCAGCGAGGCGGCCGGTACGGCGATGGCGCCGAGGCCCAGGACGCCGACGAGCAGCACCCAGACCGGCTTGCGCAGCACGAACCGGGCCCAGCGGGTGCCCATGTTCGGCTTCGCCTCGGGCCTGTCCGCCGCGTCGGCGGCCTTGCGGGCCCTGCGCCCCACGATGCGCTTGCCCACGAAGCCCAGCATGGCCGGGACGAGGGTGAGGGCGATGAGGACGGCGATGGCGACCGTGCCGGCCGCGGCGAAGCCCATCTTGGAGAGCATCGGGATGTTGACGACGGCCAGGCCGACGAGGGCGATGACCACGGTGAGCCCGGCGAAGACGACCGCGGACCCGGCCGTGCCGACCGCCCGGCCCGCCGCCTCCTCGCGTTCCCGGCCCTCGGCCAGCTCGGCGCGGTAGCGGGAGACGATGAACAGCGCGTAGTCGATGCCGACGGCGAGGCCGATCATCATCGCGAGCGTGGAGGTGGTGCTGCCCAGGTCGAGCACGTTGGCCAGGGCGGTGATCGTGGAGACGCCGATGCCGACGCCGATCAGGGCGGTGAGCAGCGGCAGCCCGGCCGCGATGAGCGAGCCGAAGGTGATGACGAGCACCACGGCGGCCAGCGCGATGCCGATGACCTCGGTGGCGCCGGTCTCCGGCATCACCTGGAGCGCGTCACCGCCGATCTCGACGGTCATCCCGCTCTTCTGGGCGTGGGTGCCGGCGTCCTCCAGCGCGTCCCGGGTCGCGTCGGTCAGCTCCATCGAGTTGACCTTGTACGACACCGAGATGTACGCGGTGGAGCCGTTCTTGGAGACGGCGTTGCCGGTGTACGGGTCGGTGACGGAGGCGATCTGGTCGGAGCCTTCCTTCAGCTCCCGGGTGATCTTGTCGACCTCGGCCTTGTTGGCCGCATCCGTCATCTTCTCGTGCTCGGGGGCCTTGAAGACGATGCGCGCGGTGGCGCCGTCCGCACTGGCGGCCGGGAAGCGCTGTTCCAGCAGGTCGAAGGCCTTCTGGGCCTCCGTACCGGGGATGGAGAAGGAACTGGAGGTCGCGGTGGCTGCGGAGGACGCGCCGAACCCGGCGAGCGCCAGCAGTGCCACCCAGATCAGGGCGACATAGCGGCGGCGCCGGAAGGCGAGCCGTCCGAGCTTGTAGAGGAATGTGGCCACGGAGGCGTACTCCCGGTCAGGTCGTTGAGTGGAAATGGGCGTGAGGAACCAGCCCGACGACGAGAGCGGCGTGTCAGGTGGGGCTTGGGGAGGGGGCCGTGCGGAAAGCGCGGGGACCGGTGAAGTCAGGCTCCGAGAGCGGGGAGGATCACGGAGTCGACGTAGTCGAGGAGGAATGCCTGGTCGACGGGGCGGTCCTCGACCAGCTGCCGGGTGGCGACGGCGCCCACCAGCATGTGCGGTACGTATCTGAGCGCCGGGTTGTCCGGGCTCACCTCTCCCCGGTCCACGGCCCGGCGCAGCAGCGTGTCGAGACCGGTCATCTCCGGTTCGATCAGCAGTTCGCGCAGGGCCTGCAGGAGGTCGGGGTTGTCGTGGACGGCATGGCTCAGACCCCGCATCAGCGCGGCGTCCTTCTCCATCTGACAGTCGTCACCGCGGCTGAGCACGGCATGGAAGTCCCCGCGCAGCGATCCGGTGTCGACATCACCGAGGCTGCCGGGTTTGTTGTGCCGCAGGGCCGTGACGACAAGAGCGGGCTTGCTCCCCCACTGGCGGTAGAGGGTGGCCTTGCTGGAATGCGTACGGGCGGCGACGGCGTCCATCGTGAGGGCGTCGTAGCCGACTTCACGGAGCAGGTCGAGCACGGCGGCGTACAGCTCGCTCTCACGCTCGGGCGTGAGCCGTGTGCGTGCCATGGCCGACCTCCTGTCCGATGGATCATCGAACGAAACCGTTTCGTACAGTAGAACGGTACCCCGGCCGTCGAGCGAAACGAAACGGTTTCGTTTGTGGCTCGCACCACAAAAGGCGGGCCTCTCTGAGTTGCCGGGCCCCCTTCGCGCGGAAAGCATTGGGGGGTGAGTGACGACGTCTCGTATCTCCGCTTCCCGCACCTCCACGAGGATCTGCTCTGCTTCGCGGCCGAGGACGATCTCTGGGTCGCCCCGCTCGCCGCCGAGGGAGAGCGCCCCGGCCGGGCCTGGCGGGTCACCGTCGACCGCACCAGAGTCGGCCACCCCCGGTTCTCGCCCGACGGGACCCGGATCGCGTACACGTCGTGGCGCAGCCTCGACCCGGAGATCCACCTCGCCCCGGTCGCCGGCGGACCGTCCCGCCGGCTCACCTACTGGGGCTCCACCGACACCCGGGTCTGCGGCTGGACGCCCGACCCGGGCGACGCGGCGCAGATCCTCGCCGTCTCCTCGCACAACCAGCCGTTCTCCTACTTCTCCTGGGCCTACAGCGTCCCCACCGACGGCAGCCCCGGCGGCAAGCTCCCCTGGGGCCCGGTCTCCGACATCGCGGTCGCCGACACCGGGGGCGAGCGCCGCACCCTGCTGCTCACCGGCACCCCGCCGCACGAACCGGCGGCCTGGAAGCGCTACCGGGGCGGGGCCATGGGCCGCCTGTGGCTGCACGGCGAGCGGCTGCTCCCGGACATCGGCGGGCACCTCGACACCCCGATGTTCGTGGGCGGCCGGATCGCGTTCCTCTCCGACCACGAGGGCGTCGGCAACCTCTACTCCTGCCGCCCCGACGGCACCGACCTGCGCCGCCACACCGACCACGACGCGTTCTACGCCCGGCACGCGGCGAGCGACGGGCGCCGGGTCGTCTACCAGTGCGCGGGCGAGCTGTGGCTGGTGGACGACCTGGAGACGCCGGACGCGGTCCCCCGGAAGCTGGAGGTCCGGCTCGGCGGCCCGCGCGCGGGGCGGCGTACGTACCAGGTCCCGGCGTCCAGCCATGTGGACGCGGTGTCCGTGGACGAGACCGGCCGGGCGAGCGCCGTGTCGGTACGCGGCAGCCTGTACTGGCTCACGCACCGCGACGGGCCCGCCCGCACCATCTCGGACACGCCGGGCGTCCGGGTGCGGCTGCCGGAGATGCTGGGCAGCGGGGGCCAGGTCGCCTACGTCACCGACGCGGAGGGCGAGGACGCCGTCGAGATCGCCCCGCTGCCGCGCGCCAGCGGCGACCGCCCGGTCCGCCGCCTCGCCTCGGGCCTCATCGGCCGGGTCCTGGAGCTGGTCTCCGACCCGGACGGCGAACGCCTCGCCATCGCCGCGCACGACGGCCGCCTGCTGCTCCTGGACACCGACGAGGAGACGGCCACGGGCGAGCCGGTCGAGCTGATCCGGTCCGTCAACGGGCCCGTCCGCGACCTGGCGTTCTCCCCGGACGGCGCCTGGCTGACCTGGTCGCACCCGGGCATCGGCCGCTCCCTGCGCAAGATCAAGCTGGCCCGGATCGGCGGTCCGGGCGAACCCGCGATCGTGGACGTCACCAACGGCCGCTTCGAGGACGAGAACCCGGTCTTCACGGGCGACGGCCGCTATCTGGCGTTCCTGTCCTGGCGCGGCTTCGACCCGGTGTACGACGTCCACACCGGCGACCTGTCCTTCCCGCTCGGCTGCCGCCCCTATCTGGTCCCGCTCTCCTCGGCGACCCCGTCCCCCTTCGCCCTGTTGCCCGACGGGCGGCCCGCGGCGGGCGGCCTGGACCCGGTCGACTCGGCCGAGGCGGGGATGACCGAGGGGTCCACGGTCACCGTCGAGTTCGAGGGGCTGCAGAGCCGGGTGACGCCGTTCCCGGTCTCCGCCTCGAAGTACTCCGCGCTGGCACCGGTCAGCGGCGGCGGCCTGGTGTGGCTGCGCTGGCCGATCTCCGGGGCGCTCGGCGAGACCTTCGCCAACCCGGCGGACATGTCGGGCCGCCCGACCCTGGAGCACTTCAGCATCGCCAAGGCGAAGAAGACCGAACTCGTGGGCCACCTCGACTGGTTCGAGGTCAGCGGCGACGCGTCCCGGCTGGTCGTGATGGACGACGGCGAGCTGCGCGCGGTCCCCGCCACGGAGCCCGGCGACAACGACTCGACCGTCTATCTGGACCTGCGCCGCATCCTGCACGAGGTGGACCCGGCGGCGGAGTGGCGCGGGGCGTACGACGAGGCGGGCCGCATCATCCGCTCGTACTTCTGGGAGCCGGACATGTGCGGCATCGACTGGCCGGGGGTCCTGGACCAGTACCGGCCCCTGGTCGAACGCGTCGCCACGCCCGACGAGTTCGCGGACCTGCTGCGCGAGGTGCTGGGCGAGCTGGGCACCTCGCACGCCTACGTGTCGCCCGCGCGCCGCAACGAGGGCCCGCCGCACTACCAGCGCGCGATCGGCCTGCTCGGCGCCAACTTCGCGTGCCGGGACGGGGACTGGACCCTGCTGCGCATCCTGCCCGGCGACTCGTCGGACTCCAAGGCGCGTTCCCCGCTGGCCGGTACGGGAATCCGCGAGGGGGCGGTGCTGACCCATGTGGACGGCCGCCCGGTGGACCCGGTCGCCGGGCCGTATCCGCTGCTGTCGGCGGCGGGCGGCACGACGGTCGAGCTGACCTTCCGCCCGGCGGAGGGCGGGGGCCGTCCGCGCCGCATCGCGATCGTGCCCCTCGTCGACGAACGCCCCCTGCGCTATCAGGACTGGGTCGCCAAGCGGCGCGAGGTGGTCCGGGAGCTGAGCGGGGGGCGGTGCGGCTACCTCCACATCCCCGACATGGGCGGTTCGGGCTGGGCCCAGTTCAACCGCGACCTGCGCATGGAGGTGTCCCGCCCCGCGCTCATCGTGGACGTACGCGGCAACGCCGGCGGCCACATCAGCGAGCTGGTCGTGGAGAAGCTCACCCGTACGATCCTGGGCTGGGACCTGACCCGCAACGCCCAGCCGGTGAGCTACGCCTCCAACGCCCCCCGGGGCCCCGTCGTCGCCCTGGCCGACGAGGCGACCTCCTCCGACGGCGACATGATCACCGCCGCGTTCCGCCTGCTGAAGCTGGGCCCGGTCGTCGGCCAGCGCACCTGGGGCGGCGTCGTCGGCATGACCGGCCGCCACCGGCTGGGCGACGGCACGGTGATCACGGTGCCGATGAACGCGGCCTGGTTCGACACGTACGGCTGGTCCGTCGAGAACCACGGCGTCGAACCGGACCTGGAGGCGCTGCGCACCCCGCTGGACTGGGCGGAGGGCCGCTACGCGGTCCTGGACGACGCGGTCCGCACCGCCCTGGACCTCCTGGCGGCGCACCCTCCGGCGACGCCGCCGACGTACGACACGGCCCCGAACCTACGGCGGCCACCACTGCCGCCGAGGTAGGGGGAGGATCACTTCTCCTCGTCGTCCTCCGCCAGCTCCGCGTCGAGCTCCGCGTCCAGCTGCTCGTCCAGCGCCTCCAGCTCCTCATCCGGCCGGATCATCCGGGCGTGGAGGTCCAGGTCGTCCAGGTCGTAGAGGGGCAGCACGTCCTCACGCCAGCGGTCGGCGGCGAGCGTCAGGAGGTCCATGGCCTCGTCCAGTCGGCCCAGGTGGCGCAAGGCGACTCCGTAGTAACCAGCAGTCTCCGTGCGGAACTTGTCGTTGTCGTCGCCCTCCTCCCAGGCCCGGCGGAGGTACGGCTCGGCCTCGGCGTACGCCTGGCGCTGGACCATCAGCTTTCCCGCGATCATGGAGTCCAGGCGGGAGCCGAGACCGGCGGCGCGGACGTACCAGCGCTCGGACTCCTGGTAGTCCCGGTGGTGGTCGGAGAGCCAGCCCATGTGGTGGCAGGAGTGCCGGTCGCCGCCCTCGGCGGCCACCCGGTGCCACGTGTCGCGGTCGGTGAAGCGGCGCAGCTTCGCGTACAGCTGCGCCAGGTCGTACGCCGCGTCCGGATTCCCGGCGCGGGCGGCGGGCTCGATCCAGGGGATCAGGTAGCGGGCGTTCTTGCCGCCCCAGTCGTTGAGCATGTCGGCGTACTCGTACCCGGCCTCGGCGTCCCCCGCCTCGGCCCGCTCGCGCAGCGCGGGGAGCTGCCGGTAGTCGGGCTCGTCGGCGGCACGGGCGCCGCCCTCGCGGAACGCGGCGATCCGGGCCAGCTGCTGCACGGCGTCCTTGTCGTCCTCGCCGAACTGCCGGAACCAGTGCTCGGCCTCGTCGTACCGGCCGAGCCGCAGGCACAGCATCCCGAGGTTCCACTTGGGCGCCTCCTCGCCCGCCTCGACGGCGAGCCGGTGGGCGCGCTCGGCTTCCGCGAGCTCGCCGCGCTGCTCGCACTTGTTGCCGAGGAGCGCGGCGGCCTGCTCGACGCCCGCCTCGCGCGCCCGCAGCAGCAGCTCGACGGCATCGGGCCAGCCCTCCTCGCCGGTCTCGGTGAGGAACATCGCGTAGTACATCCCCGCCTCGGCGCTGAGCTCGGAGCCCCGGCGGTAGAGCGCGTCGGCGCGGGGGACGAGCCCCGGGTAGTCCGCGAAGTGCTTGTCCAGCTCGAAGAGTCCCCGGACCGCCGCCAGGGCGGCCGCGCCGTCCTCGTCGGCCTCGGCGATGTCCAGGGCAGCGGCGACCCGGTCGAGGACCTCCTCGAACGAGTCGAAGAGCCGGGACCAGCGGAACACGGCGATGTCACCGAGCTCGGCCTTGCTCATGAGAAACGCGGACGCCTCCGCGCACCGCCCCTCGGCGGCCATGATCTTGCCCAGCTCGATCTTGCATTCGAGGTGCCGCGCGTTCTCCCACCCCTTCCGCAGCCACTCGGCGGCCTCGTCGGTCTTCCCGTCCTCCCGCAGCAGCACCCCGAGCCCCCAAGCGCACCCCCCGTCGTACTCCGCCCACTCCCGGTAGAGCGCGTCCGCCGCCGCCCGGTCGCCCCGGACCTTCCGGTACCGGGCCAGCGTGTAGTGCGACCAGATGTCCCCGGCCTCGACGGCCCGCTCCCAGTAGGGGATGCCCTCGTCGATGTGTCTCCCGAACACGAAGAAGTCCGTGTGCCGGTGGGCGGCCTTCACATCCTTGGCCAGAGCGGCGGCGACCAGCGCCTCGCCCCGGGTCTGTATGTCCTGGGTGGTCATGGGCGCATGGTGCCAGGCGAGTTGGCCGGCCCCGGGGCCGGGCCCGGGTGCTTCACATCTCCTGCGCACCGCCCACGACCGCGAACGGGGCGATGTCACAACACGGCGCGCTGTCTCGTCCCAGGAATGAACGCACCACAGCGATCCCGAGGAGCACCCGATGAACGCTCGCCTCAACTACTTCAGCAACCCGGTCGCAGGCAAGGCCATCAAGTACTTCATGGCGTGCGGCCGAGAGGTGAAGGACCTGCCGCTGCCCGCCGCCACGCAGGAGCTCGTCGCCCTCCGCATCAGCCAGATCAACGGCTGCGCCGCCTGCGTCGACATGCACACCAAGGACGCCCTCGCGGCCGGGGAGAGCGCGGTGCGGCTCAATCTCGTCGCGGTCTGGCGGGAGGCGACCGTCTTCACCGACGCCGAGCGCGCCGCCCTCGCCCTCGCCGAGCAGGGCACGCGTACCGCCGACGCCGGGACCGGGGTGGACGACGAGACCTGGGCGAGGGCGGCCGAGCTGTACGACGAGGAGCAGCTGACCGCACTCGTCATGCTGGTCTCGTTCATGAACGCGGTGAACCGGCTGAACATCATCACGCAGCAGCCCGCGGGCGATTACCAGCCCGGACAGTTCCACTGAGCGGAAGCAGCGAGGGAAAGGAAGCGGCATGGGCAAGGCCGAGGAGTTCGAGGAACTGCGGGCGCTGCTGTTCTCGATCGCGTACCGCATCCTGGGCAGCGTCGCCGAGGCGGAGGACGCCGTCCAGGAGACCTGGCTCCGCTACGACGCCTCGGCCACCCGGCCGGATTCGGTGAAGGCGTTCCTCTCCACCACGGTGACCCGGATCGCGATCGACGTCCTGCGGTCGGCGCGGGTGCGGCGGGAGGAGTACGCCGGGCCGTGGCTGCCCGAACCGCTGCTGGACGACCCGTACGCGGACCCGGCGCGGGCCGCCGAGCTGGCGGACTCGGTGTCGATGGCGTCGCTGCTCCTCCTGGAGCGGCTGAGTCCGCTGGAGCGGTCGGTGTTCGTGCTGCGGGAGGTCTTCGCCTTCGGCTTCGACGACATCGCGGCCGCGGTGGGCCGCTCCGAGGCGGCCTGCCGTCAATTGCTCGTACGGGCCCGGCGCCACATGCACGAGGGGCGGCCCCGGTTCGAGGCGGACCGCGCGGAGCAGCGGGAGCTGGCGGGCCGGTTCTTCGACGCGCTGTCCCGGGGCGATGTGGACGGGCTGCGGAGCCTGCTCTCCGCCGACGTCCAGCTCGTCGGCGACGGCGGCGGCAAGGCCCCGCAGCTGGCCAGGACGGTCGTCGGCGCGGACAACGCGGCCCGGCTGCTCGCCACGGTCTACCCCCTCATGGCCGAGGCGGGCATCACCTGCGAACCGCGCGAGGTGAACGGCCGCCCGGGGGCGCTGTTCCGCGTGCGCGACGGCGGCGTGCTCCACATCCTGTCCCTGGACGTGCTGGACGGCCGCATCCAGACGGTCCGCTCGGTGATCAACCCGGACAAGCTCGGCCACCTCGGTCCGGTCGCGGACGCGTGGGCGGTGGACCGCGAGGTGAAGGCGCTGCGCAGGCGGGACCGCTGAGCGCTGCGCGCCTTCGGCGGCGGCGTGCGCCGGGCCCCCGCCCCCGCCGGGGCGGGGCGCCCGACTGCTGCCGGACCGGCGCCCCGGGCGCTACGCGCCTTCGGCGGCCTTCGCCGCGCGCTCGACCTTCGCGCGGTGGGCGTCCCAGTACGCCGCGTCCTGCTGCGGCTCGGCGTACGCGGCCGTCCTGCCCGTCGCGTGATCGAGCTGTTCGCGCAGGATGTCGGCGTGGCCCGCGTGCCGGGCGGTCTCGCCGTGCAGGTGGATCATGACGTCGAACAGCCGCACCTCGGGCCGCCCCCACCACTCCACCCGGCCGGGCGCGTCGAGCGGCAGCGCGGCGATGGTCGCGTCGGTGTGCGCCCACACCCGCTGGTAGCGCCCGACGATCTCTTCCCGGGTCTCCCCTTCGGTGGCCCACATGTCCCGGCCGGCCGGTTCGTTGTCGTCCCAGCGGGGAAGCGGCTCGGGGAACGGCCGCCCGAAGACGTCGCCGAAGTACCGGGCCTCCCAGAACGACAGGTGCTTGACGAGGCCCAGCAGATTGGTCCCGGTCCAGGTCAACGGCCGCCGGATGTCGTACTCGCCGAGCCCGTCGAGCTTCCAGACCATGGCCTCACGGGCGTTCCGCAGGTTGTCGTGGAGGCGTTCTTTCACCGCGTCATGGATCATGCGTACCGACTCTGCCATCCGGGGGACCCGTCCGGAACGCCGGACCGATGACTTTTCCCCGACGGCACAGTCTGAACCCATGTAAAGCACGCGGCACAGACCCCGAGGACACCATGCGCACACTCATCAGCACCGCTTTCGTCTCCCTCGACGGCGTCATGGAGGCCCCGGGCGGCGAGCCCGGCTACCGGAACTCCGGCTGGACCTTCAAGGGCATCGACTTCCTCCCCGAGGCGTACGAGATCAAGGGCCGGGAGCAGGAGGAGGCCGGGGCGCTCATGATGGGGCGGGCCAGCTACGAGGCGTTCAGCCCCGTGTGGCCGGGCATGGAGGAGTTCGCCGGTTACAAGGCGATGCCCAAGTACGTCGTGTCCACGACGCTCACCGAGGACGGCCTCGTGGACACGTGGGGCGAGACCCACATCCTCCGGTCCATGGACGACGTCGCCGCACTGAAGGAGACCGACGGCGGCCCGGTCATCGTCCACGGAAGCGCCACCCTCAACCACGCGCTCTCCGACGCCGGCCTGATCGACCGCTACCACCTGCTCGTCTTCCCGCTGCTCCTCGGCGCGGGCAAGCGCCTGTTCAGCGAGGCCGACAAGGACACCCAGCACCTGAAGCTCGTGGAGCACGAGGCGTTCCCGAACGGCATCCAGAAGAACGTCTTCGACGTGGTCCGCTGAGGCCGACGGGGCCGCTCTGCTCCACCGCGAGAGGAACACACACCATGCGCAAGATCATCGTCACCACGTTCCTGACCCTCGACGGCGTCATGCAGGCCCCCGGCGGCCCCGACGAGGACCCCGAGAGCGGCTTCCCGCACGGCGGCTGGCAGAAGCCCACGTTCGACGAGGGCGTCGGCGAGGCGATCGCCTCCTGGTACGAGGACACCGACGCGATGCTCCTCGGCCGCAAGACGTACGACATCTTCGCGTCGTACTGGCCGACCGCAGACCCGGACAACCCGTTCACGGACCGCATGAACTCCATGCACAAGTACGTGGCGTCCCGCACCCTGTCCTCCGTGGACTGGCAGAACTCCACCCTCCTGGAGGGCGACACCGCCACCGCCGTACGCCGCCTCAAGGAGACGGAGGGCCGCAACATCAACGTCGTCGGCAGCGGCGACCTGGCCCAGACCCTGATGCGCGAGGACCTGGTGGACGAATACCGCCTCACGATCCACCCGGTCATCCTCGGCACCGGCAAGCGCCTCTTCGCGGACGGCGCGATCCCGACGGCCCTGGAACCGGTCACGGTCACGGGGACGAAGGGCGGCACGCTCCTGGCGGTCTACCGGCCCGCGGGACGGCCGACGTACGACAGCTTCTGAGGGCGGGCGCGGGGGATGTGGTGGCTCCGGCAGGGGCCGGAGCCAGCTCGTCATGCCGCAGAACCCCGTTCGCTTCCGCGCTCCGCTTCCGGGTCGTGGCTGCCGTGCGGTGTGAAGGTGAAGGCCGAGGTGTCGTGGTCGAGGTCGATCGTCAGGGACGCGTCCAGGGCCTTGGCCAGACGGGTGAGCAACGGGAGGGTCGGCACCGAATCCCCACCCTCGATGCTGGAAATCTGCGGCTGGGTCATCTCGGCACGACGTGCCAGTTCCGCTCGCAAGTGTGCTCAGCAGGGCCATGACCGGTCTCACAGGCGTCCTGAACCTGCTGCCCCCGCCCCCTCGGGCCGGAGGCCCGTCCGGGTTCCCGGCGCCCGCAGCTCGCACCACACCGTCTTGCGGTACGGGGCCTGCTCCACGCCCCATCGCAGGGCGAGCGCGTCCAGCAGTTGGAGGCCCCGGCCCGACGTGCCCTCCGGGCCGGTCTCGCGGAGGACCGGCCAGACCGTCGCCGCGGGGTCGCTCACGGCCACCCGCACGCGTCCCGAGGGCGTCGCGCTCAGCCGGAGCGACACCGGCGTGCGCTCCCCCACGTGGGTGATCACGTTGGCCAGCAACTCGCTGACGCACAGCAGGAGATCGCCCGCGTCCTCGCCCTCGAACCGCTCCCGCAGCATCTGCCGCACCTCCGGCACCGCCTGCGGGACCGCCAGGAACTCCCATGTCAACGGCAGCCCGTTCATCCCCCGGCCGCCCGCTGCAGCACCTCGGCCAGCTGACGTGCCGTCTCCGTATTGCAGTTACCCAGCGCGACGAGCGGCTGGCGGCCGGTCCACGCGAGAGTCAGCGGGTCAACTCCCAACGACGGCAGCGTGATGCCGTTGGCCTTGAGCGCCGCACGCAGTGCGTCGATCTCCTGGGCGATGTCGTACGGGCCGTGGTCCATGAAGGCTGCCCACCTTTCGGTTGCTTGCTGTGACGAACACCTCACACGCTGCCGCACGGAGCCCTACCGTGGAAGCCGATTCCGCTCCACAGAGCGAGGCGTGAAAGGCGGTCGGCGGTGGCCAAGGAGATCGACGGTTCGGCGGGGGTACCGCAGTTCTACGGGAAGGAGCTGCGGTACCAGAGGGAGGCGGCGGGCCTGACCATGGAGAAGCTGCTGGATGGCAGCTACTACGGAATCGCCATGCTCAGCGCGGTCGAGCACGGCGACCGCCGCATGCCGCCTCCGCTCGCCGCACACGTGGACCGCAAGCTGAGCACGGACTTTTTCACTCGGCGTTGTGAAGACGTTCGGGAGGCCCAGAGCAAGGGGCACGCCGCGTTCTTCGCGGGCATCGCGGAAGCGGAGGTCCGCGCCCGGACCATCAGCCAGTGGTCGGGCAACCTGATCCCGGGACTCCTCCAGACCCCCGCGTACGCGCGAGCCGTCATCCAGGCGACGCACCCTCTGGACACTCCCGAGGAAGTGCAGGCCAAGATCGACGCCCGGCAGAAGCGGGCCAAGCTGTTCGCCGATCCCAAGAAGCCCGAGTACTGGGTGGTCCTGCACGAGTCAGTGATCCGCCACCCACTGCTGGAACCGGCGGAGATGGCCGAGCAGTTGGATCACATCGCCGCGCTGGTGCAAAGCCGTCGGGTCGTTCTACAGATCCTCCCGTGGAACGCGGCCACCCGCCCCATCAGCGAAATGCCGCTGCTGCTCCTGGACTTCGACGACGAGCCGCCGTTGCTCTACACCGAGGGTGCCTACCACGGGCAGACCATCGATGATCCGGGGCTCGTTAAGCAGTACCGCAACGCATACGATCGCCTCAGGGCCGCCGCGCTGCCGCCAGAGGTGTCCCTCGCCCTGCTGAAGAAGGCGGCTGAGGAGTTCCGGAATGGCCAGCACCACCCTTGACCTGAGCACCACCCGCTGGCGCAAGAGCAGCTACAGCAACGGCTCTGGCGGGGACTGCCTGGAGGTGGCCGACGGCCACCCCGGGATCGTCCCCGTCCGTGACTCCAAGCGCCCCGACGGCCCCGCCCTCGTCGTCAACGCCACCGCCTGGGCGCCGTTCATCGAGGCGGTCAAGGCCGCCTGACGCGGAGCACGTACACGCGCGAAGGGGCGCGCCCGGAAGAATCCGGGCGCGCCCCTCGGCGTCACCGCGCGACCGTTACCGGTCGAGGCGCTCGTTCGCCTCGTTCTGGGCGCGCTGGGCGGTGCCCTTCGCGCGGTCGCGGCCCTGCTGGGCGGCGTCCTTGGCGCGGTCGCGGCCCTGGCCCTTGCGGTCCTGGGTCTGGTCCTGCGCCTGGCCCGCGAGGTCCTTGGCCTTGTCCTTGAACTGGTCGGCGATGCCCATGCTGTTCACTCCTATGTGGTGCGTGGGGGTTCGGCCCCGGTGGGGCCTCGACCAGATTCACACGGCCGACCACGCTCCGCATGTCGATCATTCACGCTGCGTGCGCGCGGCGCGTTCCTGCTGGTCAGCGGCGCCTCCGGCGCCGACGAGGCCCCTGCTCCGGCCCTCCATGCGCGGGCCGAAGCGGCGCATCTCGCGCTGGCCGACGACGCCGATGAGGGTCGGCAGGTAGCCGCGTACGGACTGCATGCCGCGCAGCCACCACTGGGCGTAGACGTGGGCGGAGCGGCGCTCGATCCCGGCGACGATCCGGTCGACGGCGGGGCCGAGCGGGTACGTGCGGTTGGTGGGCCACGGGAGGCGCTTGCGCAGGTCCCGCATGACGTCGTCCTCGTCGGCGCCGCGCACCATGTCGGTGTCGGTCCAGGAGAGGTAGCCGACGCCCACCTTCACGCCCTTGTAGCCGACTTCGCCGCGCAGGCTGTGCGCGAACGCCTCGACGCCGGACTTGGAGGCGCAGTAGGCGCTCATCATCGGGGCCGGGGTCATCGCGGCGAGGGACGCGATCTGGAGGAAGTAGCCCCGGCTCTCCGTGAGGACGGGCAGGAAGGCGCGCGCCGTCACCGCGCCGCCGATGAGGTTGACCTCGATGACGCGGCGCCAGGCGACCGGGTCGGAGTCGACGAGAGGGCCGCCGGTGGCGACGCCGGCGTTGGCGACCACGATGTCGACCTTGCCGAAGCGGGCCTTGACGTCCTTCGCGACCTGGGCCATCGCCTCGTGGTCGGTGACGTCGGCGTGCCAGTGGTCGCTCTCGCCGTGGAGGCGGGCCGAGACCTTCTTCAGCTCGTCGGGTTCGAGGCCGACGAGGGCGAGGATCGCGCCCCGGGCGGAGAGCTTGCGGGCGAGGAGTTCGCCGACGCCGCGTGCCGCGCCGGTGACGACGACGACCTGTCCTTCGAGACTTCCCGTGCCGCTCATGCGACCTCCTCCTTGCCCTCGATGTCTGTAGTACCCCGCGCGTCCCGGTCCGGGCCGGACGGCAGGTACGCGGTCACCAGCTCCCGTATCTTCGCCGTGACGATCTCCGGCGCCTCCACGGGCGTCATGTGCCCCATGCCCGTCAGCTCGGTGAGGCCGAGGCAGTCGGGCAGGGCCGCCGCGACGGCGCGGGCGTGGACGGGCGGCGTGAGCCGGTCCTCCGTGCCCGCGATGACCGCGGTGGGCACGCGCAACTCCCGTACGCCCTCGTCCAGATCGAGTTCGGCGAGGACGTGACCCCAGGCGACCCGGGGCAGGCGGGGGCAGGCGTGCACGATGCGGGCACAGGTGTCGACCCGGTCGGGGGCCGAACCGGCGCCCATCGTCCCGTACTTCAGTATCCGACGCGAAACGGGCGTGACCGGACCGAGGGGGGCGCGCGCGCCGAGGATCGCGCGGGTGAGACGGGTGCGTACGGCTCCGGCGCGCATCGGCACGACCAGCGACTCGGCGAGGAGCCGGGAGCTGCCGGTGCTGCACAGCAGGACGGCGACGGCGTGCTCGCGCAGCTTCGGGCGGCGGGAGGCGGCCATGATCGTCATGCCGCCCATGGAGTGCCCGGCGAGGACGGCCTTCTCGCCGGGGGCGAGGGTCGCGGCCAGCACCGCTTCGAGGTCGTCGGCGAGGGCGTCGGTGGTGTAGCCGTCGCGGGCGGCGGCGGGCGAGGTGCCGTGGCCGCGCTGGTCGTAGGCGATGACACGGTGGTCGACGGCCAGGTCCCGTATCTGGGCGTCCCAGAAGCTGGTGTTGCAGGTCCAGCCGTGGGAGAGGACGACGGCGGGGGCGCCCTCCTGGCCGTGGATCTCGACGTGTATCCGGGAGCCGTCGGCGGAAACGGCGAGGAGTTCGCGGGCGGCCACGGGTCGGCGGCGCGCGACGGGCAGCGGGCGGCTCATCGGACGGCCTCCTCGGAGACGGTGTCGCCGGACGTGCGCTGGGCGGGGACGGACGGGCGCAGGACCTGGTATTCGGACAGGTCGACGGTCCGGGTGGCCCTGCGGAACTCGGTGGTGGTGCCGGGCCAGACGGTGGTGTTGCGGCCGTTGGCGTCCAGGTACCAGCTGGTGCAGCCGCCGGTGTTCCAGACGGTGCGCTTCATGCGGTCCTGGACGCGGCGGTTCCAGTGGTGCACGGCGGAGGGGCGGGCGTCGAAGGCCGCCTTGCCGCCGAGGAGGTCCAGCTGGCGCAGGTAGTCGGCCATGTAGTTCAGCTGGGACTCGATCATGAGGATCATCGAGGAGTTCCCGAGCCCGGTGTTGGGGCCGATGATCGTCATCCAGTTCGGGAACCCGGCCGCGCTGGCGCCGCGCAGCGCCTGCACGCCGTCCTTCCAGGACTCGGCCAGCGTGATCCCGTCGGCGCCGACGACGCGTTCGGCGATCGGCATGTCGGTGACGTGGAATCCGGTGCCGAAGATGATCGCGTCGACCTCGGCCTCCGTGCCGTCGGACGCGACGACGGTGCTGCCGCGGACCTCGGCGAGGCCCGAGGCGACGACGTCGACATTGGGCTGGGCCAGGGCGGGGTAGTACGTGCTCGACAGCAGGATGCGTTTGCAGCCGATGCGGTACGAGGGGGTCAGCTTGGCGCGCAGGGCCGGGTCCTTGATGGCGCGGGCCATGTTGGACTTCGCTATGCGCTCGACCAGGCCGAGCTGGTCGGGGTGCTTGGTGAAGGCGCTGACCTGCAACTCCCGGATGCCCCAGAGGAGTCCGCGGCGGGCGGCGCCGGTGACGGGCAGGGCGCGGTGGAGCCACTGCTCGGCGCCGCTGATCTTCCGGTCCATGCGGGGCATGACCCAGGGCGGGGTGCGCTGGAAGAGCGTCAGCTTCCCGACCTTCGGCTGGATGGAGGGGACGATCTGGATGGCGGAAGCGCCGGTGCCGACCATCGCGACGCGCTTGCCGGTGAGGTCGGCGTCGTGGTCCCAGCGGGCGGAGTGGAAGACCTTGCCGGGGAAGTCGGCGAGCCCCGGGATGTCGGGCATCTTCGGGTCGGAGAGCGGTCCGCTGGCGGAGACGACGACGTCCGCGACGATCGTGGTGCCGTTCGCGCTGTCGATGACCCAGTGCAGCTCGTCGTTGTCCCAGCGCATCTGCTTCACCTCGTGGTCGAGGCGCAGATGGGCGCGGAGCCCGAAGGTGTCGGCGACGTGCTCCAGGTAGGCGCGGATGTGTTCCTGCCCGGAGAAGGTGCGCGGCCACTCGGGGTTGGGGGCGAACGAGAAGGAGTAGAGGTGGGACGGTACGTCGCAGGCGCAGCCGGGGTAGCTGTTGTCGCGCCAGGTGCCGCCGACGGAACCGGCGCGCTCCAGGATCACGAAGTCGGTGATGCCTTCGCGTCGCAGCCGGACCGCGGCACCGAGGCCCCCGAATCCGGATCCGATCACCGCCACGCGTACGTGCTCGTGCTGGGCCATGCTGCCGCCTCCCGCGGTACGTCACACGACTCTGCCAGCAATCACTGGCATGGTTGGGAGGGTAGAGCAGCGGAGTACCGATGGGTAGGGGGCGGACGAAGCAAAGTTACCCGCGGTACAAGTTGAGGCCGCGCACCCCTGGACGGTCTAAGGTGCGGGGGTGGCAGACGGACCCGAGCACCGCGAGTACCGCATGGAGGAGCTGGCCAAGGAGGCCGGCATCCCCGTGCGGACCGTGCGCTTCTACCGCGAGCGCGGCCTGATCTCGCCGCCCCGCCGGGAGGGCCGCATCGCCTGGTACGACGACCGCCACCTGGCCCGCCTGCGCACGATCACGGGCCTCCTGGAACGCGGCCACACGCTGACCGGCATCGCCGACCTGGCCCGTACGTTCGAGAGCGGCCGGGACGTCGCCGAGGTGCTGGGCCTGGGCGAACCGTCCGAGGAGACCCCGGTCCGCCTGACGCCCGAGCAGCTGGCGGACTACTTCGAGGGCGAGTCCACGCCGGAGAACCTGGCGCTGGCGATGGAGCTGGGCTACCTGGGGACGGACGGCGAGGAGATCGTCCACATCAGCCGCCGCCTGCTGGACGTCTCGGCCGAGCTGGTACGGGAGGGCGTGCCGCTCTCCGCGGTGCTGTCGGCGGGCCGCCAGGTCCGTCGGCACGCGGAGGCCCTGGCGGACCTGTTCGTGGCGGTGCTCCAGGAGCACGGCGCGGAGACGGACCCGGAGCCGCCCCAACTGCGGCCGCTGGCACGCGCGGTGGTGGACGCGGAGCTGTCGATGGCGCTGGACCGGCGGCTGCGGCGGAAGACGGTGGAGGAGACCGAGTAGATCCGGTGCGGATCTTGCTCATTCCGCCACCCGCACCGGCCGCCCCCCGCTAGGTTTCCGGCATGAAGCCGCTGACCGCCGAGGACCCCACGCGCATCGGCCCCTACCGCCTGATCGCCCGCCTGGGCGCGGGCGGGATGGGCCTCGTCTACCTCGGCCGCTCGGACGTCGGCCGCACGGTCGCGGTGAAGGTCGTGCAGCGCGAGTACGCGGCGCAGCCGGAGTTCCGCAAGCGCTTCGCGCGCGAGGTGGCGGCGGCCGGTGAGGTGGCCGGGAGCTGGACGGCGGACGTCCTCGACTCGGACACCGAGGCCGAAGTGCCGTGGCTGGCCACGCAGTACGTACCCGGCCCCGACCTGGCGACGGTGGTCGGGGCGGACTACGGCCCGCTGCCCGAGCACTCGGTCCGCGTCCTGGCGAACCGCCTCGCCCTCGCACTGGGGGCGGTGCACGGGGCGGGGCTCATCCACCGCGACCTGAAGCCGTCCAACGTGCTGGTGACGGTGGACGGGCCACGGGTCATCGACTTCGGCATCGCCCGCGCCATGGACAAGCTGACGGACGGCAGCCTGCTCACGCGCACGGGCATGCTGATCGGTTCACCGGGCTTCATGTCGCCGGAGCAGGTGAGGGGCCTCGAACTCACCCCGGCCAGCGATGTGTTCTGCCTGGGCGCGGTCCTGGTGTACGCGGCGACGGGCCGCCTGCTCTTCGGCGCCACGGACACCGGTCTGAACGCGCACCTGTTCCGGATCGCGGAGGACGAACCGGATCTGACGGGCGTACCGGAGTCGTTGCTCCCCCTGGTGCGCGCCTGCCTGGCGAAGGACCCCGCCGCCCGGCCCACCCCGCAGGAGATCGCCGCCCGCACGGCCGGGGACGGGGACGCGGTGTGGCTGCCGGGCGAGGTGCTGGCGGAGCTGGGGCGGAGATCGGCGCGGCTGCTGGACTACGTACCGGAGGCGCGGGGGCCCGCGCCCACCGGACCGGACCCGGAGGCGCCCGGCGCCGGGGCGTCTTCCGCCTCCGCCGTGACGGAGCCGGTCGCCTCCCCCGCGTACCCCCCGACGACTCCCGCGCAGCCGCCCGGCGCGTCCCGCACCCCGGGTCTCGCGATGATCGTCGTGGCGCAACTGGCGGTGCTGGCCGGGGCGGTGATCGGAAATCCGGCCGGGCCCGACGGAGGGGCGACGCCCTACCCCACGCCCTCGCCCGTTTCGTACGCCTTCGCGGTCGCCTTCGCGGCCGTGCTGGTGCCGGGCGGCCATCTGGCGGACCGGCTGGGCCACAGGCGGTCGCTGGTCACCGGCGTGACCGGCTTCGCGGTGTCGGGGCTGCTCTCGGGGGCCGCCCTCCTGACCGGCGCGCCACCCTTGATCACGGCGGGCCGTGCCCTTCAGGGCGGCTTCGGCGCGCTGGCGACGGCGGCGGCACTGGCCATGGTGGCGGGTTCGCGGGGCCGGGCGGGCCGGGGCTTCGGGGCGTACGCGGCGGCGAGCGCGTGCGGCCCGATGCTCGGTCTGCTCGGAGGCGATGCCCTGTCGTTCATGGCCAGCGGCCCGGTCACGGCCGTCGCACCGGCACTCGCGCTGCTGGCCCTGACGGGCGCGCGGACGCTGCCGCCGGACTCCCCGGTGCGCTCCCAGGGCGTGCCCGCCGACCTGCCGGGCGTGCTGCTGGGCTTCCTGGGAGCGGGGGCCGTCATGTACGGGCTGGTGGGCGTCCCGTGGTCGGGCCAGGTGAGCGAGGAGGCGGGCGTCGCGCTCGGTGCGGGCATCGTGCTGCTGATCGCGTTCGCGTCGCGGCAGCGGGCGGCGTCGGCCCCGCTGCTTCCGCCGTACGTCCTCCGCGACCGCGGACGCCGGGGCGGTTTCCTGACGATGGGCCTGGTCGGCTTCGGCGTCCTCGGCCTGCTGCCGCCGCTGGCCGACATGATGGGCGACGAGTTCTCCCACTCGGCGCCGTGGACGGGGCCGATGCTGCCGATGCTGCTCGCGGTGGCGGTCAGCGGAGGCTGGACCGCGCCGCATCTGCTGCGCGACGGCATGACACCCGCGCGCATGGCGGTGACGGGCCTGCCGACGACGGCGGCGGGGGTGGCGCTGGGGATTCTCGCCATCGAGGACGACAGCGGTTACGCGGCCCTGTCGGCCTGCCTGATCGTGGCGGGCATCGGCATCGGCCTCACCCTCGCCGCGCTCTTCACGGCCGCGCTGATCGACATCACCCCCCGCCACTCCGGCGCGACGGCGGGCGCCCTGATGGCCACCCAGTACCTGACCGGAGCCCTGGGCACCGCGCTGTACGCCCTGCTCAACGGCCCCCCGTGGTGGGCGGCGCTCTGCATGCTCCTGGCAGCGTTGACAGCGGGGCGGATGCTGCGGACACCGGGGCCTGAGCGGTCGTAGGGGCGTAGCCCACCCCGCCCGCCCCGTGGACCCGCTACTGCTCGTACACCACCGTCACGGGCGCGTGGTCGCTCCACCGCTCGCCGTGCGTGGCGGCCCGTTCGACCCACGCCTTCACCGCGCGGCCCGCGAGGCCGGGGGTCGCGACCTGGTAGTCGATGCGCCAGCCGGTGTCGTTGTCGAACGCGCGCCCCCGGTACGACCACCACGAGTACGGGCCCTCGACGTCCGGGTGCAGGGCGCGTACGACGTCGACGTACGCCGCCTCCGCGAAGACCCGGGTCAGCCACTCGCGCTCCTCGGGGAGGAAGCCGGAGCTCTTGCGGTTGGCGCGCCAGTTCTTGAGGTCGGCCTCCTGGTGGGCGATGTTCCAGTCGCCGCAGACGACGACCTCGCGGCCCTCGGCGGCGGCGCGCGCCTTCAGCCCGACGAGGTAGGGCAGGAAGGCGGCCATGAAGCGCTCCTTCTCGTCCTGCCGCTCGGTGCCGACCTCGCCGGAGGGCAGGTAGAGGCTCGCGACCGTGACGCCGGGCAGGTCGATCTCGACGTACCGCCCGCTCGTGTCGAACTCCTCGCACCCGGCGGGCCCGTACCCGCCGAAGCCGATCTGCACCCGCTCCGGGGCGCGCCGCGAGTAGAGGGAGACCCCGGCCCGGCCCTTGGCCGCGGCGGGCGCGTGGACGGTGTGCCAGCCCTCGGGGTCACGCACGTCCGCGGGCAGTTGCGCGGGCTCGGCGCGGACCTCCTGGAGGCAGATCACATCGGCGTCGGTCTGCGCCAGCCACTCGACGAAGCCCTTCTTGGCCGCGGCGCGGAGACCGTTTACATTCACGGAGGTCACGGTGAGCATTCCGGCACGATACCGGTCAAGGCTGTCGCATACATGTACGATACTCCGCATGGATATCCACGTTCGGGCCTTCGATCACCCCGATGCCGTCAAACTCAACGACCGCGTGCAGCTCGAATACGCCGAGCGCTACGGCGATGGGGGCGATGTCACACCGCTGGACCCCACCATGTTCGACCCGCCGCACGGTCTGTACCTGATCGCGTACGACGCGTCGGACCAGCCGGTCGCCACGGGCGGCTGGCGCTCCCAGGAGCGCAACGACGAGGGCTACTCGGACGGTGACGCCGAGCTGAAGCGGATGTACGTCATACCGGAGGGCCGCGGCCTGGGCCTCGCCCGCCGCATCCTGGCCGCCCTGGAGGCCGACGCCCGCGCCGCGGGCCGCACCCGCATGGTCCTGGAGACCGGCGACCGCCAGCCGGAGGCCATCGCCCTGTACCTCTCCAGCGGCTACACCCCGTGCGAGAAGTTCGGCCACTACCGCACGTACGACAGCAGCCGCTGTTTCGCGAAGCCGCTGCGGGGGAACGGCACCGGCTGACCCGGCGTTCCCCTCACCCCGCCTTCGGAAACGCCGCCTTCAGGGCCGTCCGCCGGGTGAGGAACGCGACGCGGATCACCGGCAGCATGCACAGCGCCTGCGCCACCGCGTACCAGGGCGGGCACACGCCCGGGATCAGGTCGACGCCGATGATGGCGATCGGCATGATCACCGCGAGGGTGCTCACGCGCTCGAAGGCCCTGCGGGAGCCCTCCGCGGCCGCGGCCGTGACACGGAGGAGTACGTACGCGATCACCGGCAGCAGGACTGCGCGGACCCACATGAAGGTGTTCACCGTGTGACCGGTGGCGGCCACCACGACGACCGCGCCGAGGGCTGCGGCGGTGAGCGCGCCGTAGAGCGTGAAGCTCCGGCGGGCCGACGCGAGGGCCCTCAGGGCCTCGGGCTGAAGGTCCGTGTTCGTGTTCGTGCTCGGGTTCGTGTTCATGGTGACGACGCTACGAATCACCGGTCCGGCGCGGTATGCGTCTGGGCGCACAAGGGGGTGGGTCCAGACCCACTCCTCGCCCGAGCGGCGCCTGCGCGCCCGCCGCGCGGTGCAGAGTGGGTGCGTCGGGACGGACGCGGAGAGGCAGCGGGCGATGAGAGTGCTGGGGTCGTGGGCGGCGGGCGCGGCAATCGGGTTCGTACGGGCGGGCGCCGTCGCCGCCGTCACGATGCTGATCCCGGCCGTGTGGGCGGGCGCGGTGGCCTGGGGCATCGGGTGGGGCGCGGCGAACCCCTGGTCGTGGGTCGGCCCCTTCGTGCTGGTGTGCGCGGGCACGGCCGCCCTGACGCGGCCCGTGTGCCGGGCGGTCCGCGCGCTGGTCGCCCGCTGGACCGGGACCGAGATCCCGTCCGGCTACCGGAACGCCCCACCGGTGACGCGCATGGCCACGGGCTTCTGGTGGAACGGCTTCGACTACCACCGCACCCGGCGGGACGCCCTCATGGACCAGCGGTGGCGGCTGCGCTGGAAGGACCCGGCCAACTGGCGCGACCTGCGCTTCACGGTGATCGCCCCGTTCACGGCGGGGATCGTGGCGTGCGTGCCACTCGCGGGGGTGGTGTGGGGTGCCGTCGGGCTGGGAACGGGCCGGCCGGTCCGGCTCCTCGGCCTCCTCGTGACCGCCGCCTCTGCCCCGTACGCCTGGCGGGCGGTCACCCCGGTCGCGGTCCGTTTCCTGCGGCCGTCCGCCCGGATGGCGCTCGCGGACCGGGTGGACGAACTCACGGGTCAGCGGGCCGACGCGACGGTGGCCCAGGCCGCCGAGATCCGCCGGATCGAACGGGACCTGCACGACGGGGCGCAGGCCAGGCTCGTCGCGCTCGGGATGTCCCTGGCCACGGTGGAGAAGCTGATGGAGACCGACCCGGACCGGGCCAGGGCCCTGATGCGCGAGGCGCGGGCGGGCGCCACCGCCTCGCTGGCGGAACTGCGCGACCTGGTGCACGGGATCAACCCGCCGGTGCTGGGCGACCGGGGCCTGGTCGACGCCGTACGCGCCCTCGCCCTCGACAGCCCGCTCGAAACGGAGGTCGTCGCGGACGTGCCGAGGCGGCTCGACGCGCCCGTCGAGTCGGCCGTCTACTTCGGCATCGCCGAGCTGCTGGCCAACGCCGTCAAGCACGCCGGAGCGACCCGGATGCGGATCACCCTCGCCCAGGACGGGACGGCCCTGGTCGTGGAAGCGGAGGACGACGGGCACGGCGGTGCGGTGATCCGGGACGGCGGCGGACTCGCGGGACTGCGGCGGCGCCTCGCGGTGTTCGACGGCAGCCTGGACATCACGAGTCCGCCCGGCGGGCCGACCGTCACGAGGATCATGGTGCCATGCGAATCGTGGTAGCCGAGGACCTGTACCTCCTGCGGGACGGCATGGTCCGTCTCATCGAGGCGTACGGACACGAGGTGGTGGGTACGGCCACGACCGGGCCGGAGACGCTGGCCGCGCTGCGCGGGCTGCGCCCGGACGCGGCGGTGGTGGACGTCCGCATGCCGCCGACGCAGACCGACGAGGGACTGCGCGCGGCCCTCGCCGCCCGCGCCGAGATGCCGGGGCTGCCGGTCCTGATCCTGTCCCAGTACGTGGAGCAGCTGTACGCCCGCGAGTTGCTGGCCGACGGGTCGGGCGGCGTCGGCTACTTCCTGAAGGAGAGCGTGTTCGACGCGGACCAGTTCATCGACGCGCTGGAACGGGTCGCGGCGGGCGGCACGGCCATGGACCCGGCGGTCATCGCGAAGCTCCTGTCCAGCGGCTCGTCCCACCGCCGCCTCGACGGCCTCACCGAGCGCGAGCACGAGGTCCTGGCCCTGATGGCCGAGGGCCTGTCCAACCAGTCCATCGCGACCCGCCTGTTCCTCAGCGAAAGCGCGATCAGCAAGTACACGACCTCGCTGTTCGGCAAGCTGGGCATCACGGACGACGGCACGAACAACCGCCGGGTGCTGGCGGTGCTGGCGTATCTGAACCACCCCTGACGAGGGGCGGGGGGACGTCCCCTTCCGCGACGTGCCCGAATGCCGCCGCTTCCCCGAGCGGGACGCCACGGGCTGTCCAACAATGGCGGGGTCGCGTGAGCACACAGAGGGAGGCGTCGCGGGATGCGTGCCGGGCCCGGTGAGAGGAGCGTCCGTGGCGGACGGTGACGGGCAGGACAGCGCCCCGGCCACGACCGGCCGGGGCCCGAGGACGGCGGTGCTGGGCACGGCCCTGCTGCTGTGCGTCCTCGTCGTGGTCCTGCAGTTGAGCACCCCGCCCTCCTCGCACATCGCCTCGGTGCTGGTCGCGGTGCCCGCCGTCATCGCGTTCGGGTTCGGGCCGCCGGTGATCATCGGTTCCGCGGTGGTGGCGGCGGGGTGCCGCTGGCTGCTCCTGCCCACCGAGCCGCAGCGGATCGGCTCCGCGATCGGCACCACCGTGGTGATCGGCGTCATCGCCGCACTGTCCTGCTTCGTGGTCCGCCGCGGTGAGCGGGAGTCCGCGCGGCTGCGGAAGGTGGTCTCCGTCGCCGAGACCGCGCAGCGGGCGGTACTGCGCCCACCGCCCGAGACGCTGCGCCATTTCCGCACGGCCGCGAGCTATCTCGCCGCCGCGCAGTACGCGCGCATCGGAGGCGACCTCTACGCCGTGGCGGACACCGCATTCGGGGTCCGCGCGCTCATCGGGGACGTACGCGGGAAAGGGCTCGACGCGGTGTCCACCGCCTCGGTGGTCCTCGGCTCGTTCCACGAGGCGGCGTACGAGGAAGAGACGCTGGGCCACCTGGCCGGTCGGCTCGACACCGGCCTGAACCGCTTCCTGCGCGACGACGAGGCGTTCGTCACCGCCCTCCTGGTCCAGATCGCGCCCGACGGCCACACGGAGGCGTACTCCTGCGGCCACCCGCCCGCGCTCGTGCTGCGCGACGGAACGACCCGGGAGCTCCCGGCCGGCACCGGCCTCCCCCTGGGGCTGCGCGCCCTCACGAGCGCCCCCGCCGACACGGACGGCCCGCGGTCGGCCGGAACGCTGCTGCGCCCCGGCGACACGCTCCTGCTGTACACCGACGGCATCGCGGAGACCCGGAACGAGGCCGGGGCGTTCTACCCGCTCGCCGGCCGCCTGACGGCCTACCAGCGCGAGCGCCCTGCGCCCGTGGACCCGCAACACCTGCTCGCCTGGCTCCAGGAGGACGCCCAGGACTACAGCTGCGCCGACACCTACGACGACGCGGCGCTCCTCGCCCTCGCCTGGCCGCCCGGTCCGGAGCCCGGACACCTCCCGTGAACGCCGAAGGTCCCGCCCAGTCTTGCGACCGGACGGGACCTTCGTTGTGCAGTGGACCTGTGGGGATTTGAACCCCAGACCCCCTCGATGCGAACGAGGTGCGCTACCAGACTGCGCCACAGGCCCTTGCGACGTGTGAAACTCTAGCACCCTCCAGGGGGTGCTCGGAAATCCGTTCCGCGCTGGTCAGCCGTGGCGTGGCTCACGGCCGTCCGGCGCGGTGTCACTCGTTGGCCGCGCGGGGGCGGTCGCCGCCCTCGTACTGGTCGAAGAGCGGGGTGCGGCCCCGGTCGCGGGAGCGGCGGGACTGCGGGGAGCGCTGGCGCGGCGCCGGGTCCACCGGGGGCGCGGCGGGGTCCGGCTGCGTCGGCTCGGCGGTGCTGGAGCGGGCCGCGCTCCAGGTCTCCGGGTTGCCGACCTCGACCCCGCCCGTGGCGCGCGGGGCGACCGGGGCGGTGACATAGGTGGGCAGCGGCACCGGGACCGGCTCCCAGCTGTCGCCCTGGACGCGGCCGCGCTCGCGCTGCTGGTCCACCCACTCCGCGTGGTCCGTCTGCTCGACCAGGGCGCGGCGCCCGGCCTCCTGCGGGGAGACCGTGGGCGTCGGCTCGGGGGCCGGGTGGCGCGGCTCGGAGTCCTCGTCGGTCTCGGCCGTCGCCGTGGTGGCGGGCTGGTGGCGGCGGGGGCGGTTCTCGCGGAGCCGCTGGGCCGCCACCTCGGCGCGCCGCTGGTCCATGGTGAAGGCGAACCGCCGCCGCTCGTGCGCCCTCAGGTGCGCGATGTACGCGCTGAGAAGCACGGCCGGGACCGCGGGCGCCCAGAGGAAGCGGAGCCCGCCGACGGCCGCCACGATCGCCCCGAGCGTGAAGGCGAGGAAGAGGATGACGGTGGTGCGCCGACGGCGCGCGAGGACCTGGAGGCGCTGTGCCCGCCGGGCGCGTTCCGCGTCGATGCCGCCGGGGCGCGCGCGCCGGGCGGGACCGGGGACGGCGGGCTCGGCGCCGCGCCGCTCGCGGGGGGCGCGCTCCGGCGTACCGGCCGGATCGTGCATCCGGGCCTCGGTGTGCGCCGGGGGCGCGGCGAAGGCCCGGACGTCGACGGGGTCCATTCGGTCCGTGCTCGCGTCCGGGTCGGTGTCGGGTGCCGCCTCGTCCTCGGTGCGCTCCTGGAGCCCCTTGGCATACCGGCGCTCCATCGCCGCCCGGCCGGAGAGCAGCCGGATGGCGGTGCTGAAGCGCTCGGTCGGACGCTCTTCGTTCAGCTCGTCCTGCCTGCGGAGCCACATCGGCACCAAGTAGGCGGCCCAGGCCCCGACGATGACTGCGTAGATGAGGCCGCTGCTGCTCACTCTCACACCGTAGAGGGGTTTGCGCGGAGGGATCCGCCAATTGGCGCGGTGTGTCGCGCGATCCGGTCGATATCGCGGACTTTTTTTACAAGGGCGCGGATCATCCGATCGAGAGCAATTCGAACAAAGTTTTTATTACGCGGGAGGCTCCGGCTGATCCGTACGGGGAAGGGGCCGCGAGCGGTGCCATCTCCGCAGCATTCCGTCCGGCACTTCCTCCGCCGTCAGCGCGTAGATCAGGTGGTCGCGCCACGCCCCGTCGATGTGCAGATAACGCGGCCGCAGCCCCTCTTCGCGGAATCCGAGTTTCTCCACCACCCGCCGGCTCGGCCCGTTCTCCGGCCGAATGCACACCTCGATGCGGTGGAGGCCCACCACCTGGAAGCAGTGGTCGACGGCGAGCGCGACGGCGGTCGGCATCACCCCGCGCCCGGCCACCTCGCGGTCCACCCAGTAGCCGACGTGTCCCGAGCACATCGAGCCCCAGGTGATCCCGGCGACGGTCAGCTGCCCGACCAGCCGGCCCCGGTACTCGATGGCGAACGGCAGCATCCGGCCCGCGTTCGCCTCGGAGCGCAGATGGCGGATCATCTGGCGGTACGTGGGCCGCTGGGCGACCGGTCCGCCGGGCGCGGGGGGCGGGACCGTCGCCTCCCAGGGGCGCAGCCAGTCCCGGTTGCGCCGGTTGACCTCGCGCCAGTCGCGCTGGTCGCGCAGCTTGATGGGCCGGAGGGCGACATCGCCGTCCACCAGGATCACCGGCCAGGTCGGGACGTTCAGCTCGGGCTCCCGGGTCGGGGGTGGTCGCCACCGCGCAGCTGGTCCACGGCGTGCACCAGGAGGCGTTCGAGGACGGCGAGTCCGTCGCGCACCCCGCCGGTCGAGCCGGGGAGGTTGACGATCAGGGTGCGCCCGGCCACGCCCGCCAGGCCGCGCGAGAGCGCGGCGGTGGGGACCTTGTCGCGGCCCTCGGCCCGGATCGCCTCGGGGATGCCGGGCACTTCGTGGTCCAGGACGCGGCGGGTGGCCTCGGGGGTGCGGTCGGTGGGTGAGATGCCCGTACCGCCCGTGGTGACGACCACGTCGTACGCGGATGCCACCGCGGTCCGCAGCGCCTGCTCGACCGGGTCGCCGTCGGGCACGACCTCCGGGCCGTCGACGGTGAAGCCGAGCCCCGTCAGCGCCTCGGCGATCAGCGGCCCGCCCTTGTCCGCGTAGACCCCGGCGGATGCGCGGTTCGACGCGGTCACGACGAGGGCGCGGTACGGGGCCGGGGCGTCGGCGGCGCTCACGCGTCGGTCCCGGGCGCCTGGGCGCGTACGTAGTCGCCGGACTTGCCGCCCGACTTCGCCTCGACCCGGATGTCCGTGATGACCGCGGCCTTGTCGACCGCCTTGACCATGTCCACGATGGTGAGCGCGGCGACGGACACCGCGGTCAGGGCCTCCATCTCGACGCCCGTGCGGTCGGTGGTCTTCACCGTGGCGGTGATCTCCACGGCGTCGTCGGTCACGCTCAGCTCGACGCCGACGCCGGAGACGGCCAGCGGGTGGCAGAGGGGGATCAGGTCCGGGGTGCGCTTGGCGCCCATGATCCCGGCGATCCGCGCGGTGGCGAGGGCGTCGCCCTTGGGGACCCCCTCGCCCCGGAGCAGTTCGATCACACGCGGCGACACGAGGACCCGCCCGCCGGCCCGGGCGACGCGCGCGGTGACGTCCTTCCCGGAGACGTCGACCATGCGGGCGGCCCCCGCCTCGTCGATGTGCGTCAGCCTGTTCTGCGTACTCAACTCACTCCGCCTAGCGGTAGGGCGCCGGATTCCCCGGGCCGCACCGGGGCGCGGGTCCGGGAGCCGGGGGGTGTCCCCCGGACGGCACAGCGCCAGATACCGTACCGCCACCGGGGCCCGGTCAGCGGAGCAGGATCACCTCGGTGTCGGAGCCGGGTTCGGCGGAGGTGACGTCCTCGCGGAGCACGATCAGGGCGTCCGCCCGGGCGAGCGCGGCGATCAGATGCGAGCCGGAGCCGCCGACGGGCGCGACGGTGCCCGCCTCGGCGTCGTACGTCCCGCGCAGGAACTGCCGCTTCCCGGCGGGTGAGGACAGGGCCTTGTCCGCGACGAGGGCGGCCCGCACCGTCGGGCGGTCGCTCGCGGGCAGGCCCATCAGGGTGCGGATCACGGGGCGGACGAACAGCTCGAAGGAGACGTAGCTGGAGACGGGGTTGCCGGGGAGGGCGAGCAGCGGGGTGTGGTCGGGGCCGATGGAGCCGAAGCCCTGCGGTTTGCCCGGCTGCATGGCGAGCTTCCGGAAGTCCACGCCGCCGCCCGGCTCGTCCTCGTCGCCGACGGAGGACAGGGCCTCCTTCACCACGTCGTACGCGCCGACGCTGACGCCGCCCGTGGTGACGAGGAGGTCGGCGCGGATGAGCTGGTCCTCGATGGTGGCGCGCAGGGTCTCGGCGTCGTCGGCGACGGCACCGACGCGGTAGGCGATGGCCCCGGCGTCCCGGGCGGCCGCGGTGAGGGCGAAGCTGTTGGAGTCGTAGATCTGCCCGCCGGTCAGCTCGCCGCCGGGCTGCACGAGTTCGCTGCCGGTGGACAGGACGACGACGCGGGGGCGGGGCCGCACCTTGACGGTGGAGCGGCCGATCGCGGCGAGCAGGCCGATCTGGGGCGGTCCGATCACCGTGCCCGCCTTGAGCGCGAGGTCACCGGGGCGCACATCGCTGCCCCGCTCGCGGACGTGGGCGCCGGCCTCGGCGGGGCGGTGGACGCGGACCTCGCCGGCGGCGCCCTCCGGGGCGTCGCTGTGGGCGCGCATCGCGGCGGCGGGGCCCTCGCCCGTGCCGCCGTCGGTCCACTCGACGGGGACGACGGCCTCGGCGCCCTCCGGGAGCGGGGCGCCGGTCATGATGCGGGCGGCCTCGCCCGCGCCGACGCGCCGGCCGGGGCCGAGGCCGTCGTCCCCGGCCGCGACGTCCCCGATGACGGTGAGGACGGCGGGGAACTCCTCGGTCGCGCCCTCGACATCGGCGACGCGGACCGCGTAACCGTCCATGGAGCTGTTGTCGAAGGGCGGCAGCGCGACCTCCACCACGACGTCCTCGACCAGGACGCAGCCCTGGGCCTCGGGCAGTTGCAGCTCGATGGGTTCGAGCGGCTTCACCGCGGCGAGGATGTCTTCCAGGTGCTCGTCCACCGACCAGATCGTGCTGCTCAACGTGCTACATCTCCTCGGTGACGTACCGGCGGAGCCAACTGCGGAACTCCGGCCCCAGATCATCACGTTCGCACGCGAGTCTGACAATGGCACGCAGATAGTCGCTGCGGTCGCCGGTGTCGTAGCGGCGCCCCTTGAAGACGACGCCGTGCACGGGGCCGCCGGCCTTCTCGTCCTCGGCGAGCAGTTGCAGGGCGTCGGTCAGCTGGATCTCGTTGCCCCGGCCCGGCTCGGTCCGGCGCAGTATCCCGAACACCGCGGGGTCCAGGACGTAGCGGCCGATGATCGCGAGGTTGCTGGGCGCGTCGGCGGGTTCCGGCTTCTCGACCAGGCCGGTGACGCGCACGACGTCCGTCTCTGCGGTGGGCTCCACGGCCGCGCAGCCGTACTGGTGGATCATCGCGGGCGGGACCTCCATGAGCGCGATGACGCTGCCGCCCTCGCGCTCCTGGACCGCCGTCATCCGGGTCAGCAGCGGGTCACGGGGGTCGATGAGGTCGTCGCCCAGGAGCACCGCGAACGGCTCGTCGCCGACGTGCGGCGCGGCGCACAGGACGGCGTGCCCCAGACCCCTGGGGTCGCCCTGGCGGACGTAGTGCATGGTGGCGAGGTCGGTGGACTCGCGGACCTTGCGCAGCCGGTCGGCGTCGCCCTTGCGGGTCAGGGCGCCCTCCAGCTCGTAGTTCCGGTCGAAGTGGTCCTCCAGGGGACGCTTGTTCCGGCCGGTGACCATGAGTACGTCGTGCAGCCCGGCGGCCACCGCTTCCTCGACGACGTACTGGATGGCAGGCTTGTCGACAACAGGCAGCATCTCCTTGGGGGTGGCCTTGGTGGCCGGGAGGAAGCGGGTCCCGAGGCCCGCCGCCGGGATGACGGCCTTGCTGATCCTGGGGTTCGACTGGGTCATGCGCTGAACCCTAACGGGGCCACATGGGCGGAAGATGAGGCTCCGGTTAACTTTGTCCTCATATGGACCTGTCCGAGAGGCCGGTTGATGCCCGTTGAACACCGACATGTCCGCAAAGGCCGCGCTGCGGCGTGAACTGCTGGCCGCGCGCCGCCTCCTGACGGACCAGGACGCCGCACGTGCCGCCTCGGTCCTCGCCCGCCACGCGCTCGGACTGCCGGAGCTGAGCGGGGCCCGTACCGTTGCCGCGTACGTCTCGGTGGGGCGCGAACCGGGCACCCGCGCGCTGCTGGACGCGCTGCGCGCGCGGGGCGTACGGGTGCTGCTTCCGGTGCTCCTCGCCGACAACGACCTGGACTGGGCACCGTACGAGGGCGCG
This sequence comes from Streptomyces sp. NPDC052299, assembly GCF_040679335.1. Taxonomy (NCBI): domain Bacteria; kingdom Bacillati; phylum Actinomycetota; class Actinomycetes; order Kitasatosporales; family Streptomycetaceae; genus Streptomyces; species Streptomyces sp. NPDC052299. Next base: position 145,675 of record NZ_JBFAUP010000009.1, on the reverse strand, counting down.
GAAGGGCTCGCGAAGGCGGGGCGCGGGCTGCTCGAACCCACCGGTGGACGGCTGGGCCCCGACGCCGTGCTGGACGCGGACGCGGTGCTGCTGCCCGGTCTCGCGGTGGACGCGCGCGGCATGCGCCTGGGGCGCGGCGGCGGCAGCTACGACCGGGTGCTGGCCCGCCTGACGGCCGCCGGTGCCACCCCCGCGCTCATCGTCCTGCTGTACGCGAACGAGGTGGCCGAAAAGGTCCCGGCCGAGCCGCACGACTTCCCCGTGGACGCGGTGGTCACACCAGAGGGCCCCCGGCGCTTCGGCGTGAACTGAAGCACCGGGGGCCCTCGGGGGCGCGCCTACGGTTTCAGGGTCAGGGTGTCCGTCGTCGTCCCGGCCACGGCGTTCGTGCCGTAGGCCCAGGGCAGCAGTTCACCGTTGACCCACTTGTCGGTCTGGTCGGTGTAGTGCGCGGCGAACGCGTGCCCGGAGGCGCCGGTGAGGTTGATCCAGCGGGACTTGTCCCAGTCGGCCACGTTGACGACCATCCGCATCGACGGCACCCAGACCACCTCGTAGCCGCCGGCCGCGTTCCAGCCGGTGGCGTCCACCGCGGCCTCGCCGCCGCCGAGGTTCCAGGGGCCGCGGTTCAGGAGCCGCTGGAGGAGTCCGGGGCCCTCGGTGCCCAGGGTCTGGTTCTTGAGGGTCAGCTGGTGGAGCCGGCCCCAGTTCCAGGTGGTGATGTCCTTGCCCATCTTGGCGGTCAGCTCCCAGCGCGCGTCCTCCATGGCGCGGGCGAACAGCTGGTCGCGGGTCTCGGTCGCCTTGTCCTTGCGGCTCCTGGGCGACTTCCACCACTTGCTGTCCGGCTTGTCCATGAGGTTCGCGACGACCTGGTACCAGCGGTCACCGCCGTCGGGCTGCGCGGAGTCCGGGGAGCGCTGACCGCATTCGCGCACCAGCCGGTCCTGCTCGTCGGCCGGGCCCGAGTTCTTCGCCGGGGGCACGTTCAGGCACTCGCCCTCGACGCGCATCTCCTTGGGCAGCTTGTCGCCGAAGGCGAGCTTGAGGATGTTGCGCCAGACGCCGTTGAAGTACGCGGCGGCGGCCGAGTCGGCCTCCTGGGTGTAGTCCCAGCCCTCCAGCAGCTTCTGCGCCTCGCGGACGTCCTTGTCGGCGATGTTGATCTTCAGCAGCTCGGGCACCAGCAGCGCGGCGATCTCGCTGGTGTTGTCCATCTGCATCTTCTGCATGTCTTCGGTCGAGATCTTGCCGCCGCCCTTGATCTTCGACTGGATGAGGTCGTTGATCCGCTGGCTGCGGCTGCCGTAGCCCCAGTCCTTGGTGAGCAGGTAGGGGTACTTGTCCTCGTCGATGACCGCCTGGTTCGCGGTGACGATGTAGCCGCGCTCCGGGTTGTACTCGTAGGGCAGCTCGGCGAACGGGATCGGGTCCTTCTTCCAGCCGTAAGCCGACGTCCAGCCGGGGCTGGGCGTGGTGCCGTCGCCCTGCTTGCGGACCGGAATTTTGCCGGGGGCCTGGTAGCCGATGTTGCCCTTGGTGTCGGCGTAGATGAGGTTCTGCGAGGGCACCTCGAAGTGCTCGGACGCCTTGCGGAAGCTCGTGAAGTCGTTGGCGCGGTTCAGCTCGAAGACGGCGTCCATGGAGTGGCCGGGCTCCAGCGCGGTCCACTTCAGGGCGACGGCGTAACCGTCGGCGCGGTCCGGCGCCGAGTTGGTGACGGGGGCCTTCTGGCCGACCTTCTCCAGCTCGCTGCTGCGGTCGGAGACCAGCGGGCCGTTGTTGGTCTCGCGGACCGTGATGTGCCGGTCCTTGCCGCCCGCGACCTTGATGGTCTCCTCGCGGGTGGTGAAGGGCTTGGTCTTGCCGTCGTACAGGTAGCCGTCTGCGGTGACCTTCTCCAGGAAGAGGTCGGTGACGTCGGCGCCGAGGTTGGTGAAGCCCCAGGCGATGTCCTGGTTGTGGCCGATGATCACACCGGGCATGCCGGAGAAGGTGTACCCGGCCGTGTCGTACTTGCAGGTTTCGGAGACCTGCCGGCAGTGCAGGCCCATCTGGTACCAGAGGGACGGCAACATCGGCGCGAGGTGCGGGTCGTTGGCCAGCAGCGGCTTGTTGGTCGTCGTGTACTTGCCCGAGACCACCCAGGAGTTCGAGCCGATGCCGGTGCCGTTCGGACCGAGCAGTGCGGGGATCTCGTCAAGGGTGTCGGAGAGCGCGCCGAGCTGCGTGTTCAGACCCTGGGTCGCGTCCGCCACGGTGTTCGCGCCGCTCGCGCCGGTGTCCGTCGCCTTCGGGTCGAAGGTGCCGGTGACCGGGGAGACGCCGCCCTCGGTGACGATCGGCTCGTGCTTGTCGTACGGGTACGCGGGGTAGAGCTGCTTGATCTCGTCGGCGTCGAGCCGGCTCGTCATCAGCGAGCGGTCGATCTCGTCCTGCATGTTGCCGCGCAGGTCCCAGGCCATGGCCTTCAGCCAGGCGACCGAGTCGACCGGGGTCCACTCCGACGGCTTGTAGTCGTTGGTGAGGCCGAGCGCGGCGTACTCGACGGAGATGTCCTTGCCGTCGCGCCCCTTGAGGTAGGCGTTCACGCCGTCCGCGTAGGCCTGGAGGTTCTTCTTGGTCTCCTCGGACAGGACGGTGTCGTACTCCTCCTGCGCGACCTTGCGCCAGCCCAGCGTCCGCAGGAAGGAGTCCGTCTCGACCTGCCCGGAGCCGAACATCTCGGAGAGCCGGCCGGCCGTCATGTGGCGGCGCACGTCCATCTCCCAGAAGCGGTCCTGCGCCTGCACGAAGCCCTGGGCGCGGAACAGGTCGGCGTCCGAGTCCGCGTAGATCTGCGGAATCCCGTAGCCGTCGCGCTTGACGTCGACGTTGCCGGAGAGTCCGTCCAGGTGGATGGTCCCGTTGGTCTGCGGGTAGGAGGCGCGCACGGTGGACACGGACCAGTAGGTCCCGTAACCGATGCCCGCGACGAGCGCCAGCACCAGGACGATCAAGAGCAGTCGGGCGCGGCGCCCCTTCTTCTTCTTGCGCGGCCCGCCACCGGCGGTACCGGTGGATCCGGAAGAGGCGGTTGTTGTGGCGGGCATCGCTGTCCTTCGAGGGCAGGGCGGTCCTGGGAGTGCAGGAGCAACCATAGGCGCAGCGCGTAACCCACTCGGACGCGGTATCAGGATGGCTCGAATTGCGTAGCGATCGTACGAATGCTCGAACGCATCAAGAAAGCGTTAAAGATTAGGTAAGGTAACGAAGTACCGGCCGCCGGAAGACGATCCGGCAGGCGTACGCAGGGAAAGGACCGGCCACTGACTGTCCACACGCTCAACGAACTCCTGCTCGTCTGCTCACTCGTCCTGCTCGTCGCCGTCGTGGCGGTCCGCATCTCGTCCCGCAGCGGGCTCCCCAGCCTGCTCCTGTACCTCGGCATCGGCATCGCCCTGGGCCAGGACGGCTTCTTCGACGTCAAGTTCGACAACGCGGAACTGACGCAGGTCATCGGCTACGCGGCGCTCGTCGTGATCCTCGCCGAGGGCGGGCTCGGCACGAAGTGGAAAGAGATCAGACCGGCGCTCCCGGCAGCCGCGATGCTGTCGCTCGTCGGCGTCGGCATCAGCGTCGGCGTGACCGCGGCCGGGGCCCACTACCTGGTCGGTCTGGAGTGGCGGCAGGCGCTCATCATCGGCGCGGTCGTCTCCTCGACGGACGCCGCCGCGGTCTTCTCCGTCCTGCGCAAGGTCCCGCTGCCCGCCCGCGTCACCGGCGTCCTGGAGGCCGAGTCCGGCTTCAACGACGCCCCCGTCGTCATCCTCGTCGTCGCCTTCTCGACCATCGGCGAGGTCGACAGCTGGTACGTGCTGATCGGCGAGATAGCCCTGGAGCTGGCCATCGGCGCCGCCCTCGGCATCGCCGTGGGCTGGCTCGGCGCGTACGGGCTGCGCCATGTCGCGCTCCCCGCCTCCGGCCTCTACCCGATCGCCGTCATGGCCATCGCGGTGTCCGCGTACGCGGCCGGCGCCATGCTCCACGGCAGTGGCTTCCTGGCCGTCTACCTCGCCTCGATGATCCTCGGCAACGCCAAGCTGCCGCACTGGCCGGCGACCCGAGGCTTCGCGGACGGGCTCGGCTGGCTCGCCCAGATCGGCATGTTCGTCCTGCTCGGCCTGCTGGTCACCCCGCACGACCTGCTGGACGACTTCTGGCCCGCCGTCGTCGTGGGCCTGGTGCTGACCGTGGTGGCACGACCGCTGGAAGTCTTCATCTCGCTGCTGCCGTTCCGGCTGCCCTGGCAGGAGAAGGCCCTCATGTCGTGGGCCGGGCTGCGCGGCGCCGTCCCCATCATTCTGGCGACCATCCCCATGGTGTCCGGAATCGACGGCTCCACCCGGGTCTTCAACATCGTCTTCGTCCTGGTCATCGTCTACACCCTCATCCAGGGCCCGACCCTCCCCTGGCTCGCCAAGGCCCTCGACATCAAGGACGACCCGTCCGACGCCGCCGACCTGGGCATCGAATCGGCGCCCCTGGAACGGCTGCGCGGGCACTTGCTGTCGGTGGCCATCCCCGCGGAGTCGAAGATGCACGGCGTCGAGGTCGGGGAGCTCCGCATGCCCGCCGGCGCCGCGGTCACCCTCGTGGTGCGCGACGACAAGAGCTTCGTCCCCGCCCCGTCGACGGTGCTCAGGCGCGGCGACGAACTGCTCGTCGTGGCCACCGACCCGGTGCGCGACGCGGCCGAGGCGAGGCTGCGCGCGGTCGCCGAGGGCGGCAAGCTGGCCGGCTGGCTCGGCACGCCCGGCGGGCACCCCTCCGGAATGGAGTCCCCGGTGCCCCAGGTGGCCGGGGCGCTCAAGGCGGTGAAGAAGTTCGGCGGACGAGCGGACGACGGCAAGAAGCGCAACGCGAAGGCACATCACTGAGCACACACCGTGTTCACAGGCGGCGAGGGGCGGGGCGCACACAAACACAGGGGCCCCGCCCTCCCTGCCTGTAACATGAAGGAAACCCAGAACCACCAATTGATCGACCAACTCTGCCTGACGCAGAGCTGGCGCGACCGTATGGCGGTCGTGGCGTCCTCCGCACCGGCTGTGCCCCGCACACCGGCCGCGAGCGCCCGGCATCTACCGCAGTTCCGCGCGAAGAGGACAGCTCTCGGCAGCCCGCCCGGGCCCGCACCACTGTGCCGGCCGCCCCGCGGGCACGGCCACCAGGCGGCGGAAAGGCAAGGACCGTGGCGTCCACGGTCTCCGAACGCCCCGGATACGGGCAGCTGCTGCGCACCCCCGGGGCGTGGACCTTCCTTCTCCCCGGCTTCGCCGCCCGGCAGCCCTTCGCGATGCTGACCATCGGCATCGTGCTGCTGGTCCAGCACACCACCGGCTCGTACGGCAGCGCCGGCGCCGTCGCGGCCGTCACCGGGGTCTCGATGGCCCTGTTCGCGCCGCAGACCGGCAAGCTCGCCGACCGGTTCGGCCAGCGGGCCGTGCTGCTGCCCGGCGTCCTGGTCCACGCCGCCTCCGTCTCGCTCCTGGTGACGCTCGCCCTGGCGGACGCGCCCCTGTGGGCCCTGTTCGCCGCGGCGGTCCCGACCGGCGCGTCCGTCCCGCAGATCGGCCCCATGGTGCGGGCGCGCTGGGCGGCGATGCTCGGCGCGGCACCGGGCCGCGAGGCGTCCCCGCTGCTGGCGACGGCCGCCGCGTTCGAGTCGGTGACGGACGAGTTCACCTTCGTCATCGGCCCGGTCGTCGCCACCGCGCTCTGCACGGGCGTGCACCCGGCGGCCGGGCTGATCGCGGAGGCCGCGCTCACCCTGGTCGGCGGTCTGCTCTTCGCTGCGCGGCGCGCCACGCAGCCGCCGGTCCGCGAGCGCGCCCTGCCGGGCGCGGAGCGGCACGCCTCCGCCCTGTCCGTCCCCGGTGTGCGCGTGCTGGCGGTCGCCTTCCTCGGCATCGGCTCGGTCTTCGGCGGCATGCAGGTCTCGCTGACCGCGTTCGCCGAGGAGATCGGCAACCCGGGTGCCAACGGTGTGCTGTACGGGATCTTCGCCGCGGGCAACATGCTCGCCGGGATCGCCTGCGGGGCCATCGCCTGGAAGTCCGGCCCCCGTCGCCGCCTGCTGGTCGGCTACACCGGGCTGGCGCTGACCGCGTCGGGCCTGTGGGCGGTCCACTCGGCGCCGCTGCTCGCCGGGCTGGGCCTGCTGGTCGGGCTCTGCATCGCTCCGGCCCTGATCAGCGGCTACACGCTGGTCGAGGCGCTGGTGCCGGGCTCGGCGCGGACCGAGGCGTTCACCTGGCTGACGGGCGCGGTGGCGCTGGGCCAGGCGGCCGCGGTGACGGTGGCCGGCCGGCTCGCGGACGGGCACGGCGCGAGCGCCGGTTTCCTGGTCCCGCTGGTGGGTACGGTGCTGGCCCTGGCGACCCTGCTGACGCTGCGTTCGAGGCTCCTGCCGGCCGGTGTGGGGCGGACCGTGGCGCGTGGTATCGGTCACCGCGGGCCGGTCACGGTGGACTGATCCAGCGGAATACGTCACTATGGAGCGTCGTTAGCACTCATCGAGTCAGAGTGCCAGGAGGAACAAAGTGCCGACCTACCAGTACCAGTGCACCGAGTGTGGCGAGGGCCTCGAAGCGGTGCAGAAGTTCACCGATGACGCCCTCACGGTGTGCCCGAACTGCGACGGACGCCTGAAGAAGGTGTTCTCGGCGGTCGGCATCGTCTTCAAGGGTTCCGGTTTCTACCGGAACGACAGCCGCGGCTCCTCCTCGAGCAGCACGCCGGCCTCGGCCTCGAAGACCTCCGGTTCCGGATCGTCCTCCACCAGCTCCTCGACGTCGTCGGAGACGAAGTCGTCGGCCGCCCCCGCGTCCGCGTCCTCCACATCGACGAGCGGTACGTCGGCCGCCTGAGCAGCCGGCTCCACAGCCTTCGCGAAAGCCCCGCCGACCCGCTCGGCGGGGCTTTCGCGTCCCCGCGCCCCCCGGACGGCGCGTTGCGGGCACGGCCTAGGGTGACCGCATGGCGAACGCAGAGATCGGCGTGATCGGCGGCTCGGGTCTGTACTCCTTCCTGGAGGACGTCACCGAGGTCCGCGTGGAAACCCCTTACGGAGACCCCAGCGACTCCGTCTTCATCGGCGAGACCGGCGGCCGCAGGGTCGCCTTCCTCCCCCGGCACGGCCGGGGCCACCACGTGCCCCCGCACCGCATCAACTACCGCGCCAACCTGTGGGCGCTGCGCTCGGTGGGCGTGCGCCAGGTGCTGGGGCCGTGCGCGGTGGGCGGCCTGCGCCCGGAGTACGGTCCGGGCACGCTGATCGTGCCGGACCAGCTGGTGGACCGGACGAAGACCCGTGTGCAGACCTATTACGACGGTGAGACCCGGGCCGACGGGGTCCGGCCGAACGTGGTGCACCTGGGCTTCGCCGACCCGTACTGCCCCGAGGGCCGCAAGGTGGCGCTGGCGGCCGCGCGGGGCCGGGACTGGGACGCGGTGGACGGCGGGACGCTGGTGGTGGTCGAGGGTCCGCGCTTCTCGACCCGCGCCGAATCGCGCTGGCACGCGGCGATGGGCTGGTCCGTGGTCGGCATGACCGGGCACCCGGAGGCCGTGCTCGCCCGCGAACTGGGCCTCTGCTACACCACGATGACCCTGGTCACGGACCTGGACGCGGGCGCCGAGGCGGGCGAGGGCGTCTCCCACGAGGAGGTGCTGAAGGTCTTCGCCGCCAATGTGGACCGGCTGCGCTCGGTCCTCTTCGACGCGGTGGCGGCGCTGCCTGCGGCGGAGGACCGGGGCTGCGCGTGCGGGCATGCGCTGGACGGGATGGACACCGGGATCGTGCTGCCGTAGCGGACGTTCCGGCTGCCCGCGTTCCCGTCCGGCTGGGTTGTTCGCCCGGCTGTGTTTCCGGCTGGCTGTGTTTTCCGCCTGTGGGTGACGGAGTTTTCCACATGCGGTGGACGGTCCACAGGCTCCGGCGGGAATCCGCCGGCCGGTGCATCGTGGGGGTTGTCCGGCAGCCGGGACCTCGGGGTTCCAGCCGCCGGCCTGCCCCATCGGCCCCTGACGCAGGCGGTGTTCGCGATGCGCTCGTCCGGTTCCCACTCCTTCCCCCAGGCCCCTCTCCCCGCTCCGTACGCGGGCGGGCCGCCGGGACCGCTGCCCGCTCCCCCGCCGTGCGGGGTGCCCTCGTTTCCTCCGCTACGGGTGCGCGGGGGCGCCGGTCAACGGCTGCGCCGTGCGGTGTGGCGGCAGCGCCGGTCGATGGCGGCGGGCCTGGCGCTGACGGCGGCCGCGCTGGCCGTCTCCGGACTGGCCGGGGGCGGCGGGGGCGGGCAGGGCGGTGATACGGCGCGGGCGGTGTCCCGGGAGCGGGCTTCGCCTCCGGTGCGCCTGGTGTCGGCGCCGGTACGGATCGCGGACGCGGAGACCGTGCGGCTGCTGCGGCCGGGCGACCGGGTGGACGTGGTCGCGTCGGGGCAGCCGGGGGCGGCGGAGGCCCGGGTGGTGGCGAGGGGTGCGCGCGTGGAGCGGGTGCCGTCGACGGACGCCGGGGGCGCGTCGGGCGAGGGCGCGCTGATCGTGCTGGCGGTGCCCAGGGCGACGGCGGCCGGCCTGGCGGGGGCGGGGATCTCCGGTGGTTTCGCGGTGGTCCTGTGCTGAGCCGGGCGGTACGCCGCTGGGTCACCGCCCCGGACGGGGCCGGGCGTCAGATGTGGTGCGGGGGCTTCTCGTCCAGGAAGCGCGCGAGGTCCGCGGCGCTGCCGCCGGACGGAGCCCGCTCGCCCCACCCCTGGTCCGTGTCGTCCGCCGACTGCTGGTCCAGCGGATCGTCGAAGATCAGCGCCGGCCTGGGCCTGGGCCGGTCCGGCGGCGTGGTGGGCTCCGCGTCTCGCGGTCCGGGGGCGGGGGCGGTACTCATGCCTCCAGGGTACGGCCGCCCCGCCCCGGTCGGCGGGTCAGCGGTCCTTGGGGTCGAGCAGCCAGAGCCCGAGGACGACGAGGAACGAGAGGCAGAGGAAGCCGGCGCCCCACCAGGCGGTGCCGGAGTTGCCCTCCATCCACTCGTCCACGATGACCGTCAGGCCCCACAGCTGCCCGATGACGACGGACATGGCCAGCACGAGGCGGGCGGTGAGCTTGGAGGACCGCTCGGGCTCCTGGTCGGTCCCGGCACCGGGCCCGGGCCCGGTGTGGCGGACGCGGGGGTCGCCGTAGCCGCTGGTGGGCCGGATCTGCGGATAGCGCTCGTGGACGGGCCTGTTGAGTTCGGCCCGCGCGCTGCCGGGGTGGTACTCGGGGTAGTGCGGGCCGGGGTGCCGCGGGGGGCCGGGGGTCTGGGGGTCGGGGGCGGGCTGCGGGTCCGGGGCCCCGGGGGGCCGGTGGTCGTCGCTCATGACGGGCTCCCGGGGGTGTCGGACGCGCCTGCTCCGGTGCGCGTACGGGCCGGGCCGGGGGCGACCGGGCCCGGGGCCACCGTGCGGCCGGTCGCGCCGGGGGCGGCGGGTGCCTCGGCGCCGTCGCGGACACCGGGGCAGCCGAGGCGGGAGGCCAGGTCGGGGCGGTCCTCGCCGAACTGGCGGCACAGCCCGTGCTCGATGCTCTCGCCGGACCGGGTGGTGCCGACGGCCCAGATGCTGCCGTCGCTCTCCTCGGTGAGCACGACCTTGGGCAGCCCCCGGGGCGGCGGTCCGGCGGTGACCTCGCCGCTGCGGGCGTCGAAGACGCCTTCGTGGCAGGGGCAGTACAGCTCGCCCTCGGTGCCCCGGTCCTTGCGCCAGAGGACCCCGCAGGCGAGGTGGGTGCAGATGGCGGAGTAGCCGACGAGCGTGCCGTCGTTGAGCCGGACGGCGACGGCGCGGTCCTCCTCGTCGGGGTAGTCGAAGGCGATGGACTCGCCGGGGAGGAGCTGGGCGGCGATCTTCTTGGGGGTGGGGGCCTTGCCGTCGTCGGGGTCGCCGTGGCGGGGCAGGATGCCACCGGCGACGCCGAGGCCGCCGACGGCGAGGCCGCCGGACACGGTCGCGACGATGCGCAGGTAGTCGCGCCGGGTGGTGAGGGCGTCGGCGGCGATCCGGTCGTGCAGGGCCTCGCGGGGGTCGCCGGAGGCCGGCTGTCCGGGGGCGCCGGGCGGCGTGCTGCCGGGGTCGCGGGGCGGGGGCTGCTTCGGGTCCCCGGGGGGCGGATAGCCGGTCTCGGTCACCGTCGGACGTCCTTCCCGTTGATCTCCACGACGGGCAGGCCGCCGGGCACCGGCCACTGGACCCGGTCGGCGGGTACGACCATCGCGACGCCGGTGCGGACCTCGCTCTCGCCGAAGACGAAGGAGTCGGCGACCTGGACACCGGGGCGTTCGGCCTGGAGTTCCTCGGCGGTGCCGTAGAAGAGCGCCCCGGTCGGGCAGACCGTGGCGCACATGGGGGCGAGGCCGTAGGCGGTGCGGTCGTAGCAGAGGTTGCACTTCATCTGCAGCTTCGCCTGGAGGTCGATCTTCGGTACGCCGAAGGGGCAGGCGTTGACGCAGTTGGCGCAGCCGATGCAGCGGGTGGTGTCGGCCTGCTGCACGACGCCGTCGGCGGTCACCAGGATCGCGTCGGCCGGGCACACCTCGGCGCACGGGGCGACGGGGTCCTCGCAGTGCATGCAGACGGTGGGAAGGGAGGCGACGGACTGGCCCTCGTCGGTGTAGTCGAGGTGGATCATGGATTTGCCGCGGTGCGAGTCGCATTCACGGCAGGCGGAGACACACGCCTGGCAGCCGATGCAGCGGCCCGGGTCGATGAAGATCGTTCGGCCCATCATGCGGGCATCAGCTCCTCTCCGAGGTGCCGCGGCCCTGCGAGGACGTGGGCGGCAGCGGGTCGGTGCGGGAGACCTGGGCCTCCGGGTAGGCGACCTGGCCGGGGGCGACCGGGGGCGCGGGGACCTCGTCGATCCGCCCGGCGTGCTCGATGCGGCAGGCGCACACCTTGTACTCGGGGATCTTGGAGCGGGGGTCGAGGGCGTCGATGGTGAGTGCGTTGGCGGCGGTGGGGACCGGCCAGTGGTACGGGATGAAGACGGTGTCGGGGCGGATCGCCTCGGTGACCAGGGCGGGGAAGACCTCGCTGCCGCGCCGGGTGACGACGCGGACCGGTTCGCCGTTGCGGAAGCCGTGGGAGGGGTGGACCTCGGCCCAGGGGCGGGGGGTCTGCTCGACCAGGCCGCCGAGTCTGCGGGTCTGGTTGCCGGAGAGGAAGTGGGCGACGGTGCGTCCTGTGGTGAGCGTCATGGGGTGCTCGTCGTCGTACGGGTCCATCGGCGGGTGCCACTCGACCACTTGGAGGTGGATCTTGCCGTCGGGGTGGTAGGTCCTGCCGTCCTCGAAGAGCCGGGGGGTTCCGGGGTGGTCGGTGGACGGGCAGGGCCAGGAGATGCCGCCGGTCTCCTCCAGCCGTTCGTAGGTGATGCCGTAGTAGTCGTTGACGGTGCCGGCGGAGGCGATCCGCAGTTCGTCGAAGACCTGGCGCGAGTTGTCAAAGGCGAATTTGTCGCCGGCGCCGAGCCGGCGGGCGAGTTCACACATGACCCAGGTGTCCGTCCGGACCCCTGGGGGCGGGTCCTGGGCCTTGTTGTGCTTGACCACCCGGGCTTCGGCGTTGGCCATGACGCCGTCGTCCTCGGCCCAGGTGGTGACGGGGAAGACGACGTGCGCGTTGGCGGCGGTCTCGGAAAGGAAGAAGTCGAATTGGGCGTGGAACTCTGTGGCGTCGTACCCCTCCTTGACCACCTTGTAGTTGGGCAGGGAGACGAAGGGGTTGTTGCAGATGCCGATCAGGCCGCGGATCTCGCGGCGCTGCATCTGCCAGACCATTTCCATCATCGACGTTCCGGCGGGCGGGAGTTCGGACTCGTCGATGCCCCAGATCTCGCAGATCTGCCGCCGGTGCTCCGCGTTGTTGATGGAACGTCCGCCGGGAAGGAGGTCGGACTTCTGGCCGTGCTCGCGGCCGCCCTGCCCGTTGCCCTGGCCGGTGAGGGTGCCGTAGCCGGCGCCGGGTTTGCCGATGTGGCCGGTGGCGGTGCAGAGGTTAATCACGGTGAGGCAGTTCTCGACGCCCTGCGAGTGGTGTTCGATGCCCCGGGCGTGCCAGGCCATGGCCTTGGGGGCGCGGGCGAAGGTGCGGGCGACCTGGACGATCTGTTCGGCGGGGACGCCGCAGATCTCGGCGGCGCGGGACGGCGGGTATTCGGCGACCTTGGCCTTGACCTCCTCCCAGCCGGTGGCATGGGCGGCGAGGTACGCCTCGTCGGTGAGGCCCTCCTCGACGACGACGTTCAGCACGGAGTTGAAGAACGCCGAGTCGGTGCCGGGCTTGAGGGCGACGTGGATGTCGGCGGTCCGGGCGATGGCGGTCTCGCGGGGGTCGACCACGATGAGGCTGGCGCCCCGGTCCCGGGCTCCCCACACGTACTGGGTCATGACGGGGAAGCACTCGCCGACGTTGGAGCCGGCGATGAGCAGGCAGTCGGTGAGGAGGATGTCGGAGAAGGGGTTGCCGGCCCGGTCGATGTTGAAGGCGAGCTTGTTGGCGCCGGCCGCGCTGACCATGCAGAGCCGGCCGTTGTAGTCGACGTGCCGGGTCTTGAGGGCGACCCGGGCGAACTTGCCGACCAGATAGGTCTTCTCGGAGAACAGGCTCGCTCCGCCGAGCAGCCCGAAGGCGTCGTTCCCGTACGCCTGCTGGATGCGCCGGATCTCGGCGACGGTGAAGTCGAGCGCCTCGTCCCAGGAGACCTCGCGGAAGTCCTCGTCGCGGGAGCGGCGCATCAGGGGGGCGGTGAGCCGGTCGGGGTGGTTGACCTGCTGGTAGGCGTTGATGCCCTTGGGGCACAGGCGCATGCGGTTGATGTCGTGGTTGCGGGGTTCGACACCGAAGACCTTGCCGCCGCGGTCGACGCGCAGATACATGCCGCACTGGACTCCGCAGAAGCAGCAGTGGGTGGGCACGAGGGTTTCGCCGTTCTGGTCCGCGTGCCACCGGTCGGCGGGGATGCCGCCCGCGTCGCGGAAGGCGCGGGTGCCCGGCGGTGCGAGGGAGGGATCGATGGGAACGACCGCATGCGGTTCGGGTGTTCGCGAGTCCGCGGTCACTTGAAGCCCTTCTTCACCTGGGAGAGGTAGGCGCTGCCTCGCAGCACCCGCTTGCAGCGCGGGCAGTATTCGGCCCACTCGTCAAAACCGAGGCTGAGGTCGCGCATGGTGCCGCGCAGGTTGTCGACGTACGGGGCGGTGTCGATCGGTTCCTCGCAGCGGCGGCAGGCGAAGACCTCCTCGTCCTGCCTGCCGGTGTACTTGAACAGCTGCATTCCGACGGCGGCGGGCCGCTGGACGATGTGGAAGAACTTCCCGAACGGGATGTAGATGAGGGTGAAGACCACCGCGACCATGTGGAGGATCGCCAGGAACTCGTAACCGCCGCCGTGCAGGAAGATCGAGGAGAAGGTGAGTAGCAGACCGGTCACCGAGATGACGATGAGCGCGATCAACGGCACGAGGTCGTAGGCGAAGCGCTGGCCGGTGACGGCCGCCCGGTCCTTCATCCGCCGCCACAGGAAGTAGGAGGCGCCGGGGATGACGAGGACGGCGGCGATGTCGAGGCCGTGGAACATCAGCCAACCGAGGAAGTCGAGGGAGTCGAATCCGAGGATCTTGAAGCCCCAGATGCGCATCTCGTAGCCGGGTCCGGAACCGGTGCCCGAGGTGAAGGTGAACCAGCCCCAGGTCAGCGGGAAGGTGATCAGCGCGGCCAGGATGCAGCCCCAGAAGATCAGCTGGTGGGCGGCCCAGCGGGCGTGCGAGCGGGCGCCGAGGAACTTCTGGAAGCCGAGGTAGGTGGCGATCATCTTCGGCAGCGCGGTGGGGGCGCGGCGGAAGTTGTCCACCGAGAAGAGACTCCCCCAGCCCTTCTTGAACAGCCGCTTGGCGCCGGGGGCGGAGACCCACACGGTGTACCGGTACGCGACGCCGAAGGCCAGGAACACCGTGGCCACGGCGTACGGCAGCAGCGCGGAGTCGAAGTGCTCCAGGAATCTGCTGCCGAGCACGATGGCCACGACGAGCAGAAGGGAGACGATGACGCCCGCCGCGGTCGCCCGCGCGGTGACGGACCGGGGAACGAGCCCTCCGGCCCGCCCGGACCCACCCGGTACGGACGCGCCGCCGGCCTCGTCGACGGCCCCGGTACGACCCCCGGGTGCGGGCTGCGCGGCTGCGCCTGCGGCTTCAGGTGGCTCGGTCACGGTGCCACGTTAGGGCGGTGTGTGGCGATTGGCCCTGTTTTGTGGAGCCAGGGGGTGAGTGAGTCGTGGGAGGGGGAGGGCGGGGCGGGGGGTGGGGCGGGGGGGGTGGGGGCCCCGGGGAAGCCCTCGAGACCGCAACACCCCGCGGCGATACCTTGGCCGTCCCTCCGCCCTCGCCCGAAGGAGCCCTCATGACCCGTCAGGACGCCCTCACCGATGTCGCCGGGCTGCGCGTCGGGCACGCTCAAGTCCCCGGGAAGGGCGCTCTCACGGGGGTCACCGTGGTGCTCGCGCCCGAGGGCGGGGTGGTCGCCGCGGTCGATGTGCGCGGCGGCGGACCGGGGACGCGGGAGACGGACGCGCTGGACCCGCGCAATCTGGTCCAGCGCATCGACGCGGTCGTGCTCACCGGCGGCAGCGCGTACGGGCTCGACGCGGCGTCCGGGGTGATGGCCTGGCTGGAGGAGCGGGGGCGCGGGGTGCGGGTGGGCGCCGATCCGGCCCAGGTGGTCCCCGTGGTCCCGGCGGCCTGCGTGTTCGACCTGGGGCGGGGCGGCGACTGGCGGGCCAGGCCGGACGCGGCGACCGGCCGGGCGGCCGTGGAGGACGCCGCCCGGGCGGCGGAGGGCGCGGCGGTCGCCGAGGGGTGCGTCGGCGCGGGCACCGGGGCGGTGGCCGGGCAGCTCAAGGGCGGGGTGGGGACCGCGAGCGTCCTGCTGCCGTCCGGGCTCACCGTCGGCGCGCTCGTCGTGGTCAACGCGGCGGGCTCGGTGCTCGATCCCCGCACGGGCGTGCTGTTCGGGGAGTACGGCGGCGTGGAGCCGGCCGTCGCCCCGCCGGACGGGGTCCACGCGGCGGCGGTACGGCGCCTGGCGGAGGCGCGCGGCACGGATGCGCGGCCCCCGCTCAACACCACGCTCGCGGTCGTCGCCACCGACGCCGCGCTCACCCGCGCCCAGGCGCAGAAGCTGGCGGGCACCGCGCACGACGGGCTGGCGCGCGCCATCCGGCCCGTGCACCTGATGACCGACGGGGACACGGTGTTCGCGCTCGCCACCGGCCGGCGGGACCTGGACGCGCGGGATCCGGTCGCGCTCAACCCGCTGCTCGCGGCGGCGGCGGACGCGGTGACCCGGGCCATCGTGAAGGCGGTCCGGGCCGCGAAGGGCGTCGAGGGCCGCGACGGCGGGGGCCCCTTCCTCTCGTACGGCGACCTCTACGGGCCGGTGCCGCCCGCGTGAGGAGGTCCGGGGCGCGTGCGTGGAACCTTCCGTGCGCCCCGTGCGTTTTTCTGAACCCCGGTTCCGATGTCAGCCCCAGGGGCTACGTTATGCACGCACCAAGTCACACGCGGCGACGGCCTGGAGACAGCACCTTGAGCGATCCGTACGAGACGACCGAGCAGCACTGCGAGCGAATCCTGCGTCGGGCTCTCAATTCGTTCGACCTCCCCGACAGCACGGTGGAGCGGCTGGGCTCCGCGCTGGCCCACAGCAGCTCCCTGTACTCCTCGCACCACAGCGCCACCCTGCACCGCGAGACCTACCGCCATGCGTATCTGCTGAGCGACGGCTCCGCGCTGACCCTGTGGGAGCTGGTGCACAGCGGTCCGCGCGGGGACGGCCATCCCGACACCCGGCAGCACGAGCTGTACGACGACGAGGCCGATGCCCACATCGCCGCCGCCCGGCTGACCGGCAGTCTGTGGGACCTCCCCGACTTCTGCGACGACGAGGGGACCCGGGCCGACCTGGAGCTCATGTCGGCGCTGCTGGCCGCGCCCCCGGCCCCTCACCCCCGGATGTACGCGCCGGACAACTCCGCGGACCACGCCCGCCGGGTGCTGCGCCGCGCGGAGAACGGGGACGTGCCCGGCGAGGAGACCGCCCGTCTGCTCCGGGCCGCCTTCGCGCACCACATCACACAGGTCTTCGGCCGCCAGTGCCGCGTGGAGGGCCGGGACGCCGGTTTCACGCTGTACGAGCACGCGTTCCTGCTCCTCGACGGCAGTGAGACGAGCCTGTGGGAGGTCGAGCACACGGCGACGCCGGACGGCCGCCACATGTGCGAGGTGTACGGCGACGAGGCGACGGCGCGCTGCGCGATGGAAGCCCGTACGCGCATCTGCTGACGGGCCGCCCGCCGCGTGGAGAAGCCGCGGTGCCCACGTCCCTCGGGGGGACGCGGGCACCGGTGGCTCCGCTTCGTACGCCGTCGCTCAGTGCGTGAGCACCGGCTCCTTGGCGGGCTCCGTCGTGGCGGGCTCGTCCTCCGCCGCGCCCTCGACGTGCTGCTTCGGCCTGGCCGGCAGGGCGAACATCACGACGAAGATCAGCAGCAGCACACCGGCCACCCACCACAGCGACTGCTCGAAGGCGTTGGCGAACGCCGGGCCCACCTGCTCCGGGGTGAGGCGGTCACCGATCGCCCCGTAGAAGACGACCGAGACCAGCCCGAGGCCCAGCGCGTTCCCCATCTGCTGCACGGTGTTGAACAGGCCGGACGCCGAACCGGAGTGCTCCTTCGGCACCTCGGACAGCACCGCGTCGGCCAGCGGCGCCACGATCAGGCCCATGCCGACGCCCATGACGACCAGGGGCAGCGCCATCTGCCAGGACGTGATGTCCATGCCGTAGTGGTCCGACTCCCAGATGTAGAGCAGCAGCCCGGCCGCCATGAGCAGGGCGCCCGTCTGGAGGACCTTGCGGCCGAAGCGGGGCACCAGCTTCTGTACGGAGAGACCGGCGGCCACCGAAACGGAGACGGAGAACGGGACACCGGTCAGCCCGGCCCGCAGCGCGCTCCAACCGAGGCCCATCTGCATGTACAGCGTCCAGACCAGGAAGAAGATGCCGAGCCCGATGCCGAAGGTCAGCTGCACGGCGATCCCGGCGGCGAAGCTCCGCACCCGGAACAGCGACAGCTCGATGAGCGGCGATCCGTCCCGGCCGGCCTTGGCGCGCTCGAACAGCACGAGGACGAGGAAGACGAGGACGCTGCCGGCCATCGACAGGTGGCCCCACAGCGGCCAGCCCAGCTCCCGGCCCCGGGTCAGCGGGTAGATCAGCATCAGCATGCCGAGCGTGACGAGCACGACGCCGGTCAGGTCGAGGCGCAGCGCCCTGGGCGACTTGGACTCGGTGATGAACTTGCTGCCCAGGACCAGGCCGAGGATGCCGACCGGGAGGTTGATCAGGAAGATCGGGCGCCATTCGAGACCGGCGATGTTCCACTCGGTGAGCAGCGCGCCGAGCAGCGGGCCGGAGACCGCGCCCAGGCCGACGATCGCGCCGAACAGGCCGAAGACCTTGCCGCGCTCGTGCGCGGGGAAGGTGGCGTGCACGATCGACAGCACCTGCGGCACCATGAGGGCCGCCGTGGCGCCCTGGAGGAAGCGGGAGGCGACCAGCATCTCCGGGTTGGCGGCGAAGCCGCAGAGCGCGGAGGCGAGGGTGAAGCCCCCTATGCCGATGAGGAAGAGCCGCTTGCGGCCATAGATGTCACCGAGCCGGCCGCCGGTGATGAGTCCGGCCGCGAAGGCCAGGGCGTATCCGGCGACGATCCACTGGACGGAGCTGAACGAGGCGCCGGTGTCCCGCTCGATGCTGGGAATGGCGATGTTGACGATCGTGACGTCGACGAGGTCCATGAAGGCCGCGGTCATCACGATGGCCAGGGCGAACCATCGGCGTCGGTCCGAGGGTGCCGCGGGAGACGGCAGTGGTGCGGAGGAAGTCATGGGAAGAACCTAAACAGCCAATAGGACAGGTCATGACCCAATGGGCGCGCATCCTGGAGGCATGACGGATACCCCGGCACGACTCCTGAATCTGCTGTCGCTGCTCCAGACGCCGCGCGAGTGGCCGGGCAGCGAGCTCGCCGAGCGCCTCGACGTGAGCCCGCGCACGATCCGCCGCGACATCGACCGCCTGCGCGACCTGGGCTATCCGGTCGAGGCGTCGCGCGGTTCGGTCGGCGGCTACCGGCTCGTGGCGGGCACCGCCATGCCGCCGCTGCTTCTGGACGACGAGGAGGCGGTCGCCATCGCGGTCGGCCTGCGGGCCGGTGCCGGCCATGCCATCGAGGGTGTGGACGAGGCGTCGGTACGGGCGCTGGCCAAGCTGGAGCAGGTGTTGCCGTCGCGGCTGCGCCACCGGGTGTCCACCCTCCAGAACGCGACGGTCCCGCTGGCCAGGGGCGACGGTTCGACGATCGATCCGCAGACGCTGACCGTGATGGCGTCGGCGGTCACCGGCAAGGAGCGGCTGCGCTTCGCGTACCGGGCGGGCGACGGCGCGGAGTCGCGGCGGCAGGTCGAGCCGTACCGGCTGGTGAGCACCGGGTGGCGCTGGTATCTGGTGGCGTACGACCTGGGGCGCGAGGCGTGGCGCACCTTCCGCGTCGACCGGGTGAGCGAGCCGTTCGCGACCGGCGCCCGGTTCACGCCGAGGGAGCTGCCGGAGGGGGACGCGGCGGAGTTCCTGTCCAGTTCGATGGCGCGGCGGCAGCCGGAGATCGAGGTGGAGGTGAGCTTCGCGGCGCCGCCGGAGTTCGTCGCGTCGCGGCTGCACGGCCGGATCGGTCCGCTGGAGCCTGAGGGCGAGGGCGGCTGCCGGCTGCGGGCGGTGCTGCGGGACCAGCTGGAGTGGCTGGCGGTGCGGCTGGCGATGGTGGACTGCGAGTTCACCGTGCACCGGCCGCCGGAGCTGGTGGCGTACGTGTCGGAGCTGGGTGGCCGGCTCAGCCGCGCGGGGTCCGGCGGAGCGTGAGGCCACGCGCCCGAAGGGGGCCGGGAAAAGGATGAGCCCCGGCGCCAGGGGGGGGTGGGCGCCGGGACTCAGCTCAGGGGGCCTGGTGAAGCGGCCCAATTCGGAGGTTACTGGACTCGGGCTCAGGCCGCAGCGTCAAAGCCCGTGTCGTGAGCCATTCGCTTCAATTCGAGGAGCGCGTGCTTCTCGATCTGGCGGATGCGCTCGCGGGTGAGGCCGTGCTCCTTGCCGACCTCGGTGAGCGTGCGCTCGCGGCCGTCCTCGATTCCGTACCGCATGCGGATGATCGACGCGGTGCGGTTGTCCAGCTTGCCGATCAGCTCCTCCAGCTCCTCGCTGCGCAGCAGCGTGAGCACGGACTGCTCGGGCGAGACGGCGGAGGTGTCCTCCAGGAGGTCGCCGAACTGTGTGTCGCCCTCGTCGTCCACGGACATGTTGAGGCTGACGGGGTCGCGGGCCCAGTCGAGGACGTCGCCGACGCGCTCCGGCGTCGAGCCCAGCTCGGCGGCGATCTCGGCGTGTTCCGGGTCGCGGCCGTTCTCCCGGTTGAACTCGCGCTGCACCCGGCGGATGCGGCCCAGCTCCTCCACCAGGTGGACGGGGAGCCGGATCGTGCGCGACTGGTCCGCTATGGAGCGCGTGATGGCCTGGCGGATCCACCACGTGGCGTACGTGGAGAACTTGAAGCCCTTGGCGTAGTCGAACTTCTCGACCGCGCGCACCAGGCCCGCGTTGCCCTCCTGGATCAGGTCGAGCAGGGGGAGCCCGGCCCGCGGGTAGCGGCGGGCGACGGCGACGACGAGACGGAGGTTGGAACGGATGAATATGTCCTTGGCGCGCTCGCCCTCGGCGACCAGCGCTTCCAGCTCCTCGCGCGAGGCGCCGCCCGCGTCGCTCTCCACCTGTCCGTCGAGGATCTGGTGTGCGTAGACACCGGCCTCGACCGCCTGCGAGAGGTCGACTTCCTTGGCGGCGTCGAGCAGCGGTGTGCGCGCTATCTCGTCCAGGTACATGCCGACCAGGTCGCGATCGGCGATCTCTCCGCCCACGGCGCGAACACTGCTCGCCCGGTTGGTCCCGCCGGTGGCGGACGAACGACGGGCGACGGCACGGGTTGCCATGCGTGCTCCCTTGCTGAGTAGGTCGCGACACCCTCTCGGGTGCCCTGCATCCGATGGAAACAACGACTGGAATCCGGACAGAATTCCCATGCCTGGCGTTCAATTTCGCGATCATGCAGTACCCTGTTCCGCCACCGGAACGGGAGCATGCCGCGGCCGGGCACGTCCGTGCAGGTCAGGACGGGCGCCCGGGTCGCTCCGGGGCCCTCGGCATCCCCGTACCCCGGAAGACGCCGGGTACGGGTCGCCGGTTGCCCGGACCTCCGTCCCGGTCCCGGGGCGCGCGGGCCCCGGTCCGGAGTCCTAGGCCCCATGCCGGGGACCTTGGGACCGCAGTCCGTTACCGGGCGTGCACGGGGTGCCTAGCGTCGCTGTCATGAACGAGACGACGCACCGCACCGCACCCGACACCACCGGCACCCTCGACGAGGCCCTGGAGCGCCTGCACTCCTCCGGCCCGGAGCGCGACGGCTGGCTGTCCAATCACGCGCCCATGGCCGTGGAGGCCCTGGTCCGCAACGGCCAGGCGGCCGGCGTGCACCGCTGGCTCGACCACTACCGGGCGAAGCTGGAGGACATGCCGGACCGTTTCGCCGAGATCACCCCGGCGAACTGGCAGGAGGCCCTGGGCGACCCCCGCCGCATCGCCGACTGGGCGGTGTACTTCGAGCGGGAGACCGCCGGCCGCCCCTGGCGCGACGTGCTCGCCGAGTGGTGGCCCCGGCTGCTCCCGGGCATCGCGGGCGGCGCCACGCACCCGGTGATCCGGGTCGGCCACGGCGTGCGCACCCTGCTGACGACGGAGGAGACCGGGCCCCGGGTCAGGGAGCTGGCCCATGCGCTGGGCTACTGGGCCGCCCGCCACCAGCCGCTGCCCGCGCTCACCCCGCTCGCTCCGGTCCGGACCGCCGGCGCGGCCCTGGACGCCGTGGACCGGGTGCCCGACCAGAGCGGCGGCATCCGGGCCCGGCTGGCCCAGCTCACGGGGTTCCCGCAGTGGCAGGGCGCGGCGGCGTCCGGTGCGGACGAGGCGCGCGCCGCTCTTGAGGAGCTGGTGGGGGCCGCGGTCCACCGCTATGCGGGGTACGGGCACGGTTCGCCGGTGATGCTGGTGCACGCGGCGACCGCGCCCAACGCCGTACTGCGGACGCTGCCGGCGCTGCCGCGCGAGCTGTGGGCGCCGAGCGCGGGGGCGGCGTGGGCGGCTAGCGCGGCGGTGACCGCCGCGTACTCCCCCGCCGCGGCCGCCGAGCTCCCGGCCGGGTACGGGGCGTCGCTCACGGCCGACGAGGTGTTCGCGCGGGCGGCGGCGCACGGCGACGACCACACCATCAAGTTCACGGACACGGCGCTGGACGTGGGCGACCCGATGGCCCTGGCGGCGGCGCTGCGCTCGGTGGAGCTGAACCCGCCGGTGCTCTGACAGCCCTCATCCGTACTGCACCGAGCGCTTCGCCAGCCCCATCCAGAAGCCGTCGATCACGCTGCGCCCCCGGCCGAGTTCCTGCTCGGCGGCGCCGAGGGTGACGAAGAGCGGGGCGAAGTGCTCGGTGCGCGGGTGTGCCAGGCGGCCCGCCGGGGACTTGTGCTCGAAGTCCAGGAGGGCGTCGATGTCCTGCGCCTGCAGTGCGCGGTTTCCCCAGTCGTCGAACTCCGCCGACCAGCCGGGGACGCCGCCGCCGGTGTGCCGCAGGGCGGCGAGGTTGTGCGTGAAGAAGCCGCTGCCGATGATCAGGACGCCCTCGTCGCGCAGCGGCGCCAGCTTGCGCCCGATGTCCATGAGCTTCTGCGGGTCGAGGGTGGGCAGGGAGATCTGGAGCACCGGAATGTCGGCGTCCGGGAACATCTCGACCAGCGGGACGTACGCGCCGTGGTCGAGGCCGCGGTCCGGGATGTCCTGGACCGGTGTACCGGCGCCGCGCAGCAGTTTGCGGACGCTCGCGGCGAGCTGCGGGGCGCCGGGGGCGGCGTAGCGGACCTGGTAGTAGTGCTCGGGGAAGCCCCAGAAGTCGTAGACGAGCGGCAGCGTCTCGGTGGCGCCGAGTGCGAGCGGGGCCTCTTCCCAGTGCGCGGACACCATGAGGATCGCGGTGGGGCGCGGCAGTTCTGCCGACCAGGCGGCCAGTTCGCCGGGCCAGACGGGGTCGTCGGCGAGCGGCGGGGCTCCGTGGGAGAGGTAGAGGGCGGGCATGCGCTCCGAGGTGATGGTCATGACACTCCCCAACTGCGGCTACTCAAGGTAAGTCTTCTGTAGCGGGCTTCGGCAGGAAGGGTTCTTTAATCTTCAAGCTCCTACCTTCAGAGACCTTAGCTCTATCTAGTTCAACTTTCAAGAAAAGGTCGTACAGTGGAGTACATGACCACGGCATCAACCGGTGGGCCGCTCTGGCTCACCGACGAAGAACAATGCGTCTGGCGCGCGTATCTGCACGCCACCACGCTTCTGGAGGATCACCTCGACCGCCAGTTGCAGGCCGATGCCGGCATGCCGCACATCTACTACGGCCTGCTCGTCCAGCTCTCGCAGGCGCCCCGGCACCGCATGCGGATGACCGAACTGGCCAGGAACGCCAAGATCACCCGCTCCCGCCTCTCCCACGCGGTCGCCCGGCTGGAGAAGAGCGGCTGGGTGCGCCGCGAGGAGTGCCCCTCCGACAAGCGCGGCCAGAACGCCGTCCTGACCGACGAGGGCCACGCGATGCTGCGCCGCTCCGCCCCCGGCCACGTGAAGGCCGTCCGCCAGGCCATGTTCGACCGCCTCACGCCCGACCAGGTGCGCTCGCTGGGCGAGATCATGCAGGTCCTGGCGGCCGGGCTGCAGCCGGAGGGCGCGGACGCCGACCTCCCCTGGCTGCGCTGAATCACGCCGTGGCACGCCTCTGCCCCGGTTCCTCCGTACGAGGGAACCGGGGCAGAAACGTATCCGCGCGGGCGGCCGGGGTCAGTGGGCGACGACCGGGACCCTGATCTCGTCCTCGACGCCCTCCGCGTCACCGGAAGCGGCGCCTCCGGAGCTCGCCGCGGGGTTCGGACGGCCGGCGTTGACGAAGGTCAGCGCGATGGCGGCGGCCACCACCAGGATGCCGACGGCCCACCAGATGGCACCGGTGAAGCCGTGCACCATCGACTGGAGCTTCAGCAGCTCCGGGTTCCTGGCGCCGAGCGCGGCGTGCGAGGTGGCGTACGCCGTGGCGGCCGAGGCGGCGATCGTGTTCAGCAGGGCCGTACCGATCGCACCGCCGACCTGCTGCGAGGTGTTGACCATCGCCGAGGCGACACCCGCGTCACGCGGTTCGACGCCGTGCGTGGCCAGCGACATGGCCGGCATGAACGCCGTACCCATGCCCAGACCCAGCAGCAGCTGGCCGGGCAGGATGACCGCCGCGTAGGAGGAGTCGACGTCCAGCTGGGTGAGCAGCAGCATGCCGACGGCGGCGACCAGGAAGCCGGGGCCCATCAGCGTGCGGGCCGGGACCCGGGTCATCAGCCGGGCGCCGATCTGCGTGGAGCCGGTGATCATGCCCGCGATCATCGGCATGAAGGCGAAGCCGGTCTTGATCGGCGAGTAGCCCTTCACGACCTGGAGGTAGTACGTGAGGAAGAGGAACAGGCCGAACATCGCGATGACGGCCAGGCCCAGGGAGAGGTAGACGCCACCGCGGTTGCGGTCCATCACGACGCGCAGCGGGAGCAGCGGCGACTTGACCTTGGCCTCGGTGAGGACGAAGGCCAGCAGCAGCACGGCGGAGGCGACGAACGAGCCGACGGTCAGCGCGTCCGACCAGCCCGCGGACTCGGCACGGGTGAAGCCGTACACCAGCGAGACCAGACCCAGTGCGGACAGGACCACGCCCGGGATGTCGAGCGGCGAGCGGTTGCGGCTGCCCGCGGGCTCGCGGATGACGAAGTACGCACCGGCCGCGGCGACGATCGCGAAGGGGATGTTGACGAAGAACGTCCAGCGCCAGTTCAGCGTCTGGGTCAGGAAACCGCCGAGGATCAGGCCGACGGCGCCACCGCCACCGGCGATCGCCCCGTATATACCGAACGCCTTGGCGCGCTCCTTGGCGTCGGTGAACATCACCGCGAGCAGCGAGAGCGCGGCCGGCGCCAGCAGCGCGCCGAAGACGCCCTGGAGGGCGCGGGAGCCGAACAGCATGCCCTGGTTCTGCGCCGCGCCGCCGAGCGCGGAGGCCAGCGCGAAGCCGATCAGGCCGACCACGAAGGTGCGCTTGCGGCCCCAGAGGTCGGCGATGCGCCCGCCGAAGAGCAGCAGCCCGCCGAAGGCGAGGGCATAAGCGGTGATGACCCACTGCTTGTTGGCGTCGGTGATGCCGAGCGCGGTCTGGGCGTGCGGCAGCGCGATGTTCACGATGGTGGCGTCGAGCACCACCATCAGCTGCGCCAGCGCGATGAAGGCCAAAGCCTTCCAGCGACTGGGGTCGGGGAGTCGGAGATCAGGAGTTTTTGACATGGAAACAGCCACCTAGGAGCGCGTGAGGGCGCGAGAGATCGCGAACCGTGCGTTCCGCTGGTCGCGGGCACGGCTGAGGACAGGTCCGGCGGGGAGGCGCCGGGCTTCGGTGAGTCGTCGGGCTCTGGAGTGAGTCGTCGGGCGTCTGAGTAAGGCGTCGGGCTTCAGATAAGGGGGAAAGGGCGGGCGCGGATCACGTCACGTGCGGCGCCGCAGGTCCTCCAAGGTCGCCGCCGTTCCGGGGAGTACGGAGCGGGCCGGGGCCTCCAGTCCGTCCAGGAACAGCTGGATGTGGCGGTGGGTGAACCGGTCGATGTTCGGGCAGGCGATGCCCGGCAGCGGCCGGGTGAGCTGGGAGAGGGCGACCAGCACGTCACCGACGGCGATGTCGGTGCGCAGGCGCCCCGCGGACATGGCGCGCGCGACGAGCCCTTCGACGGCCTCTTCGAGGCGCCGGCGCTCGGCGAGCAGTTCGGGGTGGTCCTTGTCGAAGCCGCCGGAGAGCATGGGGCACAGGGCCCCGATGCGTTCGTCGGCGGCCGCGTGGACGAAGCGGGTGAGCGCGGCGAAGGGGTCCGCTTCTTCGGCGGCGGCCTCTTCGGCGCGGTCGGTGGTACGGGAGGTGACCGCGAGCACGACCTCGTGGATGAGGGCGGCCCGGTCGGGGAAGTTCCGGTAGAGCGTCGCGTTGCCGACGCCGGCGCGGCGGGCGACCTCGTCGAGGGGCACGTCGGGCCCGAACTCCACGAACATCTCGCGCGCGGCGGTCACGATCCGCTCCCGGTTGCGCAGCGCGTCGGCCCTCGGCCTCGGCGTACGGGGCTGCGCGGGTGCGGTGGTGGCCACGGCGGTGCTCCTTGTCTTCCGGTTCTTCCCTGCGCGGTTCCGGCCGGGGAAACAACCGGGGACCGCTTCCCCGTTTCGCGGGGACACGGGTTCAAACGGGGAAACCCTCCCCGGTTATTTCCCGCGACTTTGTGACCTGCGTCACGCACACCCCATCGCCGGGAAACCAGCCGAACGGCGCACCCAACGAGCGGCCCGCGATCACCCGGAACAGGCTGACGGCAGAGGGCAGCCGGGGTCGGCCGGCTGCCGCGGACCGGAAGGCGCCTCGATGCAGCAGCCCCGCCACCGGATACGCAAGCACCGCCGCCCGGTCGCCCTGGGCGCTGCGACGGCCCTGGTCATCGCGGCCCTGGCGACCGCGAGCAGCACGCTCCCCCTCCAGAGCCCCGCGTCGGCCGGCCCCGCCGCGACGGCCCCCCTGGCCACCGGGCTCGGCCCCTGCCGGATCGCGTCGGCCATGGGCGTACAGATGTCGGAGGGCATGCCGACGCAGCCCGGCTACGCGCGCTCCACCGGCCGCGTCCGCGCGCTGAACCTGATGATCGACTTCCCGGACGCCGAGGGCACCGAGCCGGCCATGGACCGGCTGGCGGAGTTCTTCCCGCAGACCACCGACTGGTTCCGGACGAGCTCCTACGGGCGGCTCACCTACATACCGGAGGCCCCGATCCGCTCCTGGCTGCGGATGCCGCTGCCCTTCGAGGAGTACGGAATCGAGCGGGGCTCCCCGTACGAACCGGGCTACCGCCACCTGGTGCAGGACATCGTGGCGGCCGCGGACCCGCGGGTGGACTTCGACGAGTACGACCTGGTCAACATCCTGGTCACCCCGAACGCCGGGCCGTCCGCCCTGGACACCGTGCTCTCGGTGACCTTCTCGGGCAACGACGAGGCCCCGGTCGCGGACGGGGTGCCGCTGTCCAACACGTCATTCGTCTACAGCCGCCAGGACGACGGCTCCGGCTCCTACGCCCAGACCGGCTACCGGGTCCTGCCCCACGAGAACGGCCACGTCTTCGGGCTGCCCGACCTCTACACGATGGAGGGCGGCGGCTCGGTCGGGCACTGGGACATCATGTCCGAGGACTGGGGCGCCAACAACGACCTGCTCGGCTGGCACAAGTGGAAGCTCGGCTGGCTGGACAACGACCAGGTGAGCTGCGCCGCCCGCCCCGGCACCACGGACCACGTCCTGGAGCCCCTGGCCACGCGGGGCGGCATGAAGCTGGCCTTCGTCCCCCTGACCGCGGAGTCCGGCTACGCGGTGGAGGTCCGCACCCAGGCGGGCAACGACCAGGCGGTCTGCCGCCCCGGCGTCCTCATCTACAAGGTCAGCTCCGACGTGGACACGGGCCAGGGCCCCATCTCGGTCACCGACAGCACCAAGAACAGCCCCGGCTGCACCCGCCTCCCCAACGTCCACGCCGAGCTCTCGGACGCCCCGTACCAGCCGGGCGACACCTTCACGGACCGGACGAACGGGATACGGATCTCGGTGCTGGAGAAGGACGGGAAGGGGGACTACCGGGTGCAGGTGACGCGGTCGTAGGGGGCGTCCCGGGGGGGGCGGTCAGCGGCTGCTGCCGTCCACGCGAAAGCTCAGTTCCCGGACGAGTTCGTCGGCCTCGGTCCGCCAGGCCCGTACCTGGTCGTACGTGGGTCCGAGCTCGTACAGGTGGTAGTGGCACCCCAGACTCAGCTGGGACCAGAGGGCCTTCGCCCGTCGTGCCGTCTCCACCGGCACGACGGAGTGCAGGAGGAGCAGCTTGGCACGCCCCGTGGTGCGGGACAGCCCGGGCGTCGCGGCTTCCAGCACCCGGTCGACGCGGATCTCCAGCGCGGTCCGCAGCGCGAGGCAGACGCCGCGGTGCCGGCCGGCGGTGGTGGCCTCGGCGGGTCCACCGTGGAGGAGGCGATCGGCGGTCAGCAGCAGACCTTCGACGGAAACGGGAGAGGCGGTGGTCATGCGGTCACCTCCGGCTTGCGGATCTTCCGCGCCAGGTCCTCGACGTCCGTGACGAAGCGGTGGCGGTCGGGAATCGAGGCGCCGTCGGGATGGGCTCCCTTCTGGCACCGCTGGATCAGGGAACATGCCGGGCTCCCGTAGCGGCGGCGCACCTCCTCCTTGACGTCGCCACCGCGCCTCACGTCGCCGAAGAGGGCGAAGGCCGCGACCTCCTGGAACCTCTCCGCGCTGTCGATCGCGGCCTGGAGGTCGTGTTCCGATCCACCGGTGCGGTGGTGACGGATCCACGCGGCCTCCAGGAAGGCGTTCTCCAGGGCGATGCGGCAGAGGCCGGGCAGCACGTGGCTGTACGTCTCGGCGGGAAGGCCCGGGGTGGCGGCGATGGCCCGGGCGTCGCCGATGGCCTGCGCGACCGGGTCGTCGACGCGGGCGACCTTCACCCGGGACCCCTCGCGCCGCGTCACCTGGAAGACCGTGACCGGCAGTTCCTGGTCGGTGAACGCCTTCTGCAGACGGGGGTCGTGGGTGAACACGATGATCTGCCGGTGCCGGCCCATCTCGTGCAGCACCTGGGCGAGTCCGTGCACCTTGGTCGGGTCCATCGACTGCACGGGGTCGTCGATGACGAGGAAGCCGAACGGGCTGTCCGCGGTCGTGGCCCTCGGCAGGAAGAGGGAGAGCGCGAGGGAGTGCAGCTCCCCCTGGCTCATGACGTCGAGCGCCGGGGCGTCCTGGCCGTCTACGGAGGCCGCCATGACGAGCTTGCGGACGTTCGCCTTCTCGCTGCCCTTCAGGCTCACGGCCGTGAGGTCGACGTTGCTCTCCTGCCGCAGGCGCTCCCAGATGCCCTGCGTGGCGTCGGTGAAGCGCTCCATGCGCTGCTCCCGCAGTTCGGTGGCGAGGCTCCTGAGCCACCTCACCGCCTTGCCGAGGTCGGTCCGCAGAGACTTGTCCCGTTCGGCCTCACGTGCCTTGTCCGCCCAGGCGGCAAGCCGGGTGACGAGCGCGCGCCACCGCTCGTCGCGCTCCTCCAGCTCGCGGACCGCCTCCGTCCTGACGGCGTCACAGGCGCCGGCAAGGACCGTGGCGGCCTCCTCGGCGCTCCGGGCGAGCTCGGCGGGGTCCTGGATCTGCCGGCAGTCGGCCCACGCCTTCCACGGTCCGGCCAGGGCCGCGGGAATCCGCGCGGGACGCTCGATGAGGTTCTGGAGGTTCCGCGCGCCCGTCCGTACGGCGGCGTGCGCGTCCTCGGCGGTCTTCGCCTCGCGGCGCAGCTCCGCGATCTGCCGGGAGGCGTGGTCGTACCACTCCCGCCCGAGAACCCGTTCCGTCCCGCACGCCGGGCAGACGTCGTCGTCGGGGTGCCGGTCGGCATGCGCGAGGGCCTTCTCCAGCAGGCCGGCGCGCAGCCGGGCGTTCTCGGCGTCGCTGCCGTGGAGGTCCTTCACATCGGCGAGGGCGAGCCGCAGCCGCCGGATGGCCTCCCCGACCTCCGTCAGGTCGGGCCCCTGCGCCCCGGCCTCGGCCTGGAGCGCGGCGAGCCGGCTGTCGTCGGCCGGGGGGAGACCGGCGACGAGCGCGTCGATGGTGTCGAGGTCCAGGGCTCCCGGGGTGTCCACGGCGAGCAGGGCCTGTACGGCGCGGTCGTCGTCCTCCAGCGCGTAGAGGGCGTCCTTCAGGCCGGGCAGGGCATCCCTCGTCTCCTTCGCGGTGGCGGCGAGGGCCTTCTCCCGTGCGCTCAGCCGGCTGGTCGCGGTGGAGAGCAGGTCCATGCCGAGGATGGAGGCGATCGCGTCGTACCGCTCGGACGGCTTGCCGTTGAGCATGAGGTCGAGGTCGGTGTACGAGAGGAACGGCCGGTGGTCGGCGAGGGCCGTGTCCCAGCCGGCCTCGGCCAGCGGGACGGTGCCGTGGCCCGGGCGCTTGAAGGTGGCCTCGGAGCTGCCGAACTCCTCGCTCGACCAGGTGCGGGTGAGGGTGCTGTTGCCGGTGTCGCCCCCGACCGCGAGCTTGAGCTCGATCTTGGGGCTATCGGCGTTGTGGAGGTTGGCCCAGTGGCCGCCGCGCGTGGCGTCCTGGCCCGGCCGGTGGGCCCGGGTGCCGGTGAAGCCGGCCTCGATGGCGTCGGCGAGGCTGGACTTGCCGGAACCGTTGCGGCCCACGACGAGGTTCACCCCGGGACGGGGGCTGAGGCTCAGCCGGGCGCGAGGACCGATGCCGCGGAAGCCGTTGACGGCGAGGGAGCCGAGGTAGACGCGCCCTGAGGCGGCGGACGACGTGGCGGCGGT
Source organism: Streptomyces sp. NPDC052299 (assembly GCF_040679335.1). NCBI lineage: Bacteria > Bacillati > Actinomycetota > Actinomycetes > Kitasatosporales > Streptomycetaceae > Streptomyces > Streptomyces sp. NPDC052299. The sequence continues at coordinate 115,922 of NZ_JBFAUP010000009.1, read as the reverse complement.
GCCGGTCTCCGCGGTGTCGCTGCCGAGTGCGTCGCGGACGAGGGCCTTGACGGTCTCGGGGAGAGGCGACTCGGCCAGGCGCGCCGCCACCGTCTCGGCGAGGGGAAGCGCGGTCTGCTGGTGCTGTTCCGTCTCGGTCACGAGGGGCCTCCTGCGCGGTGTGGCTGGGGTGGGGCGGTGTCGTGCACCACCTGCTGACAGGACGGAACGTTAGAGAGCAGACGCGACAGAATTTTTTGGCTTAACTGGTAACCGGGGTTATCAGGTCCTGTGGAGACCTTCTCCTGCGTCGACGGTAGGTTTGTCATCCGTTGCTGATGGCTCTGCACGGAGCCGTAGCGGCGGTCGCGATTCCACGGGGCTCCGTGGACGTACCCGAAAGCCCAGGGGAGGGGGATCGATGAGCAGCCCGGCGCCGGTCGACGGCTTCCCCGTCCTGCCCGGCCCGCTGTCCTGGCGTATCGGTTACGCCGAGATCGCGGCCCTCGCCCAGGTGAAGCGGCCCGTCCCCACCACCTGGAGCCGGCGACACTCCGACTTTCCCGCACCGGTGACCCGCGAGAGCGGCAGCCCGCTCTTCGACGCCCGGGAGGTCGTGGACTGGCTGGTCCGGACCGGGCGCGGCAACGCGGAGCCCCGTCGTCTGCGGGCGGAGGCGGCCCTGCACACCCTCTCCGCCTGGCGGTCCTCCGGCCTCTCCGCCCCTGACCTGGTAGGTGCTCTGACGGCCCTGCTCTGCCTGCGCCAGCAGCACGACGCCCCTGTCGGAGAGAAGGCCTGGGACGATCTCCTCTCTGAGGCCGCCGACCTCGACGCGGAGGACACCTTCCTCCTCGCAGAGTTGCAGACCGTTCCCGACCCGGACCGCCTCGGCCCGGCCCTGGGAGCGCTCGCCGACGAGCTGACCGAGGCGGCCTACACCCCCGCCGAAGCCTTCGAGTGGGTCCTGGAGGCCCGCCGCCGCCTCGGTTCCCACGACCTGGCCGCCGACGAGCCCACCCCTGCGGTGGCCCGCGCCCTCGCGGCGCTGGCCGGCGTCGACACCCTGCCCGACGAGTCCGTCCTCGCCACCCCGTACGCCCGCAGCGGTGACGTGCTCGCCGCCCTGCACGCGGCGGCGGCCGAGGACTCCGGCCACACCTACCTCGCGGCCGAGCCCGACCCGGCGCTCGCCCGTCTCGTCCGGCGCCGGATGCTCGTCCGGGGCGTGTACGAGTTCTCGCTCGACGTCACCGAGGGCGAGACACTTTCCACGGAGGACTGGGGCGACCCCGACGTGCTTGCCTGCGCGCTCCCGTACGAGGCGGGCGAGACCCGCAGCGCCCGGGAGGTGCTGGAGCGGGTCCAGGACCTCACCGACCACCTCCGCGACGGCTCGACGGCCGTCGTCCTCGGCCCGGCCGACGCGCTCGTCCGCCCCTTGCCCCGGCACGGTGACGCGGACCGGCTGCGCCGCTCCTTCCTCGACAAAGGCCTCCTCAAGGCGGCGGTCGGCCTCCCCGACGGAGCCTTCGCCTATCGCCCCGGCTACCGCACCGCCGTCTGGGTCCTGTCCCGCACTCCCGAGGACGAACGCGCGGGCCGTGTCCTCCTCGCCGACTACTCCGCCCAGCCGCTCACCGAGCCGGTCCTCGACGTGCTCGCCGGGGACATCGCCATCTGGCGGGCTTCGGGATGGCGTGGGGACCGCCGTCACGAGCTCCGCCACGCGACCGTCGTACGGGCGAAGGACCTCGACGATCGGCCGGGCTCGGCCTTCTCCCCGCAGCACCGCTCCCCCGAGGCCCGGTACACCCGGGCCGTCGTGGAACGCCCGGCCCGCATCGCCGAGGTGGAACGGCACCTCGCCGAACTCGAAGAGCGGGCGACACACCGGACCGGTGGCCACGGCCCTCTGCGGACCGGAGCGGTCCTCCGCCCCGAGGACCAGCAGGTCCGCCGCACGACCGTCCGCCGACTCCTCAAGGACCGCCGTCTGCGCCGCCGCCCCGGCCACCGCATCGCCCCCGAACACCTCTCCTCCGACGGCCACTACGCGGTGCTCGGCCCGGAGGAGATCCTCGGCGCCGCGCGCTTCGGCAGCCGCCGCATCGACCGGGGCCTGGTCCTCACGGCGTACGAACACGTCCAGTTCACCGAGCCGGGCGACCTCGTCGTCACCACCAGTCCGCGCTTCGGCGTCCACGTCGACACCGAGGGCCTGTCGGTCGTCGTCGCTCCCGCCCGCATCCTGCGCGTCCACCCCGACGCCGACCCCCCGGTGCGCCCCCGGGTCTTGGCGGCCCTGCTGCGGGCCGCCGCCTCCGAACACGGCCGCACCAGCGGCGCCGTACGGGCCTCGCGCGGCATCGAGGACCTGAGCGTCCCCGACCTGGGCCGCGAGGAGCTGGAGCGGTACGAGGCCGTGCTCGCCGAGATCGAGCGCCGGGCGGAGCTGCTGCGGCAACAGACCGAGGCCCTTGACGACCTGGCCCGCATCACGGCCGCCGGCATGGCCGACACCACCCTGACCATTCAGAACTTCCCCGAAACCGCCAGCTGAAGGAGACGGCCCGCCTCATGCCTCCGCGCAAGAAGAAGCCCACCGAGCAGGAGGAGCTGTTCAGCGCCTCCACGCCCAAGGAGATCCAGGCGATCCTCTGGAAGGCCGCCGACAAGCTGCGCGGCTCCATCGACGCCGCGCAGTACAAGGAGTTCGTCCTCGGCCTGATCTTCCTGAAGTACGTGTCCGACGCCTTCGAGGAGCGCCGTAACGAGCTGGCCAAGGAACTCGCCGAGGACGGCATCTCCGAGGACCAGATCGGCGACTTCCTGGAAGACCGCGACGAGTACACCGGCGCCCACGTCTTCTGGGTCCCGGAGACGGCACGCTGGTCGTGGATCGCCGCCAACGCCAAGAGCCAGGGCGTGGGCAAGCTCCTCGACGACGCGATGGACGCGGTCATGCGGGAGAACGCCGCCCTGACCGGCGTCCTCCCGAAGATCTTCAACCGCGACGCCATCGACCAGAAGCGCCTGGCCGAACTCGTCGACCTCATCAGCGACGCGCGTTTCGGCGGCACGGAGGACAAGCCGGCGCAGGACGTGCTGGGCGAGGTGTACGAGTACTTCCTCGGCAACTTCGCGCGCGCCGAGGGCAAGCGGGGCGGCGAGTTCTACACCCCGCAGTCGGTGGTCCGGCTGATCGTGGAGATCCTGGAGCCGTATCACGGCCGGGTGTACGACCCGGCGTGCGGCTCGGGCGGCATGTTCGTGCAGGCGGCCAAGTTCATCGAGGCCCACCGGGGCAAGGGCCACAAGGCCGACATCTCCGTCTTCGGTCAGGAGCTCAACGAGCGCACCTGGCGCCTCGCGAAGATGAACCTCGCCATCCACGGCATCGACGGCAACCTGGCCGCCCGCTGGGGCGACACCTTCGCCGACGACAAGCACCCCGACCTCAGGGCCGACTTCGTCATGGCCAACCCGCCCTTCAACATCAAGGACTGGGCCAGGGACGAGAGCGACGCCCGCTGGAAGTACGGCGTCCCCCCGAAGAACAACGCCAACTACGCGTGGCTCCAGCACATGGTCTCGAAGCTGGGTGAGCGCGGGACGGCCGGCATCGTCCTGGCGAACGGCTCGATGAGCTCCCAGTCGAGCGGCGAGGGCGAGATCCGCCAGTCGATGGTGGAGGCGGACCTGGTGGCGTGCATGGTGGCGCTGCCGCCCCAGCTGTTCCGTACGACACAGATCCCGGCCTGCCTGTGGTTCCTGGCGAAGGACAAGTCCCCGCAGGGGCCGAAGGGCCTGACGGACCGGCGCGGGGAGATCCTGTTCATCGACGCCAGGAACATGGGCGAGATGGCCGACCGTACGGAGCGCGTGTTCACGGAGACGGACCTCGCGAAGATCGCGGGCGTCTACCACGCGTGGCGGGGGACGGAGTCCGCGAAGGCCGAGGGGCTGACGTACGAGGACGTACCGGGCTTCTGCTTCTCGGCGGGGCTGGAGACGGTGCGGGAGCACGGATACGTGCTGACGCCGGGGCGGTATGTGGGTGCCGTCGAAGCGGAAGAGGAGAACGCGGAGGCTGTGGCAGCGAGGATCGCGGCATTGACGGAGGAGTTGTTCGGGCTGTTCGCACGGTCGGCGGAGCTGGAGAAGACCGTACGGGAGCAGCTGGGGAGCATCGGTGTCTGAGTGGGTCCGGGTCCCGTTGGACAGTCTTCTTGCCGAGCCGCTTCGGAACGGTGTCAGTTACCCCTCGAAGCTGCGCGGCAGTGGCATCCCGATGGTCAACATGGGAGAAGCGTTCGCGTACGACGTGATTCGCGATCAGGAATGCGAATTGGTTCCACTGACCGAACGCGAGCAGGATCGGTTCCTCCTGGAAGAGGGGGACCTGCTGTTCGTGCGCCAGTCCCTGGTCTATTCGGGAGCGGGCCGGTGTGTACTCGTGGATTCGGGCACGGGCCCGCGCACCTGGGAAAGTCACCTGATCCGCGCCCGTTTGGACAAGAGACTCTCAGACCCGCGTTTTGTCTACTACTACTTCCGGTCACCGCAAGGCCGGTCGAACATGGAGACGATCGTCACCCAGGTCGCGGCCGCCGGCATCAGAGGAAGCGATCTCAAGAAGCTTGAGATTCCGCACCCCACCCTGTCGCAGCAGCGAGGTATCGCGGACGCTCTGCGCGCACTGGATGACAAGATCGCCGTCAATGAGCGCATCGCCACCACAGCTGTGGAAATGACTGACGCAGTCTTCCTGCACGCCGCAGGCCACCTTGGATTCGGAGAGGAGACCTTCGGATCCATCGCCACAGTCATGGGCGGCGGAACCCCGAGCACCAAGGTCGAAGAATTCTGGGGAGGGGACATCTCGTGGACCACTCCGTCCGACGTGACGGCCCTGCCATCCCCGTACCTGTTCGAGACGAGCCGAAGAATTACAGAGACCGGCCTCGAAAGCTGCTCCTCTCAGCTCTACCCCGCGCATTCGATCTTCATGACCTCCCGAGCCACGATCGGCTCGTTCGCACTTCCGCAGATTCCTGCGGCGGTGAATCAGGGGTTCATCGTCGTGCTGCCACCGAACGACGATATGCGCTGGTGGCTTTTCCACGAGATGCGCTCCCGCGTCGACGAAATGATCAGCCTCGCGAACGGCTCCACCTTCCTGGAGCTCAGCCGGAAGAACTTCAAGGCCATGCGGATCCGGCTGCCTGGCGCAGGGGAGGTCGCGGCGTTCGCCCAGAAGGTTGCCCCTCTGCACGCGACTGCTGCGCATGTGGCAGATGAGAACCGCACCCTCGTCAGCCTCCGCGACGCCCTCCTCCCCCAGCTCATGTCCGGCCGTCTCCGCGTCCGGGACGCCGAGAAGATTGTCGAGGACCACGCATGACCGCCGCCCCCGGCGACAGAAGCCGGAACCACCGACCCTACGAGTCCGACTGGGAGCTCCTCGCCCTCGACGAGCTGGCCGAGCTCACCTGGGAGCCCGCCCCCGGCAACGATTTCGCGCCCGGTTCCGGCCACCGGAAGTCGTGGAAGGACCTGATCCTCTACCCGGACCTCCGCGACGCGGTCGAGCGGCTCAACCCGGGCCTCCCGCCGGAGGCCGTACGGGACGCGGTCGGCGCCGCGACGACGCCGTCCTCCCAGGACACGTACGAGGAGAACCGCACCGCCCACGGCCAACTGACCGCCGGCATCCGGTCCGTCACGTACACCGACGGCTTCGGCGCCGAACACAACCCGACCATTCGCCTCGTCGACCTCGACGACCCGGACGGGAACGTCTACCGCGCCCTCAACCAGGTCACCGTCATCGACGGCGAGAAGCACCGGCGCTTCGACGTCGTGCTGTACGTCAACGGCCTGCCGCTCGCCGTCCTGGAGCTGAAGCGCGCCGGCGACGAAGACGCGACGCTCCAGGACGCGCACACCCAGGTCACCCGCTACGTCGAGGAGTTCCCGACCGCGTTCCGGTACAACGCGGTCGTCCTCGTCTCGGACGGCATCACGGCCAAGTACGGCACGCCCTTCACGCCGTACGAGCACTTCGCGCCGTGGAACACGGACGAGTTCGGCGAGCGCGTCGACCCGCTCGAAGCCGAAGGCATAGGGGACTCGGGCCAGAACCTGGCCCTGCACGGCCTGTTCACCCAGGACCGGTTCCTCGCCCTCATCAAGTCCTTCATCAACTTCGTGCCGTCGAAGCGGATGAAACGCATCGCGAAGCCGCACCAGTACCACGCCGTCACCCGCGCCACCGAGGCCGTACGCGTCGCGGCCGCGAGCGACGGCAAGGCCGGCGTCGTCTGGCACACGCAGGGCTCGGGCAAGTCGGAGGAGATGGTCCTCACCACCACCATGGTGATGAAGGACCCGGCCCTGCTGAACCCGACGGTCGTCGTCATCACGGACCGCACCGACCTCGACGACCAGCTGTACTCGACGTTCCTGGAGAGCGAGATCCTCCCGGAGGCGCCGAAGCAGGTCCTCACCCGGGCCGAGCTCCGCGAGGCACTCGCGGCCAAGCGGGTGGGCGGCATCCTCTTCACGACGCTGCAGAAGTTCGGGCGTACGAAGGAGGAGAAGGAGTCCGGCGCGGACCACCCGCTCCTCTCCGACCGCCGCAACATCGTCGTCGTCGTCGACGAGGCGCACCGCAGCCACTACGACAGCCTCGACGGCTACGCCCGCCACCTGCGCGACGCGCTCCCGCACGCCACGCTCCTCGCCTTCACCGGTACGCCGATCTCCGAGGCCGACCGCGACACCCGCGAGGTGTTCGGCGCCTACATCGACGTGTACGACCTCAAGCGGGCCGCCGACGACGGGGCGACGGTCAAGGTCTTCCACGAGAGCCGGGTCATCCAGCTCGTCATGGACCGGGACGTCGACCCGACGACCATCGACGAGGAGGCCGACCGGATCACGGACGGCCTCGACGACGTCGAGCGCACCCGCGTCGAGCAGGCCGTCGCCACGATGAACGCGATGTACGGCGCACCCGCCCGCATCCGGGACCTCTCCGCCGACCTCGTACAGCACTGGGAGACGCGCCGTACGGCCATGCAGCCGTTCGTCGGCGTCTCCCAGGCAGGCGGGGCGCCCGGCAAGGCGATGATCGTGTGCGCGACCCGCGAGATCTGCGTCGGCGTGTACGACGCCCTGCGCGAGCTGCGGCCCGAGTGGCACAGCGACGACTTCGAGAAGGGCGCGATGAAGATCGTCTTCTCGTCGAACACGCGCAAGGACCCCCAGCGGCTCCTCGCCCACGCCCTGAGCGACAGCCGCCGCAAGGCCGTCATCAACCGGGCCAAGGACCCGGAGGACGAGCTCCAGCTGCTCATCGTCAACAACATGCTGCTGACCGGCTTCGACGCGCCGCCCGTCCACACCATGTACCTGGACCGGCCCCTCAAGGGCGCCGGCCTGATGCAGGCCCTGGCCCGCGTCAATCGTCGCTTCCGGGGCAAGGAGGACGGCCTCCTCGTCGGGTACGCACCGCTCACCGAGAACCTCCAGCGGGCGATCGCCGAGTACACGGACGCCGACCAGCGGGACCGCACGCTCGGGCAGGACCTCGACCGGGCGCTGGACGAGCTGCGCAACGAGTACGACATCCTCAACGACATCCTGCGCGGCTTCGACTGGCGGTCGCGGCTGGAGGTCCCGTCCCCGAAGGCGTTCATCAACGCCGCGATGGCGACCACCAGCTATCTCAGGGACCCGGCCACACCCGGCAACAACCCCGAGCGGCTGGACGACCCCCGCCAGACACTCGGCCGGCGCTACCGCGAGCACGCCCACCGTCTGGAGCGCTTCCACGCGCTCTGCGGCAGCTCCGCCGACATCGGCACCCGGTTCCCGGACGACCCGGCCTGGAAGCGGGACATCCAGTTCTTCGTCGAGGTCCGCGTCTACATGGCGAAGTACGACGCCGAGGACCGCAAGGCCCGCGGTCTTCCCGTCGCCCGCGACGTCGAGCTGTACCTGGCGCAGCTCACCTCCTCGGTCGTCGAGACCGGTGGGGTGACCGACCTCCTCGCCGAGGCCGGCCTGGAGACCGCCGACCTGACCCACCTCAACGACGCGCTCGCCGCGAAACTGCAGAACAGCGAGACTCCACACCTGGCGGCGGAGGCCCTGCGGCGGCTCATCGAGCAGAAGATGCGCGAGGTCACCCGGCACAACATCGTCCGGCGCACGACGTTCTCCGAGCGGCTGCAGGACCTCATGGTCCGCTACATGCGGCAGCAGTGCACGAGCGCGGAGCTCATCGCCAAGCTCGTGGAGATGGCCAAGGAGGTCGTGGAGGACGCCCGCCGCGGCGAGAAGTTCGAGCCGCCGCTGGACTGGCGCGAGCTCGCCTTCTACGACGCGGTCGCCGACCACGGCACGGCCCGCTCGGTCATGGGTGACGAGGTCCTTGCCGGCATCGCCCGCGAGCTGGTCGCGGAGGTCCGCAGCAAGCTCAAGCCGGACTGGATCGCCCGCGAGCCGGTCCGCGCCCGCCTCCGCAGCGCCATCAAGCGCCTCCTGGCCCGCCGCAACTACCCGCCGGACGGAACGCCGGAGGCCATCGACCTGGTGCTGAAGCAGATGGAGCACTTCGCGAACGAGTGGTCCACGACCAGCACCCAGGACGGCTGACCCCCGAGCGGAGCCTCCGGGCGGGTTACCCTCCGAGCCCGCACGCCCCCACCCGCTACACTGACGGCGGTACGCCGGTCCGCCGGCGGACGCCTTCGTAGCTCAGGGGATAGAGCACCGCTCTCCTAAAGCGGGTGTCGCAGGTTCGAATCCTGCCGGGGGCACAGAGAAACACCAGGTCAGAGGCCCTTCCGCCCGTCGGGCGGGAGGGCCTTCGTGCTCGTGGTGGACGAAGGGTGGGGGGCCGGGGCGATCTCGGCGATCAGGCCCTCCACCAGGGTCTTGATCTCGTCGCGGATCGGGCGGACCTCTTCGACGCCTTGGCCGGCCGGGTCGTCGAGCTTCCAGTCCAGGTAGCGCTTGCCGGGGAAGACCGGGCAAGTGTCGCCGCAGCCCATGGTGATGCACACGTCGGACTCCTTCACCGCGTCCACGGTGAGGATCTTCGGGACCTCGGCGGAGATGTCGATGCCGGCCTCGGCCATTGCTGCGACGGCGGCCGGGTTGACCTGGTCGCCCGGTTCGGAGCCGGCGGAACGGACCTCGACGCGGTCCCCGGCCAGGTGGGTCAGCCAGGCGGCGGCCATCTGGGAGCGGCCGGCGTTGTGGACGCAGACGAACAGGACGGACGGCTTCGTGCCGGTGCTCTCAGGCATGGGGGCTCTCTCATCTCGCGGCAGCTGCACGCCACACATGACATCAGCATCCGCTGGTATCAGTGAACGGTGATGTGAAAGTATCAGTGCATGCTGACTTCAGTCGATCCTGATGTGATCCGGGCGCTGGGCGATCCGCTCCGGCTGCGGATCGTGACCCTGCTGGCGCGCGAGACGCTGTGCACCACGCACCTGGTGGAGGAGACCGGGGCCAGGCAGACCAACCTGTCCAACCACATGAAGGTGCTGCGCGAGGCCGGGCTGGTGGAGACCGAGCCGTGTGGCCGCTTCACCTACTACAGGCTCAGGCCCGATATCCTGGCCGGCCTGTCCGCGCAGTTCGCCGAGCTCGCCGGAGCCGCCCGCGCCGCCGCCGGGAACAAGAGGGCCTGCCCGTGACCTCCACCGCCCACGCCCGGAGCGCCGAGGCGGCCGGGGACGGCTCGATCGTCAAGAAGCTCTCCGTCCTCGACCGCTTCCTCGCGGTGTGGATTCTGCTCGCCATGGCCGTCGGCCTCGGGCTCGGCCGGCTCGTCCCAGGGCTGAATGACGCGCTCGCGAAGGTGGAGATCGGCGGGATCTCCCTGCCGATCGCGCTCGGCCTGCTGATCATGATGTATCCCGTGCTGGCGAAGGTCCGCTACGACCGGCTCGACGCCGTCACCGGTGACCGCAGGCTGATGGTCTCGTCGCTGGTCATCAACTGGGTCCTCGGACCCGCGGTGATGTTCGCGCTGGCCTGGGTCTTCCTGCCGGACCTGCCCGAATACCGCACCGGCCTGATCATCGTCGGCCTGGCCCGCTGCATCGCCATGGTCATCATCTGGAACGACCTCGCCTGCGGCGACCGCGAAGCCGCTGCTGTCCTGGTCGCCCTCAACTCCGTCTTCCAGGTCCTCGCTTTCGGCCTGCTCGGCTGGTTCTACCTCGACCTGCTGCCCGGTTGGCTGGGTCTCGGCGACGGCGAGCGACTGGACATCTCCATGTGGAAGATCGCGCTGAATGTGGTCATCTTCCTCGGCATCCCGCTCGCCGCCGGGTTCCTCACCCGCCGCCTGGGCGAGAAGAAGATGGGGCGCGCCGACTACGAGCAGCGGTTCCTGCCGAGGATCGGGCCGTGGGCGTTGTACGGGCTGCTGTTCACGATCGTCGTCCTCTTCGCCCTCCAGGGGAGGACCATCACGTCGCAGCCGCTGGACGTGGCACGGATCGCGCTGCCGCTGCTGGTGTACTTCGCCGTCATGTTCTTCGGCACGTTCCTGCTCGGCAAGGGTCTGGGCCTGTCCTACGACCGCACCGCGACCCTCGCCTTCACCGCGGCGGGCAACAACTTCGAGCTGGCCATCGCGGTCGCCATCGCGACCTTCGGCGTCACCTCCGGCCAGGCCCTGTCCGGCGTCGTCGGCCCGCTCATCGAGGTGCCGGTGCTGATCGGCCTGGTGTACGTTGCGCTCGCCTGGCGCAGGAAGTTCGCCGCCGACGCGGTGGCGACAGCCCCGTGAAGCGGCAGACGGACGTGGTGGTGGTCGGCGGTGGCCAGGCAGGGCTCGCGGCCGGCTACCACCTGCGCCGCCGACGTCTGAACTTCGTGATCCTGGACGCGGACCGGGCGCCGGGCGGGTCGTGGCAGCACATGTGGGACTCGCTGCACCTGTTCTCCCCGGCCGAGCACTCCTCCCTGCCCGGCCGCCTCATGCCCGCCCAGGCGGGCGAGACCTACCCGGGCGCCGGGCACGTGGTGGACTACCTCGCCGACTACGAGCACCGCTACGACCTGCCCGTTCAGCGCGGCACCCGGGTGGACGCCGTACGCCGCGACGCGGACCGGCTCCTGGTCGAGGCGGACTCCGGTACGTGGCGGGCCCGGGCGGTCGTCAGCGCCACCGGGACCTGGTCGCGGCCGTTCCTCCCCGCCGTTCCCGGCCGATCGGTCTTCACCGGGCGGCAGTTGCACGCGGTGAACTACCGCAGCCCGGGCCACTTCGCCGGGCAGCACGTCGTCGTGGTGGGCGGCGGGAACTCCGCCGCCCAGATCGCTGCCGATCTCGCCCTGGACGGCGAGGCCGAGGTGACGTGGGTGACCCGGCGCCCGCCACGGTTCCTGCCGGACGACATCGACGGCCGGGCCCTGTTCGACGTCGCCACCGCCCGCCGCCGGGCCCTGGACGCCGGCCGTACCGACACCGGTGGGGTGGCCTCACTCGGCGACATCGTGGCCGTGCCGCCCGTCCGCGCGGCCCGCGACGCCGGACTCCTCATCGCGAAGCCGATGTTCGCCCAGCTCACGCCAATCGGTGTCCGGTGGGCCGACGGCAGCCGGAGCGACGCGGACGCGGTGATCTGGTGCACCGGCTTCCGCCCGGCCCTGGCCCACCTCGCCCCGCTGAACCTGCGGGGTCCGCGCGGCCACATCCCCACCGACGGCACGCGCGCCCTCGGCGAGCCGCGGCTGCACCTGCTCGGCTACGGCGACTGGACCGGCCCGGCCTCGGCCACCCTCGTCGGCGTCGGCCGCACCGCGCGGGACGCCGCCCACGCGATCGCCCAACTGCCCTGACCGGTCAGGTGATGGCGGGGCTGCGGCGCTCCACGAGGACGACGTCGCGCCAGACGCCGTGATGGCGCCCGATCCGCTCCCGCGTGCCGATGACACGGAATCCGGCCCGCCGGTGCACGGCGAGGCTGGTGGTGTTCTCGGGGAAGATCCCCGACTGGATCGTCCAGATCCCGGCCCGTTCCGTGGAATTCACCAGCGCCTTCAGCAGGGCGGAGGCGACTCCGCGGCCGCGGGCGGCCGGGTGGACGTAGACGGAGTGCTCGACCACACCCACGTACGCGCACCGGTCGGAGACCCGGCTCGCGGCCACCCAGCCCAGCACCGCCCCGTCCGCATCGACAGCGGCGAAGCGGTGCTCAGGCAGCTTCGCCGCGTCGAACGCCTCCCAGACCGGCGCGACGGTCTCGAAGGTGGCGTTCCCCTCGTCGATCCCCGCCTGGTAGATGCCCAGCACCTGCTCCGCGTGCTCCGGTTCGAGCGGCACGATCGCCGCACTCGCAGGTCCCTCCCCCACGACGCTCCCCCCTCCCCGCCCCGGTCAGGCTGCGGTCGGAAGGGCCAGCAGCCTGCCCATCGCCGCCAGCACGGACGGCTCGACGCGGTAGTAGACCCAGGTGCCGCGCCGCTCGGAGGTGAGCAGACCGGCCTCCTTGAGCTTCTTCAGGTGGTGGGACACCGTGGGCTGGGAGACGCCGACGTCGGAGATGTCGCACACGCACGCCTCCCCGCCCTCGTGGGAGGCCACGGCCGAGAAGAGGCGGAGGCGGACCGGGTCGCCGAGCGCCTTGAACATCCGCGCCGCGGTCCCGGCCTCCTCGACGGTCATCGGGCGCTCGGCCAGCGGCGGGCAGCACGGCACCCCGCCCTGACCGTCGGGTTCGAGCAGCGGCAGGACCTTCGCATTCGACATGCATCTATGTTGACACACGTCGAACCAGTAAGGGAGGGGCACGGCGGTTGGACAGCAGACCGAGCCGCCCGCTCCACCCCGAAGCCGTCGCCGGCGCGACGGACCGCGGAACCCGGGCAGGGAGCCCTCCCGCTTCGATAAACGTCTATGTTGACGCCCATCAATACAGGTGCCATGCTGGGCCGCGCAAGCCATCGACAGATGTCGAAACACGCAAGGAGTCGCCGTGAACGCGCCCGCCACCACCGAGCTGCCCGTCGTCGTGATCGGGGCCGGTCCCGCCGGCCTGGCTGCCGCCGCCCACCTGGTCGACCGGGGCATCGAGCCCCTGGTCCTGGAGACCGGGCCTGCCGCCGGGGCCGCGGTGCGCGAGTGGTCACACGTGCGCCTGTTCTCCACCTGGGGCGAGGTCGTCGACCCGGCTGCCGAGAAGCTCCTCGCCCCCACCGGCTGGGCCCGCCCCGACCCGGCCACCTACCCCTCCGGCGGCGACTGGGCGGAGTCCTACCTCCAGCCGCTCGCCGACGTCCTCGGGGACCGCGTACGCACCGGCGTCACCGTCACCGGTGTCTCACGCACCGGGCGCGACCGGGTCGTGGACGCCGACCGCGAGCAGCAGCCGTTCGTCGTGCACGTCAGCCACGCCGACGGCCGCGAGGAGCGCCTTCTCGCCCGTGCCGTCATCGACGCCTCCGGCACCTGGGCCACCCCGTCCCCGGCAGGCGGCAGCGGGCTGCCCGCGCTCGGCGAGAGGGCAGCCGCGGACCGGATCACCTACCGCGTCCCGGACCTGAAGGACCCCGCGATCCGGGCCCGTTACGCGGGCAGGCGCACCGCCGTGATCGGCTCGGGTGCCTCCGCGTTCACCGCGCTCGCCTCCCTCGCCGACCTCGCCAGGTCCGACGACGGCGCGGGCACGAAGGGTGTGTGGATTCTGCGCCGGGGCCTCTCGGGCTCGACCTTCGGCGGCGGCGAGGCCGACCAGCTTCCCGCGCGCGGCGCCCTGGGACTGGCGGCGAAGGCCGCGGTCGACGCGGGCCACGCGGACGCGGTCACCGGCTTCCGGACCGAGGCGATCGAGCGCGCGGACGACGGACGCCTGGTCCTGGCCGGCGAGGACGGACGCCGCCTGGACCCGGTCGACGAGGTCATCGTGCTGACCGGCTTCCGCCCCGACCTGTCCTTCCTGGACGAGCTGCGCCTGCGCCTGGACGAACGGCTCCAGGCGCCGGTCGAGCTGGCTCCGCTGATCGACCCCAACCAGCACTCCTGCGGCACCGTCTACCCGCACGGCCACCGCGAGCTCTCCCACCCCGAGCAGGGCGTGTACCTGGTCGGGATGAAGTCCTACGGCCGCGCCCCGACGTTCCTCGCCATGACCGGCTACGAGCAGGTCCGCTCCGTGGCCGCCGCGATCGCCGGCGACCTCGACGCGGCCGACCGCGTCGAACTGACCCTGCCCGAAACCGGGGTGTGCGGCGGCGCCGGCCTCTTCGACGCCCCCGAGCCCGACCGGGGTGGCGGTTGCTGCGCACCGGCACCCCAGCTCGTCCAGCTCGGCTCCCCTGCCGCAGTGGCCGTCGGCGTCCCTGCCGAGGAGGCTCCGGCGGGCGGTTGCTGCGGCTCGTGACCGACCTCGACACGCCGGTCTGAGGGGCCGCGACCGGATCCTGGACCGGCGCGGCCCACGCGCGTCACGACCACCGTCCCAGTCGCTCACGAATCCCTCGGCACCACAACACGCTTCGGCCCATGAACTACGGCGGGCACAGCTGCCCGGGGCCCTCGCGGGGCCCCGGGCAGCGGCGCCGCTCACGGCGCCGGGGCCCGCCGGGGTGCTGTCACCCGCGTCGCGTCGGGGCCGCGTGGCTTTTCTGTCCCGTGGCGGCCCCGCCCGCCGGCTGCCCGAAAGAGCCCTGGAACGGGAACTGGACGTCCACGAAGTCCAGGCGGCTGTCGCTGTGGAAGTGACTCCATTCGTCGCCGTCGTACTTGGCCTGCCAGTCGCCGTCCATGGCGGCCGTGAAGGTCTTCTTGAACGTGCCGTCATCACCCGCCACGGCGACGCCGGCCCTGCGCCAGGTGGTCGTACCCTTCGCGCGGAAGTAGATGTCGATCCGCGCCCCGGCAAGCGCGGACCACTGCCCGTTGTCCTCGTTCCTCGTGTTGAGCTTGCCGGTGACCGTGAGGGGGGCGCCCGCCCTGACCGGCTCGGGGTTCGCGTTGAACTCCGCGAAGGCCGTCATGCTGCGGTACACGATGTACGACTCGGGGGCGGGGCCCGCCGGGATCTGCTCGGTGCCGGGGAACTGGAACCGCCAGACGCCCACGCCCTGGTAGGGCAGGTCCGCGACCTTGACCGTGCGGGAGCTGTCACCCACGACGGCGGGGCTGTCGATGGTCTTCTTGGTGACCCAGGTCGTGGTGCCCTCCGCCTTGAACTGGAGGTTCACCTTCAGGGTCGTCGCGGCCGGGATCTCGTAGCGGTCGAAGACGCTGGACACCGTGACCTTCTTGTACCGGCTGACGGTGACCGTGGGGAGCCTGTGGAAACCCGCGCTCGTCGTCGGGTCGGGGGTCACATACGCGTACCTGGTGGACAGCCACGGCGTGCCGTGGAGGGCGATGCTCTGCGATCGGGTGCCGTAGACAGGGACTTGGGTGGTGAAGCGACCGTCCTCCCCCGTCTTGAAGGTCCGTACGTTGTACACCGACATCGGCGTGCCGACGGGGACCGGCTTGGAGACGCCGTTGTTGTCACGGTAGGTGGCCCGGCCGGCCAGCGGGGCGTCCGTCCCGTCCGCTCCCCGCACCGTGGGCGAGTCCAGCGTGATGTCGGTCGTGGTGTAGCCGACCTCGACCTGGCGGGTCAGACCGTGTGCGGCGTCCGCGCCGGCCGGCCGGAGGACCGCCTTGAAGTCGTTCGCCGGCGTAGTCGTGTCGTGCTTCTCCGTGCCCGTGAAGGTGAAGGAACTCTCGACATGACCCGCGGCATCGGTGGTCAGTCCCGTCTTCGCCGCGGTCGTCTCCAGAACCAGCCGGCCGTTCGCCATCGGCGTCTCGGCGCCGTCGCGCGGGTCGCGCAGCGTCGCGTCCGCCTCGATGGTCACCGTCCTGTGCTCCAGGTCCGGTTTCCCGCTCACCTCGAACGTCTTGACCTGCGGAATCAGTTGGTAGTCGAAGACCGTCTCGTCCTGGTGGAGGATCGTTTCACCCTCGGTGCCGTCGTACTCGACGTCCACCGCGTACCGGCCCAGGTCCCGCAGGCGCAGCGGGGTGGTCCCGACGGTGGTCTCACCGGGGTCGTCCTGGCAGGACGGCATGCAGGGGTCCGTGTCCTCCAGGAACTGGAACTCATCGATGGTCGCCACCGGGGTGTCGGTGCCCGGCTTGCGCAGGAGCACCTTCAGGTCCTTCGGCAGCGTGTACGAACCGAAGTCCACGTAGATCCGGGTCTCGTCGGTCCGGACCAAGGGGCCCGACGGGTGCGGGTCGGCGGCCTGCGCCGCCGTCGGAGTCGCGAGCGCGCCACCGAGTGCGCCGAGTGCGCACAGCACCGAGACGGTGCGTCTTCTCATGTGTTCCCCCCAGGAATCAAGATCAATCAGCTCTTCCAGACGTCTGGAAGAGCGGGAAGGTTGTAGGGACAACCAAAGTCCCCGGACCGTTGCGCATTAAAGTTGCGCCATCACTGCTGGTTGAGGGGGCCGGGCGCGTCCCGGTGGGGGAGGGCCTGGGCGGGATGAGTCGTCGCTCCAATGGGTTGGTCGCCGTATGGGCCGAGGCGCAGCGGCAGCAGCAGCGGCAGCAGGAGGCGCAAGCCCGGTATCAGCGGGATCAGGAGCGGGCGCAGCGGGCGTATCAGCGCGAGATCGCCCGGAATCAGCGGGAGCAGAAGGCGGCCTACCGCGAGCAGCGTGAGGCCGAAGCGCGGCGGCGTACGCGGGAGCTGGACGCCCGGGTCGAGGCGTTGCAGGGGCTGCTGGCGGCCGGGTGCCGGGCGCCGGCGTTCCGGTCCTCGGCGCTGACCCGGCCGGAGCGGGTCGAGCCGTTCGCGCCAGGGCCGCTGGCGCACCCCGTACCCATGCCCGATCCCGCGCGGTACGAGGCACAGGGCGGCGGGTGGACCGCCGGGCGGCGGGCCCAGGCGCAGGCCGAGGCGCGGGCCCGGTTCGAGCGGGACCGGCAGGCGGCGCAGGCGGCCGAGGCGCAACGGCAGGCACAGTTCGCCACGTATCAGCGGCAGTACCAGCAGTGGGCGGACGCGCGGCTCGGGGAGATCCGGCTCCACAACGCCGGGATCGCGGAGATGACCGCCGGACTGCGCGCCGGGGACGCCGAGGCGGCCGTGGAGTACTTCTCCGCCGCGCTCTACGCCTCCACCGGCTGGCCCGACGAACTGCCCCGGCAGGTGGCGGCGGCGTACGACTCGGGCGCGCGGCAGCTGGTGCTGAACTGGGAGCTCCCCCGGTACGACGTGGTCCCCGAGGCGAAGTCCGTGCGGTACGTGATCAACGCGGACCAGGAGAAGGAGTCGCCCCGGCCGGTCACGCAGCGCCGGGCCCTGTACCGGGACGTGCTCGCCCAGTGCCTGCTGCTCGTGCTGCGCGACCTCTTCGCCGCCGACGAGTTCGGCGCGCTGGAATCGGTCGCGCTGAACGGCTTCGTGGACGACCACGACCCGGCGACCGGGCGGCGGATGCCCATGTTCCTCGGCACGGTCATGGCGACCCGAGCGGACTTCGACCGGCTGCACCTCGAGCAGGTGAACGCGGTGAACTGCCTGGTGGACGGGTTGCGCGGGCAGTTGTCCACGCGCCCCGACCAGTACGCCGCGGTGCGGCCCGGCCGGGTCCCCGAGGACGTCGGCAACGGGGTCGTGACCCATGGCGGCGACGAGGAGCCCGACCTGTACGAGATGGACCCGCTCGCCTTCGAGGAGCTGATCGCCGAGCTCTTCCGGGCCATGGGCATGCAGGCCGTCACCACGCAGCGGTCCAACGACGGCGGCGTCGACGTCGACGCACTGGACCCGGCCCCGATACGCGGCGGCAAGATCGTCGTCCAGGTGAAGCGCTACCGGAACACCGTGCCGCCGACGGCGGTCCGCGATCTGTACGGGACGGTCCAGGACACCGGCGCCAACAAAGGCGTGCTGGTCACCACCTCCAAGTTCGGCCCGGGTTCGCACACCTTCGCCAACGGCAAGCCGCTGGAGCTGGTCCCGGGCTCCGAGCTGGTCGATCTGCTGCACCGGCACGGGCTGCGCGGGCGCCTCGGCGGCGGGGAGCGGCCGGTCCCGGCCCAGCGGACCGGCCCGGACGACGAAAGCCGCGACGGCGACCACCACGTGCTCGGCATGTCCTGGTCCGGCTCCGTCGCCCTGGACGTCTGCGCGCTCGTCTGCCAGGGCACCCGCGTGCTGGACGACGACCACTTCGTGTTCTTCAACAACCCGCGCACGCCTGACGGTTCGGTCCGCGCACTGATCCCCGTGGCGCCGGACAAGGCCGCGATCCAGGTCGGCTTCGACGCGCTCCCGGCGCGTGCGGACCGGCTGGTGCTCATCGCAGCGGTCGACCCCGTCGCCAACCCCGACGCCGACCTGTCCGGCTTCACCGACGCCGGAATCCGGCTGCTCGACGCCGAGCGCACCCCGCTCGACCGGCTGGACGTCTCGGACGGACGGCCCGGCGAGACCGCGCTCGTCCTGGGCTCGTTCCGCCGACGGGCCCACGGCGACTGGGAGTTCGTCACCGGCGGCAAGGGATACCGCGGCGGGCTCGAGGAGTTGGTGACGGAGTACGGGATCGACGTCGAGTAGGCAGCCGAAAATCGCGGGCACCCCCTCCCCTTCCACGGGAGGATGTGTCATGAATTCCACAACTTGGCTTCACGTGCCCGACGTTCACTCCTTCCTCGCCCGTGCCGGGGACTTCCTGCGGTCGCGCCCCGCTCTGCACACCGTCACCCTGACCGCGTGCGAGGGCCTGCGCGTGCGGGGACCGCAGGCGTACGGGGACGAGGCGCCCGTCTTCGGGGTGCTGGAGCGGGGCGGCGAGGTGCGCGCCGCGTACTTCCGGACCCCGCCCCACCGGCTGATCGTCACGCCCCTCGCGCCCGAGGAGGCCGGTTCGCTGGCCGCGCATCTGCGTGCCGTGGGCGACCCGGTCCCCGGGGTCAACGCGGACGAGGCGACCGCCGCCGCGGTCGCCGGGGCATGGCGGTCGCTCACGGGGTCGGAGCCCCGGCTGCACGAGCGGCTGCGGCTCTACCGGCTCGGGGAGCTCCGGTGGCCGGAGCCCGCGCCGGAGGGGCGCGGCCGGTTCGCGGAGGCGCGGGACCGGGAGCTGGTGGCGCGGTGGTACGTGGAGTTCGTGCGGGCCATCGAGGGCGCCGGCCTCCAGGACCCCGGGGCGTGGGCCGACGCCCGGATCGCCGACCGTAGGGTCAGCCTCTGGGAGACCCCGGACGGCGTCCCCGTCTCGATGGCGGCGCTCACGCCCCGGGTCGCCGGGCAGATCCGGGTCGCCCACGTCTACACCCCGGCCGGGCTGCGGGGCCGGGGTTTCGGAGCCGCCGCGACCGCCCACGCCTCCCGGGCCGCGCTCGCCGAGGGCGCGGCGGAGGTGCTGCTCTTCGCGGACCTGGCCAACCCCACCAGCAACGGCGTCTACCAGCGCGTCGGCTACCGGCCCGTGACGGACTTCGCGGTGTACGACCTGGCGGGAGCGGTGGCCGACTGAGCGGCCGGTCCGTCCGTCCCGTGGGCGGCGGTGCGGGAGGGGCTGGTCAGGGCCCCGCCTCGACGGTGAGGTGGTCCGGCCAGCCGGTCAGCCCGGTCCCGGTCGCCGCGGTCAGGCCGGCGGCCGGGCGGAAGTGGACCCGGGTGCCCGTCGTGCCGTCGTCCGGGAGCGGGTCCAGGTCCGTGACCGGGACCCCGTGCTCGTAGCGCTGGGTCCAGGAGCCGTTGGCACGGCGGTTGGTGTGGATCAGCCAGTCGCTGAGCGCGGCCACGACGGACATGCCCCGGCGCGGGTGGCCGTCGGGCAGTGGCGGGGCGTCGGACGCGTCGAAGAAGCGGAGGTCCTTCGTCGCCATGACCGGCTTCTTCACCGGGCGGCCCGCCGCGTCGAGGCGGGTGTCGGTGCCCCGGCCGTCGTCGGTGACCGAGACCGAGCCGTCGGCGTGCAGCGTGACGCGGGCGCGGCCGTTCCCGGTGGCCTCCGCCTCGTCCGACGCGTAGGCGAGGACTTCCAGGATCAGGTGGCGCACCCCGCCCGGGGCGTACGTCTCCGGGGCCGAGCGGATCGCGTCCAGGTGGGCGTGGTCCACCTCGGCGGCCCAGTCGTGCGTCGTGTTGCGCCAGGAGGCGCGTACGGCGTCCGGAGCCCCCTCCGCGGCCGTCATCGCAGCTCGTCCGGGCACGGCGTCCCCGGCGGGAGCTGGTACGGGGCGCCCAGGCGGTAGGTGCCGGGGCGCGGGGCCAGGAGCTCCGTCCACTCGTCGCCCTCCTCGTCCTCGTCCACCTTGAACAGGCAGCCGTGCTCGTTGACGAAGGTCCGCGGGGTGCTCTCGTCCGCCCGCTCCTTGGACGCCTCGGTCTCCTGGGGGCGTTCCACGCCGTTTCCGTCCTCGTCGACGACGGCGAGCCAGCGCGAGTAGGGGATGCGGATCAGGACCCGGCCCGCCTTCTTGACGTGGATCGTCAGCTCGCCCTCGCCCGCGCGCTCGACCGTGGCGGGCGGGTCGGCCAGCGGGACCGGGCTGTCCACCTCGAAGAGCCGCCAGTCCTTGTTGGACCAGATCAGCTTCAGGTAGGAGAGGCCCTTGCCGACGAGTTCGGCCTCCTTGCGGGCGCCGCTGTAGTCGGGGTCGCCCTGCGGCAGCACCACGTAGTGCACCGCCCAGCGGTCGAGCCACTGGCGGTAGTTGATGGGGTCCAGGGTGTCGTCGTAGAAGAGCGGGTTCCGCTTCATGTCGGCCTGGCGGTTCCAGCCCCGGGCCAGGTTGACGGAGCGCGGCAGCGCCGACGCTTCGCGGTGGCTGCTCGGCGGGACGACCTCGACCCGGCCGCGTTCGGCGCCGACCTTCTGGAGCTGGTTGACCAGGGGGGCCAGCGAGCGGGTCCAGGAGGCGGTGGGGGCGGTCCGGACGATGTCGTCCACGCCCTTGAAGCCGATCCAGACGTTCAGCGAGACGAACGCGATGACGATCGCATACCAGCGCCGCGAGCGGGGCGCGGTGTACGGCAGCGCCGCCAGCAGGACGACGCCCGCGAACAGCATCGCCATCCGGGAGACGTTGGAGCCGATCTGCGAGTCGACCACGTACGTCGCCAGCGTCCCGACCCCGTACACGGCGGAGGCGGTGCGTACGGTCTTCCAGTCGGACGGCACGAGGAAGAAGACGAGCCACGCGAAGATGAACGGTCCGGACAGGGTCGCGACCGACATCGGCTGGGTGCCGGAGAACGGGAACAGCCAGGCGGACAGCGCGACCACCGCGACGGGGGCGAGGCCGAGCGCGTACGCGCCGGGGCGCCGCTTGTTCAGGAACAGGGCGGCCGCGACGACGCCGAGGAAGAGGCCCGCGACCGGGCTGCCGGCCGTCGCGAGTCCGGCGAGCGGCGCGGCCACGGCCGCCTTCGCCCACCGCTTGTAGCGCCACCGGTGCGGCCAGCAGAAGACGGCGGCCGCCGCGCCGACCGCGAACATCATGCCGAGGCCGAAGGTCACCCGGCCCGACAGGGCGTTGCACAGGTACGCGAAGACGCCCGCCATCGAGCAGGCCAGCGGGTTACGGACGGCCTTGACGCGGTACAGGATCAGTGAGGTGAGCCCGGCCGAGACGGTACCGGCGATCATCATCGTCGTACGCACGCCGAGCAGGGACATCAGATACGGCGAGACGACGCTGTACGAGACGGGGTGCATGCCCCCGTACCAGGCGAGGTTGTACGCCGTGCCGGGGTGCCGGCCGACGAACTCGGCCCAGGCGTCCTGGGCCGCGATGTCGCCGCCGCTGTTGGCGAAGAAGAGGAACCACACGATGTGGGCGACCGCGGCGACCGCGGTCGTCAGCAGGACCGGGTGGCGCAGGCAGCGCTGCTTCAGGCCGCCGAAGCCCGTGGCGGGGCCGGACCGGCGCGGATCGTCCGCGGGCTTTGTGGTGCCGTCGGAAGCGGTGCCGTCCTTCGCCCGTGTCGGCTCGGCGGTGGTCACTGCGTCTCTCCCCGTCCCTTCCCGGACGCGTGGTTTCGGCCGGCTCTCCTGCTCGGGTCTCATGGGCCGAAAGACGCGCTCCGGGGTCCGCGCGTTGCCCCCGGGACGCTAACACGCGGGGCGCTTCCGGCGCGGGGGCGGAGGGGGGCGGCCCGCGTGGGCGCCCCCCTCCGATGGGTCCTGTCGGCCTCAGCCGAGGCGGGTCAGCTTGTCGCCGAACGACGGCTTCGCGAGGTCGCTCTGGAGCGCGACCGCGACCTTCACCTGGCTCCGGCCCTCGCCCACGGTGAGCGTGCCGACGTGGGTACCGGCGACCGCCTCGTGCGGAATGGTCTTGCCGTCGTCGGTCAGTTCGAGCTTGACCGTGAGGCCGGACCAGCCGACCGCCTTGACGTCCTTCGTCGCGACGACGGGGGTGGTGTGGCCCATGCCGTCGTCCACCTCGCCGACGACGTCGCCCTTCTTGACGATCTTGGCGCCCTCCAGCAGGTCCAGCGTGGCGATCATCACCCTCTTACTGACCCGGTTCACCTCGTCGATGATCGAGACGTCGTCGTACTGCCCCAGGATCGCGCCGACGATCAGCTGGTCGGTGCCGTCGATCATCTTGTGCGCCGCGAAGAGCAGGTTGCCGCCGGCCTTCGAGGTGGAGCCGGTCTTGATGCCCAGGGCGCCGTCGAACGGCACGAGGGTGTTGTAGTTGCGCCACTTGTGACCCGACGGGTCCTTCCACTCCGGCAGCTTGGTGATGTCCATCAGCGCCGGGAACTCGACCAGCTTCTCGCCGAGCTTCACCAGGTCCTCGGCGGTGGAGACCGTGGAGGCGGTCAGCCCGGAGGGGTCGGTGTACGTGGTGTTCTTCATGCCCAGCTCGTCGGCGGTGGCGTTCATCTTGGCGACGAACGCCTTCTCCGAGCCCGCCTCCCAGCGGGCCAGCAGCCGGGCGATGTTGTTGGCCGAGGGGATCATGATCGCGGCGAGCGCGTCGCGCTCGGTGAGCACGTCGCCCTCCTTGACCGTGCTCAGCGTGGACTCGCCCTCGGTGTAGAGCTTGCCGTCCGCCTCCGCCTTGGCGTCGATCTTGATGTCCGGGCCGTTCTCGCCGCGCTTGAGCGGGTGACTCTTGAGGACGAGGTACGCCGTCATCGCCTTGGCGACGCTCGCGATCGGCACGGGCTTCTGCTCGCCGAACGAGTCGACCTTGCCGAGGCCGGTGGCCGCCATGTAGCCCTGGCCCTGCTCGGGCCACGGCAGCTTCGGGGCGCCGCCGTCGAAGCCGTACGTCTCCTTCGCCGTCATCGACAGCGAGGGGTCCGGCAGCGGCCGCACCATCTGCACGATCGCAAACACGATGAGCAGCAGGATCACCAGCGGTGTCCAGATCTTGACCCTGCGCACCGCGGTGCGGACCGGGGTCTCCGGCGGCGGCGGGGTGTTCGTCAGCTCCGCGAGCAGGTCGAGCGGCGGCTTCGGCGGCATCGGCTGCTGCCGGGTCCGCTCGGCCCCGCTGAGGGCCGGGGGCGGCCCGGCGACGGGGCTCTCGGGCTTGCGCGGCGCCGGCGCCTGGCGTACGTCGTCGGAGCGCAGCGGCACGAACCGGCTGGTGCGCTCGGCGAGCGACTCCGCCTCGGCGGTGAGCGGCTGCCCCGACGGCGACCTGGTGATCTTCAGCGCGGTGGTCGGCTGGTCGACCTTGGGCGGGCGGGGGGCCTTGAAGACGGCGGTGGGCTGATCAACGGGCTCGTCCGCCTTGGCGGCGGGCGGCTTCGGGGCGCTCTTGCCGGTGGCCGGTTCGTCGCCGTCGGCGGGCGGCTCCTCGTCCGGGGCGGGCGTCTTCTGGTCGGGCGCGTCCGGGTCGGCGGCGGGTGCCTTCGCGTCCGGGGCGTCCGCGTCGTCGGGCGCCTTCGCCTCGGCCGCAGGCGCTGCCGCCTCGGCGGGCTCGGCGGTGGCCGGTTCGTCACCGGCCGCCTGCTTCACCTCGGCGTCGGCCTCCGGCTGGGCGGCACCCTCCGGCTCCGGCTCCGGCGTCGGCTTCGCCGCGGCCTCGGGCCCGGCCTCCGGCTTCTCGTCCCGGTCCTCGCCGGCCGAGCCGGCCACGTGGGGCTCCTCCGGGGCGTCGGCCTCGTCGGCCGTCGACACCCAGGCGGCCACGGCCGCCCGGAGGCGCGCGTCGCCCTCCTCCGGCTCGGCGGCGGCCTCCGCGTCCTCGGCGGTCTCCGGGGCTTCCGCTTCCGGCTCACCGTCCTCCGAGGCGTCCGGCGTCGCCTCCGGGTCCTCAGCGGCCCCCAGAGCGCTCTCAGCGCCCTCGGAGGCCGCATCGCCGTCCTCGTCCGGCGCGCCCGCGGGACTCGCGGCGTCCTGAGCGCGGTCGGCGGCCTCCGGGGCCGCCCCCGCGACCTCGTCCGCCCCGTCGCCGGGCCCCCCGGCGACACCGGTGGACGCCGAACCGGCGGAACCGGCCCCCGAACCGGCGGAGCCGGAATCCGGTTCGGGCTCACGGAAGACGCCGAGCCGCGGATCGCGCTCGTTGCGAGTCGTTCCCGACGACTGCTGCTGCTCCGACTTGTCGGGGGACTCGCCCGCCACCGATGCCTCCTCCATGCGGCGCGGGGAACCACCCGCGCTGTCCGAACCATCTACCAGTGTCCCGTGTGAACCCTTGGCCGGGCTGCTAGACGAGAACGACATACCTACTGGTTCCCGTACAAAGCCACCAGGCACCCTCGACAGGAAGATGTGAGAGGGGTCACCCTGTCATTCATCCACGCGGGGAGGCATGGATGGGCAGGAGCCGCAGAACAATTCCGGAGGAGCTTCTGCTGCTCGCTCTGGACCCGACCACGGGTACCACAGCGCAGCCGCAGTCGCTCGACCTCGGCCTCGCCGGAGCCCAGCTAGTGGAGCTGGCCCTGGCAGGACGGATAGCCCCAGACGGGGATCGTATCGCCGTGGTGATGCCACGGCCGACAGGAGATCCGACCTTGGACTCCGCACTGGAACTGCTGCGCAGGCGCGGCAGTCCGGTCCGGGCGGTCCACTGGATCGGCGGACCCCGGCTGGGGCTCCGCCAGATTTATCTCGCTCATCTGGAGCGGTGCGGCATGGTGCATGCCGTCGAGGGCCAGATGTGCGGGGTGCTGCCGACGACTCGCTACCAGGCGACGGACACGGCGATCAGCCGGGACATCAGGGCCCGGCTGGACAGTGCGATCCGCACCGGCGTACCGCCGGACCCGCGGACCGCGGCGCTCGCCGCACTGGCCCACGCGGTCGGACTCGGCAAGCACCTGTACCCCGGGAACGAGGGGCGTTCATCGCGCTCCCGGCTCCGGGATCTGATCAGGCACGACCCGATGGGCGGCCTCGTGGCGCACGCCGTGATGGACGTACAGAACGGGGCGGTCGCACAGCCGCGCCGCGCTCAGGCGGCCGGTGTCCCGTTGCAACCGCAAGTGCCGTCGCCGTCACGGCGCGGCAGCATGGCGCACACCGCGGCCCACTAGGACCGCGAGCACGACGCACGTCAACAACCGAACACCGCCGAACCGTTGTCATCCAGACCCGGTCCGGGAGCCGCACCAAGGCGCGGGGCAGCCGATATCACCGGCTGCCCCGCGCCGCTGTGTGTGGCCGTTTCCCAGCGCGGCCGGGGCCGGGGGTGGCAATCTGCTCAGCAGTAGATACGCACAGCTACATAGCCGGAGGTGCCGTTTCCGTGCCGTCCAACGTCAATCCCACCGTCAGGCGACGCCGGTTGGGTCAGGAGTTGCGCCGACTGCGCGAGGTCAAGGGAATGACCGCCGAGGAGGTGGCGGACCGGCTGCTGGTGTCGCAGTCCAAGATCAGCCGCCTGGAGAACGGCCGCCGCTCCATCAGCCAGCGCGACGTCCGCGATCTCTGCGGGGTGTACGAGGTCGAGGACCGCCGCGTCGTCGACTCGCTGATGCAGATGGCCAAGGACTCGCGCCAGCAGGGCTGGTGGCACGCGTTCGGGGACATCCCGTACAGCGTGTACATCGGCCTGGAGACCGACGCGGCGTCCCTGCGGGTGTACGAGTCCCTGATCGTGCCGGGGCTGTTGCAGACGCGGGAGTACGCGCAGGCGGCGATCGAGGGGATGTGGCCGGAGGCCACGCCCACCGAGATCGACAAGCGCATCCAGATCCGCCTCAAGCGCCAGGACCGGCTGACCGATCCGGTCGAACCGCTGCGGTTCTGGGCCGTGATCGACGAGGCCGTGCTCCGCCGGGTCGTCGGCAACCCGCAGATCATGGCGGACCAGTTGAGGCACCTGGCGGAGCTGAGCCAGCTGCCCCACGTGACGCTCCAGGTCCTGCCGTACACCGTCGGCGCGCACCCGGGGATGTACGGCAGCTACACGATCCTCGAATTCCAGGAGGACATGGACGCGAGCGTCGTCTATCTCGAGGGCATCACCAGCGACCTGTACCTGGAAAAGGCGCCCGACGTTCAGAGCTACGCCGTGATGTACGAACACCTGCGGGCGAAAGCGCTCAGCGCGGAGCAGTCCCGCGCGTACATCCTCCAGGCCGCGGAGAACTGCGGAGGGTGACGATTTCCGCGTCCGCCACGGGAGTTCCCGGGGCGGCGCGGAAGGTACACCTCCGCCAGGTTGTGCCGGAAGACCGCCAAGGCGTAAGTCATCCGAACGAGTGAACGCCACTCACGGCCGATGATGTTGCGGCGTAGCGTCCCTCACAAGTCGCTGGGCGCAGCGACTGGGCGCACCGCCCAACGACCGGCACAACCATCGGAGTCATTATGGCGATTCGGCAGAACGCACTGACGGAGTGGACGAAGTCCTCCTATTCCGCGAATGGGAACTGCGTGGAGGTCAAGGCGGCGGAGGGTCACGCGCTGCTGGTCCGCGACTCGAAGAGCGTGAGCAGCGGAGTCCTCGGCTTCTCCGCGAAGACCTGGTCGGCGTTCGTCCTGGACGTCTCGCGCACCGCAGGGTTCTGAGACCGCGCGACCCGGCTGCGCTCGCGCCGCGGCCCGCACCAGGCCCTCTCGACCGGCCCGCCGTCCTGGCCGAGAGGGCTCTCGCCTTTTCCGGGCCGGATTCTCTGGCAGTTCCCCTCCTTCTCGACCGCACGGGACCCGCATCCCGTGCGGTCTTCTTCGTGCTTCCCTGCGCTCACGGCCTGGCGAAGCGCCCGCTCATCGTGTGGCCGCCGTCACGTTCACTACAACGCTTCCGTGGGTCAAGAACGAGTAAAATCGTTCCTCTTGCTGATCTGTGTTCACATCTATGACCGAAGAGTCCTTGACCGGGGTACCGCGCAGACGGTTCAATCCCCGAAGTCCCCGCTCCCGCACGGGGCGCCGCTGAGCGGCCGTACTGGCGAAGTGCGCACCCCGTTCACAAGGCGGACCCCGGGAGGGGACATATGAACAGTCTCGACTGGGTCGTGCTCATCGGCTACTTCGGTGTGATGGTCGCGATCGGGCTCTGGTCCCACAAGCGTGTCGACAACGTCAGCGACTTCTTCACGGCGGGCGGCCGGATGCCCTGGTGGCTGTCCGGCATCTCGCACCACATGTCGGGGTACAGCGCCGTGATGTTCACGGGCTACGCCGGCATCGCGTACCAGTACGGCGTCACGTCCTTCGTGACCTGGTCGCTGCCGATCGCCATCGGCGTCGGCATCGGCGCCAAGATGTTCGCGCCCCGGCTCAACCGGGTGCGCTCGCGGCTGCACGTGGCCTCGCCGCTCGAATACCTGAAGAACCGCTACAACGTGCCGACGCAGCAGGCGCTGGCCTGGTCCGGGCTGCTGCTGAAGATCGTGGACGTCGGCGCCAAGTGGGCCGCCATCGCCACGCTGCTGTCCGTCTTCACCGGGATCACCCTCACCCAGGGCATCTTCATCACCGGCATCATCACGGCCGTCTACTGCACGGTCGGCGGGCTGTGGGCCGACGCGCTGACCGAACTGGGGCAGTTCGTCATCCAGTTGCTGGCCGGCCTCGCGATGCTCGTCACCGTCATGCGCGAGCTGGACGGCTTCAGCACCCTGTGGACGGTCTGGGACAAGCTGCCCGAGGGCCACGCGGACCCGACGGCCGGTCCGTACACCGTGACGTTCCTGCTGGCGTTCCTCTTCATCAAGACCTTCGAGTACAACGGCGGCATGTGGAACCAGGCCCAGCGCTACATGGCCACGGACTCCGCCGCCTCCGCGACCCGTTCGGCGCGGCTCTCCGCCCTCCTGTGGCTGGTCTGGCCGACCGTCCTCTTCTTCCCGATGTGGTGCGCCCCGCTGCTCGTCGACGCGCAGAAGCCGGACGCCTCCGACAGCTACGCGCTGATGACCGAGCAGCTGCTGCCGCACGGGCTGCTGGGCCTGGTGATCGTCGGGTTCTTCTCGCACACGATGGCCATGTGCTCCTCCGACGCCAACGCGATCGCGGCCGTCTTCACCCGGGACATCGCCCCGGTGTTCTCCAAGGCCGCCCGCAACTGGAACGCCCGCTCCGGACTCCTGGCCGCGCGCCTGTCCACGCTGGGCTTCCTCGGCCTGTCCATGGCGCTGGCGACGCAGATCAACTCGCCGACGTTCAAGGACATCATCTCGGTCGTCATCAAGTGGGTCGCCGGGCTGATGGGCCCGATCGCCATCCCGTTCATGCTGGGGCTGCTGCGCCGCTTCCGTAAGTCGGGGCCGACGGCGGCGCTCACCAGCTGGGCGGCGGGACTGCTGGCCTTCTACTTCACCAACTACGACCTGGACGGCTCGGTGAAGGAGGGGGTGGCGCTCCAGTACCAGGTGGCGCTGCCGCTGGCGATCTCGCTGGTGCTGTACGTGGTCATCGGCCTCGTACGCCCGGAGGACACCCCGGAACGGGACGCGCTGATCGAGCGGATCAACACGGACGGCGACGGGCCCGGCGCGTCCGGCGCGGCGGCCGTCCCGGCGCAGGGCGGCCCGCGGGACACCGGTGCCGCCGAGGGCACGCAGGGGGAGGCTCAGCGCGGGTAGCGGGCCAGCCACCCCGGGGCGGCGGTGGCCGGGCCGTGCAGGGCGGGCCCCTGGGTCATCTCCATGGCGAAGTCGTCGGCGAGTTCGAGGAGGGTGGCCCGCCCCTCCAGCTCGGCAAGCCAGGCCGGGGGCAGCGCGGTCTCCCCGTGCATGGCGCCCAGCATCGCCCCGCACAGCGCCCCCGTCGCGGCGGACGGGCCCCCGTGGTTCACCGCGAGCCGCAGCCCGTGCCGCACGTCCTCCGCGACGAGCGCGCAGTACACCGCGACCGCCAGCACCTCCTCGGCCGAGTCCGTGACGCCCAGGGACTCGATGAGCGCGGGCCCCGGGATGCCCTGCCGCACGGCGCCGAGGGCCAGGCGCAGCGCGTCGGTGACGGGTTCGTGGCCGGGGTGGTCCGCGAGCAGCCCCAGCGCGTGCTGCACGGAGCCGTCCAGGGTCTCGCCGCGCGCGAGCCCGTGCACGACGGCCGCGAAGGCGCCGACGGAGAGGAGGGCGGTGGGGTGCCCGTGGGTGTGCGCGGCGCACTCAACGGCGAGCTGGAACACCAGCCGCGGCTCCCAGCCGACGAGCAGCCCGAACGGCGCGGACCGGGTGAGCGCGGCGGCGTCGTGCGCGGCGGGGTACTTGGGCCGGTCCAGGGTGCCCATGATGTCGTCGCCGAAGCCGCCCAGGCACTCCCGGGTGGGGTCGCGGCGGGCGTAGAGCCATTCCTGCCCGGCGAGCCAGCCGTTGTCCTCGCGGCGCTCGTCGGGCCCCCAGTCGTGCTGCGTGGCGGCCCAGCGCAGATGGGCGCGGTGCACATCGGTGGGCGGGTGCCAGGCGCCGGTGTCCCGGCGGACCTGGGCGCGGATCAGCCCGTCGACGGTGAACAGGGTGAGCTGGGTGGCGGCGGTGACCGTGCCGCGCGCACCGTGGGCGGGCACGAAGTCGGTGACGGCGTCGGGCCCGTGGGCGGCGCGGATCTCCTCCAGGGTGAGGCCGCCGACGCCCGCGCCGAGCGCGTCACCGATGGCACCGCCGAGGAGGGTGCCGCGCACCCGGCTGCGGAAGTCCTGCTGCTCGGCCCGCCCCCAGACGGCCGACGTCCCTGTGCTCACCGCGCCACTCCCGTATGCCGTGGTTTCCGTTCCCCTGTGCGACCGTGCGACTGTGCGGCAACTGCGCAGCACTGTAATCGAACAGGCGCGGGGGCCGAGGGGCCGGAACCTTTTGTACGGCTCCGGGGCGCGTCGAATTCCGTTGCGGCGCGCGGGCCCACGGGGCGATGATCGCCCGATGCCCTCACACCTCCCCCACGCCCGTCCCGACGGCCGCGCGGGCATCGACGCCGCGCTCGTGGAGCGGCTGATCGCCGCGCAGTTTCCGCAGTGGAGCGGCCTGCCCGTGGTCCCTGTCGAGGTCGACGGCTGGGACAACCGCACGTACCGCCTCGGCGATGCGATGACAGTCCGGCTGCCCACCGCCGCCGGTTACGTCCCCGCCGTGGAGAAGGAACACGTCTGGCTGCCCCGCCTGGCGCCCTCGCTGCCGGTCCCCATCCCCCCGGTCCTCGCCCTGGGCGCGCCCGGCGAGGGCTATCCCTTCCCCTGGTCGGTCCGGCGCTGGCTCCCCGGCGAGACGGCGGCGCGCGGCCGCATCGCGGACCTGCCCGGCTTCGCGGTCTCGGTCGCCGAGTTCATCCGCGCCCTCCAGCGCTGCGACCCGGCGGGCGGTCCGGAGGCGGGCGCGCACAGCTGGTACCGGGGCGCCTCCCCCGCGTACTACGACGAGGAGACCCGCCGCTGCCTGGCCGCCCTGGCGGACCGCGTGGACCGGGACCGGGCGCGGGCGGTCTGGGAGGCGGCCCTCGACGCCGAGTGGCACGGGGACCCGGTCTGGTTCCACGGCGACATCGCCTCCGGCAACCTCCTGGTCCGGGGCGGCGAACTGGGCGCCGTGATCGACTTCGGCACCTCGGGCGTGGGCGACCCGGCCTGTGACCTGGTCATCGCCTGGGGGCTGTTCGACGGCGACAGCCGCGAGGCGTTCCGGTCGGCGGTCCGCCAGGACGCGGGGACCTGGGCCCGGGCGCGGGGCTGGGCGCTGTGGAAGGCGCTGCTGAATCTGACGGGGGATGCGGGGGACGACCCCGCGCGGGCTGCCAACGAACTCCGCGTGGTCGGCGCGGTGCTGGCCGACCACGCGGAGTTCGGCTGAGCGGCGACCGCCCTACCCGAGGGGCCGTACTGCCAGCGTCTCCGCGTGGGCACCGTGCTCGCCCATCGCGTAGCAGCTGAGCCGGTCGAAGATCCAGGTTCCTGGCAGGGCGGTGTGCCGGGGTCCGGTCCGGGCGAGGGCGGCCGCCGTCTCCTCGTCGGTCCGGCCCAGTGTGAGGTGCGGGGCGTACGCCTCGCCGGTGTAGCGGTACCCGTACCGGGCGAAGCCGGCTCGCTCCGCTTCTGTGAAGTGCGCCCTGTCCCGCGCGGTGTCGAACGCTGCCCGGTCCAGGTGGGGTTCGACGAGGCCGATCACTGTTTCCTGCAGCTTCTCGAGGAGGACCGGCCGCTCGACCGACAGGAACAGCCAGCCGGAGGGCTGGTGGACGAGCCCGGCCGAGGCGAGGGATATCGCGGCGGGCAGGCTCAGGGAAGCGGCTATGCGCTCCAGCACCGGCCCGGGCTCCAGCCGGTGGTCGAACGGCCCCTGGAACACCGTCAGGTGGGGCAGGTTGCCGTCCTCGCTCAGTACGGGCCTCAGCGGCTCACCCACCCCCAGATCCTGCTGCAGCCGGACGGCGGCGCGGGTGTGCTCCGGCCACGGAAGCAGAGCGATTCCGAGCTTTCTGGTCATGAACGCGTCCTCTCTGTACGGGCCGCCCGGCGGGCCGTACCGGTCAGTCCCCCAGCACCGGCAGCAGCTCCGGCAGATGCCCGTCCGACGCGCCCGCCGCCGCCACCCGTTCCGCCGGGACCTCGCCGTACAGGGTCGTACGCGGCTTCGCCGGGCGACCGGCCAGGTCCGCGATGGCCTCCAGGTCGCGGACCGAGCGGTACGAGCCGTAACTCGACCCGGCCATCCGGGAGATGGTCTCCTCCATCAGCGTGCCGCCCAGGTCGTTCGCGCCGGAGCGGAGCATTTCGGCGGCGCCCTCCGTGCCGAGCTTGACCCAGCTGGTCTGGATGTTGGTGATGTGCGGGTGCAGGAGCAGGCGGGCCATCGCGGTGACGGCCCTGTTGTCGCGGTCGGTCGGGCCGGGACGGGCGATCCCCGCGAGGTAGACCGGTGCGTTGGTGTGGATGAAGGGGAGCGTCACGAACTCCGTGAAGCCGCCGGTCTCCTGCTGGAGCGCGGCCAGGGTGCGCAGGTGGCCGAGCCAGTGGCGGGGCTGGTCGACGTGGCCGTACATCATGGTGGAGGAGGACCGCAGGCCCACCTCGTGGGCGGTCCTGATGACCTCCAGCCAGGTCGCGGTGGGCAGTTTGCCCTTGGTGAGGACCCAGCGGACCTCGTCGTCCAGGATCTCGGCCGCCGTCCCCGGGATCGAGCCGAGCCCGGCCTCCTTCGCGGCGGTCAGCCAGTCCCGGATCGACATGCCGGTGCGGGTGGCCCCGTTGACGACCTCCATCGGCGAGAACGCGTGGACGTGGATGCCGGGCACCCGCTCCTTCACCGCCCGCGCGATGTCGAAGTACGCCGTGCCGGGCAGGTCCGGGTGGATGCCGCCCTGCATGCAGACCTCGACCGCGCCCACGTCCCACGCCTGCGCGGCCCGGTCCGCGACCTGGTCGAGCGAGAGGGTGTACGCGTCGGCGTCGGTGCGGCGCTGGGCGAAGGCGCAGAAGCGGCAGCCGGTGTAGCAGACGTTGGTGAAGTTGATGTTGCGCGTGACGATGTACGTGACGTCGTCGCCGACCACGTCCCGTCGCAGCGCGTCCGCGATCCGGCACAGCTCGTCCAGGGCCGGGCCGTCCGCGTGCAGCAGGGTGAGCGCCTGGTCGTCCGTGAGCCGGGTGGGGTCGTCCGCCGCCCGGCTCAGCGCCGCGCGCACGTCGCCGTCGATCCGGGACGGCACCATGCCGGGGGCCGCCGCCTCGCGCAGCGCCTCCCAGTCCCCGTACACGACGTCGAAGTCGTCGCGGCGGTCGCCGGTGCGGCCCTCGGTGTCGATGGTGCGGTGCAGGTCGGTGCGGCCGGAAGCGTTGAACCCCTCGTCCGGCTCCTGCCACGGCAGCCCCTCGGGGATCGCGCCCTCGCGGGCGAGCCCCGTCTCCGGGTCGGCGAGCGCCCGTACGTGCGGCAGCAGGCGCGGGTCCAGCCAGGGTTCGCCGCGCTGGATGAACTCCGGGTAGATGGTGAGGCGTTCGCGGAGCGTGAAGCCCGACTCGGCCGTGCGGGAGGCGAGTTCGTCGATGTGCGGCCAGGGGCGCTCGGGGTTGACGTGGTCGGGGGTCAGCGGCGACACCCCGCCCCAGTCGTCGATGCCCGCGCCGATGAGCAGCGCGTACTCCGCGTCGACCAGGTTCGGCGGGGCCTGGATGCGGGCGGACGGGCCGAGGATGTGCCGGGCGACAGCGATCGCGGCGGCCAGCTCCTCCAGCTCCGCGTCCGGCATCCCGCGCATCGCGGTGTCGGGCTTGGCCCGGAAGTTCTGGACGATGACCTCCTGGATGCCGTGGTAGGCCCGGGCGGTCCGGCGCAGCTCGAAGAGGGAGTCCGCGCGCTCCTCGTAGGACTCGCCGATGCCGATCAGGATGCCCGTGGTGAAGGGCACGTTGGACCGGCCCGCGTCCTCAAGGACCCGCAGCCGCACGGCCGGTTCCTTGTCCGGGGAGCCGTGGTGCGGGCCGCCGGGCTCGGACCACAGGCGGGTGGCGGTCGTCTCCAGCATCATGCCCATGGACGGCGCGACGGGCTTCAGCCGCTGGAGGTCCGTCCAGCTCATGACCCCGGGGTTCAGGTGCGGCAGCAGCCCCGTCTCCTCCAGGACCCGGATCGCCATGGCGCGCACGTACGCCAGGGTGTCGTCGTAGCCCTCGGCCTCCAGCCACTCGCGCGCCTCCGGCCAGCGGTCCTCCGGCCGGTCCCCGAGCGTGAACAGGGCCTCCTTGCACCCCATCGCGGCGCCCTCGCGGGCGATGGCCAGCACCTCGTCGGGCGACAGGAACATGCCGTGCCCGGCCCGGCGGAGCTTGCCGGGCACCGTGACGAAGGTGCAGTAGTGGCACTTGTCGCGGCAGAGCCGGGTCAGCGGGATGAAGACCTTGCGGGAGTACGTGATGATCCCCGGCCGCCCCGCCGCCTCCAGGCCCGCGTCCCGCACCCGGGCGGCGGAGGCCGCGAGATCCTTCAGGTCGTCACCGCGTGCCTGGAGCAGCACGGCGGCCTCCGCCCGGTCGAGTGCCACTCCGTCACGCGCGCGCTTGAGCGCGCGCCGCATCGAGTTGGTGGTGGGGGGTCCGCTCTGAGGATCGGTCATGCCATCGAGCATACGAGCGGTGTCCCGCGCCCGGATTACGCGTAGTACTCCAGGATCAGCGGCAGGTCCTGGGTCCATTCCCGCAGGCGGGCCCGGTTCCGGGCGGCCAGCGTCCAGGTGTGGACGGCCCCGGTGCGCAGGCGGACGGTGACGGCGAGGAGCTTGGGCCCCCGCACCGCGTAGTCGATCCGGCCGATCTCCGCCCAGGAGAACTGCAGTTCAAGGCCGTTCTTCGCCTGGAACTCGACCCCCAGCGCGTCGATCACCAGCGAGCTGTCGGTGCCCACGCCGACGAACCCGATGTCGGTGACGGGCCCGCCGGGCCCCGCCTGCTGCCAGGGCCCCGCACCGGGCCCCTGTGCGTAAGGGTTGTGGGTCGCGGCGGCGGGCGGATAGGGCGAGGGCGTGTACGGGGACGGGCCGTAGGGGGACGGCGCCATCGGGGGGTACGGGGACGGGGCCCCGGCGCCCGGCGGGTAGGCGGGGGGCGCGGGTGCGAGGGGGTGCTGCGAGGGGGTCGCCC
The DNA here is from genome assembly GCF_040679335.1 of Streptomyces sp. NPDC052299. NCBI lineage: Bacteria > Bacillati > Actinomycetota > Actinomycetes > Kitasatosporales > Streptomycetaceae > Streptomyces > Streptomyces sp. NPDC052299. Next base: position 80,944 of record NZ_JBFAUP010000009.1, on the reverse strand, counting down.
CGGCGGCGTGCCCCGGCGGCGTCGCGCCGGCCGGGGGCGCGGCGAGGCTCGGCGGGGTCGCGTCGGCCGGTTCCCCGGGCTGCCGCGACCGTACGGGCATGGTCGGGACGTACGCCGGGCCGCCGGGCGCGAACAGGTCCAGCAGGGCATCCGGGCCGGGCCGGTCGCCGGGCTCCTTCGCCAGGCAGGCCGCCACCACGTCCCGTACGCCTTCCGGCACCGCGTCCAGATCCGGCGCCTCGTGCACCGACCGGTACATCATCCCCATGGGCGTCCCCGCCCCGAACGCGCTGCCGCCCGCCGCCGCGACGAGCACGGCACCCAGGGCGAACACATCGGCAGGGGGGCCGACTTGGAGGCCCTGGGCCTGCTCGGGGGCGAGGAACCCCGGCGTCCCGAAGGCCATTCCGGTCGCGGTGAGCCGGGTCGATTCCAGGGCCCTGGCGATGCCGAAGTCCAGGACGCGCGGCCCGTCCGCCGCCATGATGATGTTGCCCGGCTTCAGGTCGCGGTGGACGAGCCCGCAGCGGTGGATGGCAGCCAGCGCCTCGGCGAGGGCGGCCCCCAGCTGCCGCAGCCGCGGCTCGTCCATGGGCCCCTCGGCCTCCACGAGGGCGGAGAGCGTGGGGCCGGGGATGTAGGCCGTGGCCAGCCAGGGGGCGGCCGCGTCGGGGTCCGCGTCGACCACCGGTGCCGTGTGGAAGCCGCCGACGCTCCGGGCCGCCTCGACCTCCGCGCGGAACCGCTCGCGGAAGTGCGCGTCGGTGGCGAGTTCGGACCGCGCCACCTTCACGGCGACGGCGCGCCCGCCCCGGGACCGCGCCAGATAGACGACTCCCATGCCCCCGGCGCCGAGTTGCCGCTCCACGGCGTATCCGCCGACCCGCTCGGGCAGCTCCGGCCCGTCCGCTCCGTACGCCATGTGCTCGGCGCTCCCCCCGTGTTCCGGCGGCCCAGTATGCCGTGTGCCTGCCAATGACGCGGCAGGACGGGCGGGGCGGGAGAGGTGCTGCGGGCTGCCGGGTGTGTTCACCGGCGGGCCGGGAAGGGACAGTCACCTCCGGCCACTCTCAACGTATAGCGCAAGGGGGGCCTTGCCGCAAGGCCCCCCTCGTCCCGCACAATCGCTGATCCGAGCCAGCCACCTGCGGCATTGGGGAGTTTCACGTAGTGCCCGAACCCACGCACACCACCGCCACCACGAGCTCCTTCGCGCTGACCGGCGACCGCGCCGCGGCCAAGGCGGACCCGGCCCTGATCGCCGGGGACGAGCTCCACTTCGCGGCGATCGCGCGCTGCCTGGAGGAGACCGTCGCCGAACTGACCGCCGCCCTCGACACCGCCCGCCGCGCCCCGGGCGGGCTGGGGCGGCAGGGGATGGACCGGGACGCGGAGATCCACCGGCTGACCGCCCGGCTGCGCACCCTGCGCCGCTTCGGCCTGGACCTGTGCCTCGGCCACATGGCCGGGGCGGACGGCTCCGAGCCGGTGTACGTGGGACGGCTCGGCCTCACGGACAGCGAGGGCCGCCGTCTGCTGACGGACTGGCGCTCCCCGGCCGCCGAGCCGTTCTTCGGAGCTACGCACGGCAACCCGATGGGCCTGGCGAGCCGCCGCCGCTACCGGTGGACCGGCGGCCGGGTCAGCGACTACTGGGACGAGGTGTTCGCCCCGGACGCCTTCGCCGGGCACGCCGCGCTGGACGACCAGTCGGCGTTCATCGCGAGCCTGGGCACCAACCGGTCGGCCCGGATGCGGGACGTGCTGGGCACGATCCAGGCGGACCAGGACGCGATCATCCGGGCCGGTTCGCGCGGCGCGCTGGTCGTGGACGGCGGCCCGGGCACCGGCAAGACGGTCGTCGCCCTGCACCGCGCCGCGTACCTCCTGCACGCGGACCCGCGCCTCGGGCACCGGCGCGGCGGCGTCCTCTTCGTCGGCCCGCACCAGCCGTATCTGGGGTACGTGGCCGATGTGCTGCCGAGCCTCGGTGAGGACGGGGTGCGTACGTGCACCCTGCGCGACCTCGTCCCGGAGGGCGCGGCGGCCGTGCCGGAGCCCGATCCGGAAGCGGCCCGGCTGAAGGCGTCGGCGGAGCTGGTGCGGGCGGTCGAGGCGGCCGTCGCGTTCTACGAGGAGCCGCCGTCCGACGGCCTGACCGTGACGACGCCCTGGGCGGACGTCCGGCTGACCGCCGCCGAGTGGGCGGTGGCCTTCGAGTCGGCGCCGGGCGTCCCCCACAACGAGGCGCGCGACGCGGTCCTGGAGGAGATCCTGACGATCCTGGCCGACAAGCACGCGGACCGGCAGGACGAGGACGTCCCGGACCACCTGGTCCGCCGGGCGCTGCTGCGCGACCGCGAGCTGATGGCGGCCTTCGACCGGGCCTGGCCCCTGCTGGACGCGGCGGAGCTGGTCGGCGACCTCTGGTCCGTCCCGGCCTATCTGCGCACCTGCGCGCCCTGGCTCACCCGCGAGGAGGTGGCCCGGCTCCAGCGCTCCGAGCCCCAGGCGTGGACGGTCTCCGACCTGCCGGTCCTGGACGCCGCCCGGCAGCGGCTCGGGGACCCGGACGCGGCCCGCCGCAGGCGCCGGAACGAGGCGACGGCCGCCGCCGAGCGGGCCCGCCGGGCCGAGGCGATCGACAGCCTCCTGGAGAACGCGGAGATCGACGAGAGCCAGGGCGCGGTGGGGATGCTGCGCGGCCGGGACCTCCAGGACACGCTGCTCGACCCGGACGCGCTGTCCACCGCCGAACGGGACGCTCTGGCGGGCCCGTTCGCCCATGTGGTGGTGGACGAGGCGCAGGAACTGACCGATGCGGAATGGCAGATGCTGCTCCAGCGGTGCCCCTCGCGCAGCTTCACGATCGTCGGGGACCGCGCGCAGGCCCGGCGCGGCTTCACGGAGTCGTGGCGGGAGCGGCTGGAACGGGCCGGGTTCGACCGGATCACGCTGTCGTCGCTGACCGTCAACTACCGCACACCGGAGGAGATCATGACGGCCGCGGAGCCGGTCATCCGGGCCGCCCTGCCGAACGCCAACGTCCCGGTGTCCATCCGCGGCAGCGGCATCCCCGTCGCCCACGGCCCGGTCACGGACCTGCCCGCCGTCCTCGCCACCTGGCTGACGACCCACTCCGAGGGCACCGCCTGCGTCATCGGCGCCCCGGCGGACTTCCGCCCGCCGTCGCCCCGGGTCCGCGCGCTGACGCCGTCCCTCTCCAAGGGCCTGGAGTTCGACCTCGTGGTCCTGGTCGAGCCGGAGTCCTTCGGGGAGGGGGTCGGCGGGGCGGTGGACCGGTACGTGGCGATGACACGGGCGACGCGGGAGCTGGTGGTGCTGACGGGGGCGTAGGGCCTCACCGCGCTGGGGTGCCCGGCCCGGCCCCTCAGCCGCCCGGCGTCTCGTCCACCTTGAAGTCCATGTTGACCTTGCCGCCGACCACCGACTTCGCGGTGACCGTCACTCCGTACTGCTTGCCGCTGTCGGCCAGTTGGCAGCGGATCGTGGCGCCGACCTTGGCAGGCAGGTTCTCCGGGCAGGAGAAGGCGTCGGGCTGCTTGCCGACCTGGGCGGCGAGGGCGGCCTTGCCCTGGCGGGCGACCTCGGCCTTGTCCACGGAGCCGGAGGCGCTGTCCGCACCCGCCGGGTCGGACGGCTGGGCGGAGTCGCTGGGCTGGGGGTCGGCGGAGGCGCCGCTTCCTGCTCCGGCGTTGTCGTCCACCTTGAAGTCCATGTTCACCTTCTTACCGTCGACGGACTTCACGGTCGCCGTCACGCCGAGCTTCTTGCCGCCGTCGGTGAGCGTGCAGCGCACCGACTCACCGACCTTCCCCTTGAGGTCGTCCTCGCAGGTCACGTCCTCGGGCGCGCGCCCGACCTGCTTCTCCAGTCCGGCGGAGACCTGCTTGGCGACCTCCTCCTTCTTGACGACCAGGTCGCCCCCGAAGCTGAACGAACAGCCCGAGACGAAGAACAGCGCCAGCGTCCCGGCCGCCGCTCCGGCCACCGTCCGACTCCGCACGGACTGCTTCATGGGTCCCCCAAGCATCGATGTACACGCCAAGAACTGGCCTGCCAAGCTATCACCGGGGTCCGAACGGACGACCGAAACCGTCGGGGAGCGGCCCCCGGCCGTACATCCACCGCCAGCGCGCGCTCGAAACCCACTCGCCGCCCGGTCGGGCCCCGCATACGTTCGACGCCATGGCTGACGACTGCTTCGCCCACCCGCTCCTCGCCTCGCTCTACGACCCGCTCGACCCGGACCGCGGCGACCTCGACGCGTATGTGCGGATGGCGGAGGAGTTCGACGCGCACCGCGTACTGGACATCGGCTGCGGGACGGGCGTCTTCGCCCTGCTGCTGGCGGCACGCGGGAAGGAGGTCGTCGGTGTCGATCCCGCCCGGGCGTCGATCGACGTGGCCCGGGCCAAGCCGGGCAGTGAGCGCGTCCGCTGGATCTGCGGTGACGCCACGACCCTTCCGCCCCTGCGCGTCGACCTCGCGACGATGACCGCGAACGTGGCCCAGGCCATCGTGGAGCCCGGGGACTGGCGGGCCACGCTCCGGGGCGCCCACGAGGCACTGCGCCCCGGAGGGCGGCTGGTGTTCGAGACGCGGGAGGGCTACACCGTGGAGGACATCCGCGAGGCGCCCGACCGCCCCGGCCTGGAGTTCGTGTTCGTGGCGCGCCGGTCCTGAGCGCCGCTCGTCACCCCAGCCCGCGCGCGGCGCGCTCCGCCTCGATCAGGGTCTCCATCAGCTTCTCCGGGTCCACCACGAAGTCGCTGTCGTCCAGCGCGTCGTAGTCCGTCGTGCCCAGCGGGAGCCCCAGTGCGGCCAGTTCGGCGGCCAGCTGCCCGAACGCGACGTGCTCGTCCGGTTCGTCCTGGAAGGCGGACTGCTCGAAGGCGAGGGCCTCCGTCAGGGTGGAGCCGGTCGTCTGCCAGAGGGTGAACTCCGTGTCCAGCTCGATGGGCCGCTGTCCCGGCTCGTCCGGATGGACCCAGTACCCGACCCAGCCCTTGCCGCCCTTGGCCACGAGCTTCACGTACTCCACCATCCGCGCCGTCCCCGCGTTGACGGCCTGCATCTCCGGGTCGGCCAGCTCCTGTTCGCTCAGGTAGCCGGTGTCCAGGAAGGGATGGAGCTCGCCCTCCTCGAAGTGCTCCAGGCCCAGCAGGTGGTCGAAGTCCGTGCGGCCCTCCCAGTGCGCGAGCAGCAGCACCCGCAGGTCGTCCGGCACGGGCAGCCCGTCCAGCCGCTCACGGGAGAACGCGGCCAGCCGTGCGTCGTAGGTGGTGTCCACAGGGGTCCCTCTCGTGGGGCGGAGCAACAGCGGGTCCTACAGATACGCCGCGTACGCGTCCAGCGTCCGCAGCACCTCCGGCTCCTCGGCCGGGGGCAGTTGGAGGACGACCTCCTCGATGCCCAGGTCCGCGAAGCGGGCCAGCTTGCCGGGGGACGGAAGGACGGCGTACGGGACGACGTGGAGGTCCTTCGGGTCGCGGCCCGCCGCTTCCCAGGCGGTACGGAGGCGGGGCAGGGAGTCCGTGAGGCCGCTGCCGCCGATGGGGAGCCAGCCGTCGGCGGACTCCGCGATGTGGGCGAACAGCCCGGGGCCCGCCGCGCCGCCGATCAGGGTGCGGGGGCCCTGCGGGCGGTGCGGCTTGGGGTGCGCCTCGCTGGCGCGTACGGAGCCGAACTCGCCCTCGTACGCCGTGGGTTCCGCGGCCCACAGCGCCCGCATCAGGGCAAGCCGCTCGCGGCCCAGGCGGCGGCGGGTGGACCACTCGACGCCGTGGTCGGCGGCCTCCTCGACGTTCCAGCCGTAGCCGATGCCGAGGGTGAAGCGGCCCCCGGAGAGGTGGTCCAGGGTGGCGATCTGCTTGGCCAGGTCGATGGGGTCGTGCTGGGCGATCAGGGTGATGCCCGTGCCCAGGGCCAGCCGCTCGGTCACCGCCGCGGCCTGGGCGAGGGCGACGAAGGGGTCGAGGGTGCGTCCGTACTCTCGGGGCAGCTCGCCGCCCGCCGGGTAGGGGGTGTCCCTGCTCACCGGGATGTGGGTGTGCTCGGGCAGGTACAGCCCGGCGAACCCGCGCTGTTCGAGCTGGTGCGCCAGCCGCACCGGGGTGATCGTCTCGTCGGTGAGGAAGATCGTGGTGGCGATCCGCATACGAAGGCACCTCCGTCGTTGTCCCGTGACGCTCCAACGTATGCGGTCAGGGGCGTGAAACCGAGACCGTACAGGCGGGCGGCCGGGTACGCGGTCACCCGGCCGCCTCCAAAGAAGCGTCAGCCCCGGGTGGCCGCGTGCATGACGTACGGCGCGCGCATCGTCGCCGGTCCCAGCGTCACCGTGTCACCGGCCGAGGCGATCTGTGCGGCGGTGGACGTACCGGGGTAGAACCAGCGCCAGCTTCCCGAACCGCTCGCGGTCACCGTCGTGGAGAGGCGGCCCGTGCTGTTCGTCTTCACCGTCTTCACGGTCTGGTACGCGCTCGCGCCCGCCTTCCGGAACTGGAGCTGGACGCTCTGACCGGCGTATCCCCGGTACTTCAGCGCCTCCCAGTCGGCCCGGCTCAGCGTGCCGGTGACCTTGACCTGCTTGCCGCCGGTGAGCGGGCTCGGGCCGGTCGCGGCGGCGGTCAGGGTCGTGGCGCGCTTGAGGCTGAACGGGGCGACGCAGTCGAAGATCCAGTAGTCGCCGTCGTTTGCCTTCACGTTGCCGTATGTGCACCAACGGCCGGCCGCGCCGTTGGCGTTTTCCTCGCTGTAGCCAGGCATGTACTCCGGTACGAAACGCATGGTCGCCGTGCATTCCGACGTGGTGGCACTCACCTTCTTGCAGGTGGCGCCGTCCCACTCCGGCGGGGCGCCCCAGTGCGTCGTGGAGCTGTTCGCCCAGATCTCGCGCAGGCTCTTCACACCGGAGTCGTCCTTGACCGTCAGCTTGACCGGGAAGGTCACGTCCCTGCTGACTCCCACGATCACACTCTTGCCGTTGTTGGTCACCCCCTTCGTGACCCGGATGTCGCCCCGCCCCTCGGCGTTGGCCGCCGTCGTGCCGAGCACGGTCATGGCCGCCACGGCGGCCACCGTGCTCCACAGCACGTGTCTTCGCATGTCCCCTCCTCATCGCGGCCCGCCCCGGCCTCCGGGGCGGGCGCGTCGGCACAGCGTAGAGCGGGGCGCTTCAGCCCACGCGCGCGGCCACCGCATCGAGGGAGCCCGTCGCCCGCAACCGGCGCTCGCAACCCCGCCGTTGCCACACCGCCAGCCCCGCCACCGCCACTCCCAGCGCCAGCCATCCCCCCGGCCCCGCGGCCATCACCACGCCCGTGAGCAGCGGCGGGCCCGCCGACTTCTGGATGGACTGGGACATGCCCGCCACACCCAGGTAGGCGGCCCGTTCGTCCGGCGGGGCGAGCAGGACGGCCAGTTCCCAGGAGCTGACCGAGCGCATCAGCTCCGCCGTCGTGACCAGGACCGCCGCCGCGAGCAGGGCCCCGGCCGCCGCCCAGGTGCCGCAACCGGTGGACGCGGCCAGCAGGGCACAGGTGGCGAAGAGCAGGACGCCGTACAGCAGCACCGCCCGCGTCGCTCCGCGCGGGCCCTCCGCCCGGCGGGAGACGGTGAGTTGGAGCAGGACGACCAGCACGGTGTTGATGACCAGGAAGGCCGGGACGAGGGCGTGCGGGGCGGAGGTGCGGGTGACGAGCCAGAGCGGGAGGCCGACGCCGAGCACGGAGTCGTCCAGGTTCATCGGGATGTCGAGGAGCACGAAGCGGAGGTAGCCCCGGTCCCGCCAGGGACTCGTGGCGCTCGACGGGCCCGCCCCGGACCGGGCCGCCTTCACCGCCCCGCCCGGCTCCCCCGTACGCCACACCAGCGCGGCGGCGACGAGGAAGGAGAGCGCGTTGCCGAGGATCAGCGCGCGGTACGCGTCCGCCGTTCCGGCCGCCAGGCCGATCGCGGCGAGTCCGGCGCCCAGCCCGTAGCCCGCGTTGGCGGCGCTGCGGGACAACGCCTGGTAGGCGGCGCGCCGTTCGCCCGCCGCGCGGGTGGCGAACAGCATCTCCAGGGTCTTGGCCGCCCTGTCCCCCAGATACGTCACGGCGACCACGACGAGCAGCGCCTCGAACCGCGTACAGAGCAGCACCAGCGTGAGTGTCACCAGGCGCAGCAGGTGGCAGCCGATCAGCAGCGGGCGCACCGGGAAGCGGCTCGCGAGGCGCCCGGCGAGCGGGGAGCCCGCGATGCCCGCGACGCCCGCCGTACCGAGCAGGACGCCGATCTGCTGGGCGCTGAGGTGGGTGACGAAGGTGAGGTAGAGGACCGAGGAGGCCGCCCACAGGCCGGTGCCGGTGCGGTCGACGGCCAGGGCGCGCAGCATGATCCGGGCGTCCCTGCCGCCCGGCGGGTTCCGCAGCTGAGCGAGCAACCCCGCCTGTTCCCGGACCCGCCCCACGCCGTACCCCCAAGTATCTCGACATCAAGAGACCTATCGACTCGCGGAAGCCTGCCCGGATATTCTCTTGATGTCAAGATGCTTGAAAGCGAGATAAATGAAGTCCGCAAGGCGCCGGAACGAATCCGCGTCCCGGTTCCTCTGTGGGGTGATCCGGGCGTCCTGCCGCCCTCCCCCACCGAGGAGTCACCATGGCCTTCACCACCCGCGCCGCCGCCCTGACCGTCGCCGGCGTCCTCACCGCCGACGGGCTGCTGCACGTGCTCTGGTCCACCGGGAGCACCTGGCCCGCCGGGGACGCGCGGGCCCTCTCGTACGCGGTGCTCGGCATCGACGCCCCGTTCACCCCGCCCGTCGTACTGCCGCTGGCCGCAGCGCTGTTCGGCGGCGCGGCCCTGGTCGCCGCCCGCGCGCGGCTGGGCGGCACCCACCGGTCCGGACGCCTCCTCCAGGCCGGTACGCTCGCCGTCGCCTGCGGCACCGCGCTGCGCGGGCTCGTCGGCATCGGCTGGGCGGTGGGCCTGCGCACCGGGCTGGACGCGGCGTCCGGGGAGACCTTCCAGCTGCTCAACCGGGTCCTGTACACACCGCTCTGCCTGCTGCTCGCCGCCGCCGCGCTCCGGGTGGCGGCCGGAAAAGAGACCGCCGCCACGCCCCGCACGGCGACCGGGAAGGAGACCCCCGTCCGTGCCCGATGACGCCGAACGCAACCGCGCGCTCCGCCTGGTGGTGGCCGCCCAGCGCGGCGACACGCTCGCCATGAACGAGCTGCTGGACGTCCTCGCCCCGTACGCCGGCCGCATCTGCGCCCCGATCGCGCTCGCCGACGGGCCCGACGCCGTCCAGGAGACCCTGGTCGCCGTCTTCCGGGGCCTGCGCTCGCTGAGGGAACCGGCCGCGCTGTACGGGTGGGTGCGGGCGATCGCCTGCCGGGAGGCGGTCCGGGTCGCCCGGCGCGGGGCCCGGTCCGTGCCCGCCGACCTCGCGACGCTGCCCCAGCGCGGCGATCCCCAGCTGGCCGCCGACATCGGGGACGTGCTGGCCCGGCTGAGCCCGGAGCACCGCGCCGTGCTCGTGCTGCGTGACGTGGAGGGGCTGGACGAACGGTCCGCCGCCGCCCTGCTCGGACTCCGCGTCGGCACCGTCAAGTCCCGTCTGTCCCGCGCCCGGGACTCCTTCCGGAAGGCATGGACGTCATGACCGAGACCCCGCTCGACCGGTGGCCCGACGCCGCCCCCCTGGACCCGGTCCGCCGCCTCCGCGTCCTCGCGGCCGGGGTGCCCGGCGCCCGCGTCACCACCCGCGAGATCGCCGCGCCGTGCGCCGCCGTGGAGCCCCTGCTCGCCGACATCGGCGGTGAACTCGCGCTCCTGGTCCCCGACATGCGGCGGCTGCGGCTGACCCGCGCCGACGGGGACCGGGTCGAGGCGGTGGCCCGCAGCCGGTTCGGGATGCGCGCCCGCTTCCACGGGGTGCGGCGGCCCGGCTGGCTGTGGCTCCAGAGCCGCTTCGTGCTCATCGGCATCGCGGCCACGCCGTCGGCCGCCCGCCCCGGGCACACCCTGGTCGCCTTCACGGGCGGGGTGCGGGTGCCGGGGCGGGCGGCGCTGGTCCCGGTGGGCGTGCGAAGGGCGGGCCGCAAGGTGCTGGCCCGCCTGGACGCGCGCGTCGGCCGGCCGGGGTGAGGTTCCCGGCCGGCCGAGCGGTTCCTACTTCGGTTCCCGGTCGAACTGCGCCCTGGACCAGTAGTAGCCGAGGACCGCGAGGCCCACGCACCAGCCGAGCGCGATCCAGCCGCTGTTGCCGATCTCCGTACCGAGCAGCAGCCCGCGCAGGGTCTCGATCGCCGGGGTGAAGGGCTGGTACTCGGCGATCGGCTGGAACCAGCCGGGCATCGAGTCCAGCGGGACGAAGGCGCTGGAGATCAGGGGCAGCAGGATCAGCGGCGTCGCGTTGTTGCTGGCGGCCTCCGCGTTGGGGCTGCCCAGGCCCATGCCCACGGCGATCCAGGTGAAGGCCAGGGCGAACAGGGCGAGCAGTCCGAGGGCGCCGAACCATTCCAGGACGGTGGCGTCGGTGGAGCGGAAGCCCATGGCCACCCCGACCGCCCCGACGAAGACGACGCTCATCAGCGTCCGCAGGACACTGCCCACCACATGGCCGAAGAGGATCGAGCCCCGGTGGATGGCCATGGTGCGGAAGCGGGCGATGATCCCTTCGCTCATGTCCATGGAGACCGAGACGGCGGTGCCGACGGTGGTCGAGCCGATGGTCATGAGGAGGATGCCGGGCACGATGTACGCGATGTACGCGTCGCGGCCCGCGCCGCCGCTCATGGTGTCGCCGAAGATGTAGACGAACAGCAGGAGCAGCATCACCGGGGTGAGCAGCAGGTTGAGGGTGAGCGAGGGGTAGCGCCTGGCGTGCAGGAGGTTGCGGCGGAGCATCGTGGACGAGTCGCGCACGGCGAGGGAGAAGGTGCTCATCGGACGGACTCCTTGGTCGGGGCGGGAACGGTGGCGGAGGTGTCGGCCTCGGTGAGGGCGAAGAACACGTCGTCCAGGTCGGGGGTGTGCACGGTGAGCTCGTCGGCCTCGATCCCGGCGGCGTCCAGCCGGTCGAGGATGGAGCGCAGAATGCTCTGCGTACCGTCGCTGGGGAGTTGCAGGGCCAGCGCGGCGTCGTCGCGGACGGCGTCACCGCCGAGGTGGGCCGCCGCCTCGCGGTAGGCGGCGGGGTCGCTGAACCGCAGCCTGACGTGCCCGCCGGGCACGATCCGCTTCAGCTCCTCGGCGCTGCCCTCGGCCACCAGCTTCCCGTTGTGCAGGACGGCGATGCGGTCGGCGAGTTCGTCGGCCTCTTCGAGGTACTGGGTGGTGAGGAAGACGGTCACGCCGTCGCCCACCAGACCGCGGATCATCTGCCACATGCTGTGCCGGCTGCGCGGGTCGAGCCCGGTGGTCGGCTCGTCCAGGAAGATCACGCGCGGATTCCCGACGAGGGTCATCGCGATGTCGAGGCGGCGCTTCATGCCGCCGGAGTAGGTGGACGCGGGCTTCTTCGCCGCGTCCGTGAGGTCGAAGCGCTCCAGGAGCTCGGCGGTGACGCGCCGCCCCTCGGCCTTCGGCAGGTGGTGCAGGTCCGCCATCAGGAGCAGGTTCTCCTCGCCGGTGATCAGGCCGTCCACGGCGGAGAACTGACCGGTGACACCGATGGCGGCGCGCACCGCCTGCGGGTCGGTGGCCAGGTCGTGGCCCCCGACGCTGATCGCGCCCGACCCTTGGCCTGGTGGGATGAGTGTGGAGAGGATCTTGACGGCGGTCGTCTTGCCCGCGCCGTTCGGACCGAGCAGCGCGAACACCGTTCCGGCCGGGATGCTGAGGTCGATCCCGTCGAGCACGGTCTTCTCGCCGTACGCCTTGCGCAGTCCGTTCGCCGCGATGGCCGGGTTCGTCATGGGTGTGGCTCCTTTGCTTCTACGGGGTGGGGGCTGGTCAGAGGCTGCGGGCGGTGATGTCGCCCTTGGTGGTGGTCGCCCGGATGGTCAGGCCGGGCGCGCCGTCGTTCCTCAGCGCGTTGTCGATGCGGCCGACGACGGTGCCCGCGTCGAGCACGGCCGGGACCCCGCGCGCCGCGCCGACCGTGATGTCGCCGGCCTGGGTGCTGAGGATCAGCTCGCCGCGGGTGGCCTCCTCGACGGTCACGTCGCCGCGCTGGGTGCTGAGCTCGCCGGGGCCGGTGAGGCGGCGGACGATCACGGCACCGTCGTGCGCCGAGATCCGGGCGCTCGCGGCCTCGTCCACCTTGACGGAGCGGTATCCGCCCTCGAAGACGACGTCCCCGAGGCGCCCGACGCCCCGGAACTCGGCGGCCCCGGCCTTCGCCTCGACGTGCGACCCGGCGGGCAGCTGGACGGTGATCTCGACGGAGCCGGTCTCGCCGAGGAGCCGGTTGCGCCCCTCCTTGGCGGTCCGGATGTTCAGGACGCCGTCGGCGTACGCGACCTCGACGCGGCCGGCGGCCTTCGCATCGCGGCTCTTGGAGGCGTCGGCGGGCAGGACCTCGACCACGGTGTCGGTGCGGTCGGCGGCGATGAACCGGATGTGGCCGGCCGAGATGTCGACGTGGGCGGTGACGACGGCGGGGGTGTCGAACTTCTGCATGATGCGCTCCTTGTGCGGTGTGCGAGTCCGAGCGACTCGCGCTTTCCGATGAGAGAAACGCTACGTTGCGTTCACGATCCCGGCAACACACTTGTTGCGCCAGATCCGCGTAACCGCACGTCAGAATAGAGAAGTTGGAGCAATGAGCTCAGACATAACGCAACGGGAGAGCGAGGATTCGTTGCAATGAACTGTCGGCGAACGCTATAGTCGGCCCACCGGCCACCGCACGGCCGGGCCCGCGCCACGAAGGAGTACGCGATGCCGGGAGGCAGGCTCACCCAGCAGGAACGCCGCCAGATCGGCCGGGGCCTCGCCGACGGCCTGGCCTACGCCGAGATCGCCCGGCAGCTGGACCGCCCCACCTCGACCATCACCCGCGAGGTGACGCGCAACGGCGGTCCCGCCGGCTACCGCGCCGACGTCGCCCACCGCACCGCCGAGCAGCGCGCCCACCGGCGCAAGAGCTCCGCGCCCCGCGACGCGCGCCCGGACCCGCAGCCGCACGGCCGGGACGCCCAGGCGGTACGCGCGTACGAGGAGATCCTCACGACCGTCCTGACGGCCTCGGGCGCACCCCAGATGATGTCGAGGGTCCTCGCGGCCCTGATCCTCAGTGACAGCGGCAGCCTCACCGCCGGCGAGCTCGCCGCCCGCCTGAAGGTCAGCCCGGCCTCCGTGTCCAAGGCGGTGGCGTTCCTGGAGACCCAGAGCATGGTCCGCCGGGAGCGCGAGGGGCGCCGCGAACGGTACGTCGTCGACGACGACATCATGCACCAGTCGATGATGGCGAGCGCCCACTCGACCGCCCAGCTCGCCACGACCGCCCGCGAGGGCGTCCCCGTCTTCGGCGCGGACACGGCGGCGGGCGCCCGCCTGGAGAACATGTCCCGCTACCTGGACTTCGTCTCCGAGTCGATAGCGCGCGCCGCCGAGCAGGCCCGCGCCATCCTCCACACGAAGGCCCCGGAGCCCCCGGCCTGACGCGGCCTCACTTCCGGTACAGGGCCTCGATCTCCCCCGCGAAGTCCCGCGCGATCGCGTCCCGCTTCAGCTTCAGGGACGGGGTGAGGTGCCCGGCCTCCTCCGTGAAGTCCACCGGCAGCACGGTGAACTTGCGGATCGATTCGGCGCGGGAGACCAGGCGGTTGGCCTCGTCCACGGCGCGCTGGAGCGTGGTGCGCAGCTCCTCGTCGTGGACGAGGTCGCGCATCGGGACGTCCTGCTTCTTGCGCATCCGGCACCAGTGCGCGAGCCCGTCCGCCTCCAGCGTGATCAGGGCCGTGACGAAGGAGCGGTTGTCACCGACGACCATGCACTGGCTGACCAGCGGATGGGCGCGCAGCCAGTCCTCCAGCGGGGCCGGGGTGACGTTCTTGCCGCCGGACGTGATGATGATGTCCTTCTTGCGGCCGGTGATCGTGAGGTAGCCGTCGTCGTCGAGCGCGCCCAGGTCCCCCGTCGCGAACCAGCCGCCGGCCGCCACGGGCACGGCGGCCCCGCGCTCCGCGTCCCAGTACCCCTGGAACACCTGCCCGCCGCTCAGCAGCACCTCCCCGTCCTCGGCTATGCGTACGGCGGTGCCGGGCATCGGCCAGCCGACCGTGCCCAGGCGGGGCTTGAGCGGCGGGGTGACCGTGGCGGCGGCGGTCGTCTCGGTCAGGCCGTAGCCCTCGAAGATCTGGATTCCGGCGCCCGCGTAGAACGCCGCGAGCCGCCGCCCCAGCGGGGAGCCGCCGCAGATCGCGTACCGGACGTGCCCGCCGAGCGCCGCCCGGATGCGGCGGTAGACCAGCGGGTCGTACAGCGCCCGGGCGGCGCGCAGCCCGAGGCCGGGGCCGGGGCCGGTGCCGTGTTCGGCGGCCTCGACGGCCTGGCCGTAGCGCTGGGCGATCCGGGCGGCCCGGTCGAAGGAGGAGGCGCGGCCCATCTTCTCGGCGGTGGCCCGGCCCGTGTTGTAGACCTTCTCCAGGACGTACGGGATCGCCAGCAGGAACGACGGCTTGAAGCCGGCCAGGTCGGCGAGCAGGTCCTCCGTCCGGATCGACGGCGCGTGGCCGAGGCGGACCCGGGCGCGCAGGCAGCCGATCGCGACCATCCGGCCGAAGACGTGCGACAGCGGCAGGAACAGCAGGGTCGAGGCGGGGTACTTGCTCACCGACTTGAAGACCGGATGCAGCAGCTCGATGGCGTTGTCGACCTCGGCGAAGAAATTGCCGTGGGTCAGCACGCACCCTTTCGGCCGGCCCGTGGTCCCCGAGGTGTAGATCAGGGTCGCCGGAGTCTCCGGCTCCAGGGTCGCGCGGCGCTCGGCGACCACGTCGTCCGGGAGGTGCTGCCCGAGCTTCTTCAGCCGCCCGAGGGCGCCCGTGTCGAACTGCCACAGGTGCGCGAGCCCGAGCAGCTGCTTCCGTTCCTGGCTGATGATCCGGCCCTGGTCGGCGGTCTCGACCGCGCAGGCCACGGCCCCGGAGTCCTGGAGAATCCAGCGGGCCTGGAAGGCGGACGAGGTCGGATAGATCGGCACGGTGACCAGTCCGGCCGCCCAGGCCGCGAAGTCGAGCAGCGTCCACTCGTACGTCGTACGCGCCATGATCGCGATCCGGTCGCCACCGCGCAGCCCCTCCGCGATCAGGCCCTTGGCGACGGCCAGCACCTCGGCGGCGAAGTCGGCGGCGGACACGTCCTGCCAGCTGCCGTCCGGCTGCTTGCGGCTGAGAACGGCGTCGGCGGGGGCCTCGCGGGCGTTGTCGAACGGGATCTCGGCGAGCGACCCGCGCCGGACGGGCGGCGCGAACGCCGGTACGGAGACCTGCCGGACGGTGCCGTGGGCGTCCCGTTCCATCGTCGGCTCGACCAGGGCGGGAACGGCGGATGCGGGGGAAGGTGCGGGTGGCGTGGACACGTGCGGCTCCTCGGCAAGGGGGACGGGCGGGTTCGCTGCTGTCGTACGGGGGTGCGGGGCGGGGGACCTTCGTCCTGGCGGCCCGGCCGCGCCACGCACCGCCCTGCTACACGCGTTCGAGGATCGCCGTGACTCCCTGGCCGCCCGCCGCGCAGATCGAGATCAGCCCGCGGCCCGGGCCGTCCCGCTCCGCGAGGAGCTTCGCGAGGGTGGCGACGATGCGCGCGCCCGTCGCGGCGAAGGGATGGCCGGTGGCGAGCGAGGAGCCCGCGACGTTCAGCCGGTCCCGGTCGACGGGCGCGAGCCCCTGCTTCTCCCAGGCGGCCAGCGTGGCCAGCACCTGGGAGGCGAACGCCTCGTGGATCTCGAAGAGGTCGAAGTCCTCGATCCCGAGCCCGGCCCGCTCCAGCAGGCGGGGCACGGCGTACGCGGGCGCCATCAGCAGCCCGTCCTCGCCGTTCACGTAGTCCACCGCGGCGGTCTCGTACAGCGAGAGGTACGCCTGCGGTTCCAGGCCGTGCGCCTCGGCCCACTCCTCGCTCGCCAGGAGCACCGTCGCGGCGCCGTCCGTGAGCGGCGTCGAATTGCCCGCGGTCATCGTGGCACCGGGGCGGTCCGTGCCGAACACGGGCTTCAGCGTGGCGAGTTTCTCCACCGTGGAGCCCGGACGCAGGTTCTGGTCGCGCTCCAGGCCCTGGTACGGGACGACCAGGTCGTCCAGGAAGCCCCGTTCGTACGCGGCGGCGAGCCGCTGGTGGCTGGTGGCGGCGAGGCGGTCCTGCTCCGCGCGGCCGATGTCCCACTGCCGGGCGGTGAGCGCCGCGTGGTCGCCCATCGAGAGCCCGGTGCGGGGTTCGGCGTTGCGCGGAATGTCCGGGACGAGGTGCCGGGGGCGTACGCCCGTGAGGGCCTTCGCGCGGGCGCCCGCCGACTTCGCGCGCCGGACGGAGAGCAGCAGCCGGCGCAGTTCGTCGTTGACGCCGAGCGGGGCGTCGCTGGTGGTGTCCGTGCCGCCCGCGATCGCCGAGTCGATGGCCCCCAGCATGATCTTGTTCGCGGCGGCGATCACCGCCTGGAGGCCCGTGCCGCACGCCTGCTGGACGTCGTACGCGGGGGTGCGCGGATCCAGCCGCGAGCCGAGCACCGTCTCGCGGGCCAGGTTGAAGTCGCGGCTGTGCTTGAGGACCGCGCCCGCCGCGAACTCGCCGACGCGCTCGCCCTGGAGCCCGAATCGCTCGACCAGGCCGTCGAGCGCGGCGGTCAGCATCTGCTGGTTGGAGACCTGGGCGTAGGGCCCGTCGGAGCGGGCAAACGGGATGCGGCTGCCGCCGATGACCGCGACGCGGCGGGGCTGCGGGAGTGCGAGGGGAATCAACTCGACCAACTCATCTCGACCAGCTCCTGACTCTTGAGTAACCTTACTCCAGAGTAAATCTACGACCGAGCAGGGAGTCTGGACAATGGCCGACCGCTATCTGCACCTGACCGGCACGGCACCCGGCAAGTTCCTCACCCGGAAGCTCGGTCTCCCGCAGCCCGCCCGGCTGCGCCGCTGGACCCTGGAGACGCCGACGCTCACCGGCCCCGTCCTCCACCTCACCGCGGGCGCGTCCGCGGTCACCGAGGAGGTGGCCGCGCTCCTCACCGCCACCGGCCTGGAGGTCGTCGCCCGCGCCGACCGGCCCGCCGCGCTCGTCCTCGACGCGACGGCCGTGGACACCGCGGCCGGGCTGGGCGCGGTGCACGCCGCCCTCCACCCGGTCGTCCGCTCACTGGCCCCGGGCGGCCGGGTCGTCGTCCTCGGGGTGCGGCCGTCACCGGAGGACCACCACCAGGCCGCCGCCCAGCAGGCCCTGGAAGGCTTCACGCGCTCGCTCGGCAAGGAGATCGGCAAGGGCGCGACCGTGCAGCTGGTCCGGATCACCCCGTCCGCCGTCGCCTCCGCCGAGTCCACCCTGCGCTTCCTGCTCTCGCCCCGGTCCGCGTACGTCAGCGGCCAGGTCATCGAGGTCACCGACGCCACCCCCGGCCCGGTCCGCGACTGGGCCGCCCCGCTGGCCGACAGGACCGCCCTGGTCACCGGCGCCGCCCGGGGCATCGGGGCCTCCGTCGCCTCGGTCCTGGCCCGCGACGGCGCCCGGGTGATCTGCCTCGACGTGCCACAGGCCCAGGAGGACCTGGTGCGCACCGCCGACCGCCTCGGCGCCACCGCGCTCCCCCTCGACATCACCGCCGAGGACGCCGCCGAACGCATCGCCGCCGCCGCGCCGGACGGGCTCGACGTCCTGGTCCACAACGCCGGCATCACCCGCGACCGGCGGCTCGCCAACATGGCCGCCGACCGCTGGGCCCAGGTGATCGACGTCAACCTGGACAGCGTCCTGCGCACCACCGACGCGCTGCTGAAGGCGGGCGCGGTCAACCGGGGCGGCCGGATCGTCGCCACCGCCTCCATCGCGGGCATCGCCGGCAACAACGGCCAGACCAACTACGCGGCCAGCAAGGCGGGCGTCATCGGCCTGGTCCGCTCGCTGGCCCCGCGCGCCGCCGCCGACCACGGCGTCACGGTCAACGCGGTCGCCCCCGGCTTCATCGAGACGAAGATGACCGCGGCCGTCCCGCTCCTCATCCGCGAGGCGGGCCGCCGGATGAACTCCCTCGCGCAGGGCGGCCTCCCGGTCGACGTCGCCGAGACCATCGCCTGGTTCGCCCAGCCCGCGTCCGCCGCCGTCAACGGCCAGGTCGTCCGGGTCTGCGGCCAGAGCCTGCTGGGTGCGTGACCCGATGAGCCTCACCCTCTCGCTGGCCCGGGGCGCCGTCACCTCCCCCTTCAAGCGCGCCGGACGCCCCGGCGCCACCCTCCCCGCCGACCGCCTCCGGCTGCCCGCCGCGCCGCCCGCACCCAAACGCCTGGCCGCGTACCGCGCGATCTGCGGCTTCCCGGCGACCGGGCCGCTGCCGGTGACGTACCCGCACGTGATGGCGTTCCCCCAGGCCATGCGGCTGATGACCCGCCGCGACTTCCCGCTCCCGGTCACCGGCCTCGTCCACACCTGGATCGAGATCACCGCCCACCGCACCCTCCGCCCGGAGGACCCGCTCGAACTCACGGTGTACGCCCAGGAGTTGAACCCGCACCGGCGCGGCACCGAAGTCACGGTGGTGACCGAGGCGCGGCTCGCGGGCGCGCTCGTGTGGGAGTCCCGCAGCGGCTATCTGTCCCGGCACGCGACGCGTACGGAAGCGCCCCCGAAGACAGAGCCCTCCGCGCCGCTCCCCGCCGTCACCGAGTGGCGGCTCCCCGGCAGCCTCGGACGGCGGTACGCGGCGGCCTCCGGCGACCGCAACCCGATCCACCTCCACCCGCTGACCGCCCGGCTCTTCGGCTTCCCCCGGGCCATCGCCCACGGCATGTGGACCGTCGCCCGCTGCCTGGCCGAGATCCCGGACCCGGCCGCGCTGCGCACCGTACGGGCCGACTTCCGCGCCCCGGTCCTGCTGCCCGGCACCGTCACGTACGCCACCGACGGCACCGCGTTCGAGCTGCGCGGCGGCGCGGACGGGGCGCGGCTGCACCTCACGGGGACTACGGACTAGGCGCCTGCCACGGGCGGCCGTTCATCAGGTTCTCCAGGCCCGCCCAGGAGAAGTTCATCAACGTGGCCGCCGCCTCCCGGGCCGAGACGCCCGGGGTCTCGTTGGCCCACCCGGCCAGCGCCTCCGCGGCGCCCACCAGGGCCTGCGCGAGGCCCGCCACGTCCCGGTCCGGGAGCGCCGGGTCGTGGTGCGCCTCGCGGGCGGCGGCGCCGATCAGACCGGTCACGAACGCGACGATCTCCTCGCGCATCACGTTGACCTCGGTGGCGAACGGCTCCCCGTGCGTCCGCGCCTGCCGGTAGAGCACCGCCCAGCCGTCCGGGTTCTCCGCGGTGTGCGTGAAGAACGCCCGCAGCCCCTCCCAGAGTTGCCGGTCGGCCGGAAGGCCGGGCTCGACGCCTCCCCGCACGGCGGCCAGCAGCGCCTGCGCCTCGCGCCGGATGCACGCGGTGAACAGCTCGTCCTTTGAATTCAGGTACAGGTAGACCAGGGGCTTCGACACCCCGGCCAGCTCGGCGATCTCGTCCATCGAGGCGGCCCGGTATCCCCGCTGCCCGAACGTCTGCACCGCGGCGTCCATCATCTGCCGCTCGCGCACCGCCCGCGGCATCCGCTTGTTCCGCACAGCACCCACGCCGACTCCTCCCGCCCCCGCAGCACTACTCCCTGGTAAGGGTACGGGGCCCGCGCGGACCCCGTCGTGCGCCGCCATGCCGAGGGCCCCTCCTCCGCACGGGAGAAGGGGCCCTCGGGTGATGCGAAGCGATCAGGCGGCGACCGGGACGCGCTCCGGCTCGGTGTCGCGGACCTCGTCCTCGTCCACCGGGGAGGCGGAGGCCGAGTTGTAGGCGTCGTGGTCCAGGATCTTCTCGCGGGCCGAGACGATCACCGGGACGAGCGCCTGGCCGGCCACGTTGGTGGCGGTGCGCATCATGTCCAGGATCGGGTCGATGGCCATCAGCAGGCCGACGCCCTCCAGCGGGAGGCCCAGGGTCGACAGGGTCAGCGTCAGCATGACCGTCGCGCCGGTCAGACCGGCGGTGGCCGCCGAACCGATGACCGAGACGAACGCGATCAGGATGTAGTCACCGACACCCAGCTGCACGTCGAAGATCTGCGCGATGAAGATCGCGGCGAGCGCCGGGTAGATCGCGGCGCAGCCGTCCATCTTGGTGGTGGCGCCGAACGGGACGGAGAAGGAGGCGTACTCCTTCGGAACGCCCAGGCGCTCGGTGACCTTCTGGGTGACCGGCATGGTGCCGACCGAGGAGCGCGAGACGAACGCCAGCTGGATCGCGGGCCAGGCGCCCTTGAAGAACTGGAGCGGGCTGACCTTGGCGACGGTGGCGAGCAGCAGCGGGTAGACGCCGAACAGCACCAGGGCGCAGCCGATGTAGACGTCGGCGGTGAACGTCGCGTACTTGCCGATCAGGTCCCAGCCGTAGTCGGCGATCGCGTAGCCGATGAGGCCGACGGTGCCGAGCGGGGCGAGGCGGATGACCCACCACAGGGCCTTCTGGAGGAGTTCCAGGACGGCTTCGCTGAGGGTGAGGATCGGCTGCGCCTTCTCACCGAGCTGCAGGGCGGCGATGCCGGCGACGGCGGCCATGAAGACGATCTGGAGGACGTTCAGCTCGGCGAACGGCGTGACGACGTTGTCCGGGATGATGCCGGTCAGGAAGTCGAGCCAGGAGCCGGCGTGCTCGGGGAGCTTGCCGTCCTTGGGGGTGAGGCCGGTGCCGGAGCCCGGGTTGGTGATCAGGCCGATCGCGAGGCCGATGGCCACGGCGATCAGCGAGGTGATCATGAACCAGAGCAGGGTGCGGGTCGCCAGCCGGGCGGCGTTGTTGACCTTGCGCAGGTTGGTGATCGACACCAGGATCGCGAAGAAGACGAGGGGCGCGACGGCCAGCTTCAGCAGCTGGACGAAGATGTGGCCGACCTTGTCGAGCGTGGTGTACAGCCAGTCGATGTCCTGGCTGCGGGCGAGCCAGCCGAGCAGGACGCCGAGGACCAGACCGGCGACGATCTGGGCCCAGAACGGGACCTTGGGTATGCGGAAGCCGGAGCCCGCGGGCTTCTCGGCGGTGGACGCGGGGTTCGCGGACACGGACACACTCCAGATGTGACGCATCGGGACGCACGGGGACGGTGTGCGGGGGACGGGGGTGCGGCGCCCGCGTCAGGGGCGGCGCCGCTGCATGGTGCCGGTATCAGACGTTGCGGCAACAGACCGCGGACATACAGCGGCAGAGATCGACGTGAAGGCGCTCCACGAGCGGGACGCTCGTGGCAGATCGGAGGCGCACATCAGTCTTCATGTCGAACACGTTAACACTTGAACTTTGAGAACCTCAAAGGTCTTCTTTGATGCGAGACACCGGCCTCCGGCCGCCCGGAATCCCCAACTCCGCCTGGACACACGAAAAACCCCAGTACAGGAGCGGCTGCTCCCGCGCTGGGGTTCGACGGAGAAAGGTGCGAGGTGTGAGGAAGCTTACGTTCCCTTTACTGCGTGACACTGTCCTCGCGCGTGCGGTTGGCCTCCAGGCGGGCCTTGGCGCGGTCGACGGAGGAGACGATCTGCTGGGACATCTCGTCGCGCTGCTTGCGCAGCAGGACGAAGCTCAGCGGCGCGGACAGCACCAGGGCGAGGAGGATGACCCAGACGACGTTGGACCCGCCGACCCCGGACGGGATCACCCCGAAGTGAACGGCGATGGCGGCGACGACGAAGCAGCCGACGAAGATGCTGAGACGCATCGCGGTGTACCGGATCGTTGCGCTCGGCTTGGCAGCGGACACAGCTGGCCTTCTCTCTACGTACGACAGTCCTGCCCGACCAGTGAAGCATGCCCCGCAATCGCTCGATTCGCTGGGCTGCGTCCCGAGGCGCTCAGCCCAGCGGCAGCAGCATGAAGACGTCGTCCCGGTCGTCGCCCTCGGCCACCCGGATCGCGCCGGGGACGCGCCCGACCTCCTTGTAGCCGCAGGCGGCGTAGAAGCGGTCGGCGCCGGTGCCGCCCCGGCAGGTCAGCCGGATCGCCTCGATGCCCTCGGTCGCGCGCGCCGCGTCCGCGACCGCCTCCATCAGGTCGCGGCCGTACCCCCGGCCCTGGTGGCGTGGGTGGACCATGACGGTGTACGCCCACAGCCAGTGCCGCATCAACCGGTGCGTGTTGAGCGTCAGGAACGCGGTGGCGGCGACGCGCCCCTCCTCGTCGCGGCCGACGACCAGCCGGGTCCGCCCCTCGGTCAGGGCGACCTGGTGCTTGAGCAGCTCCGGCCGGACGTCCTCCTCCGACACCGGCGGCACGAAGCCCACCGCGCCGCCCGCGTTGGAGACATCGGCCCAGAGCGTGACGATGCCTTCTTGCAGGGACCGGTCGTAGGCCGGGTCCACTTCAAATGTAAGAGCCATAGGCGCAGATTAACTATTACAGGTCGCAGGTTCAACCGGCGCCCGAACGCGAGAAAGCTCCGGCCGGGGACGGTGGCCGGAGCTTTCGTACGTGCAGCGCCGCGCGCGCGGCGCGCGCCGGGTCAGACCCGCATGGGCTGCGGCGACTCGCGCCGCTCCGCGTCCGGGCCCGGGTACTCGCGGATGATCTCGTAGCGCGTGTTGCGCTCGACGGGCCGGAAGCCCGCGTCGCGGATCAGGTCGAGCAGGTCCTCGCGGGTCAGCTTGTTCGGCGTGCCGTAGTTGTCCGCGTCGTGCGTGATCTTGTACTCGACGACCGAGCCGTCCATGTCGTCCGCGCCGTGCTGGAGCGCGAGCTGCGCGGTCTGCACGCCGTGCATCACCCAGAACACCTTGACGTGCGGCACGTTGTCGAACAGCAGCCGGGAGACGGCGAAGGTCTTCAGCGCCTCGGCGCCGGTCGCCATCGTGGTCCGCGCCTGGAGCTTGTTGCGGACCTTGCCGTCCTTCATGTCCACGAAGTCGTGCTGGTAGCGCAGCGGGATGAAGACCTGGAAGCCGCCGGTCTCGTCCTGGAGCTCACGCAGCCGCAGCACGTGGTCGACCCGGTGCCGGGGCTCCTCGATGTGCCCGTACAGCATGGTCGCCGGCGTCTTCAGCCCCTTCTCGTGGGCGAGCCGGTGGATGCGCGACCAGTCCTCCCAGTGGGTGTTGTGGTCCACGATGTGCTGACGGACCTCCCAGTCGAAGATCTCCGCGCCGCCGCCGGTCAGCGATTCGAGCCCGGCCTCGATCAGCTCGTCCAGGATCTCCGAGGCGGAGAGCTTGGAGATCGTCTCGAAGTGGTGGATCTCGGTGGCGGTGAACGCCTTGAGCGAGACCTGCGGCAGGGCCTCCTTCAGCGCGCTGAGCGAGCGCGGGTAGTAGCGCCACGGCAGGGAGGGGTGCAGCCCGTTGACGATGTGCAGCTCGGTGAGGTTCTCGCCCTCCATCGCCTTGGCGAGCTTCACCGCCTCCTCGATGCGCATCGTGTACGCGTCCTTCTCCCCCGGCTTGCGCTGGAAGGAGCAGTACGCGCACGAGGCGGTGCACACGTTGGTCATGTTGAGGTGACGGTTGACGTTGAAGTGGACGACGTCGCCGTTCTTGCGCGTGCGCACCTGGTGGGCCAGCCCGCCGAGCCAGGCCAGGTCGTCGGACTCGTAGAGCGCGATCCCGTCCTCGCGGCTCAGCCGCTCACCGGCTTCGACCTTCTGCTCCAGTTCGCGCTTGAGTCCCGCGTCCACCAGTGCTCCTCAATTCCTCGCCGTACCGAACCCAGCCACCGTACGCCTAGCGCCGCGACCGGCAATGTTTGCCCCGCAAGAAGCGTCGTCCAGTGCGTGCGGTCGCAAGGCGGCCGGAAGTCCTTGTAGCGGAGCTACCAGGGCTTTTGGCCAACGCGGCGAGCGTGCGTGCTGGACGACGCGACGGGGCAAAGCTTGCCGGGAGGGGCGCTAGCTCTCCTCGGGGAGGTCTCCGACCCGGTTCTCCCACTTGGTGGAGAGCACGATGGTGGTACGGGTGCGCGAGACGCCCTTCGTGGAGCTGAGACGGCGGATCGTCTTCTCCAGGCCGTCCACGTCACCCACGCGGACCTTGAGCATGTACGAGTCGTCGCCCGCGATGAACCACGCGTCCTCGATCTCCGCGAGGTCCTTCAGCCGGTGCGCCACGTCCTCGTGGTCGGCGGCGTCGGAGAGCGAGATGCCGATGAGGGCGGTGACGCCGAGGCCGAGCGAGGCCGCGTCGACGGTGGCGCGGTAGCCCGTGATGACACCGGCGGATTCCAGCCGGTTGATGCGGTCGGTGACGCTGGGCCCGGAGAGCCCGACGAGCCGCCCGAGCTCGGCGTACGAGGCCCTGCCGTTCTCCCGGAGGGCCTGGATGAGCTGCCTGTCCACCGCGTCCATGTGACTGAAACCTTCCATTGTTCAGCAGTACCGCGAGTCTACGTGTAGAATCCAAGGTGCACAGGCATTGAAGCCTGCAAATCTTCTCGCACAACCAAAAATCGCTTACGAATCTTCAGGAGTGACGACACCGTGTACACGATCGAGATGGCCTACGCCCGCATGCGCGAGCTTCAGGACCTGGCCAACCGCTCGCGTGCCCACCACCCCGCCGCCGCCCTCCGGGCCGACCGCACCCGCGGCCCCCGGCGCGCGCCCAAGAAGCGCTGACCCCCGGAAAGCCCGGATCACCCGGTCAGCCCGGGGAGCCACCCCCCAGCTCCCCCTCCCAGCGGCGGTACAGCCGGTGCGGCACACCCGCCGCGTCCAGCACCCGCCCCGCGACGAAGTCCACCAGATCCTGGATGTGCGTCGCCCCCGCGTAGAAGCCCGGCGAGGCGGGCAGCACGACCGCGCCCGCCTCGTCCAGGGCCACCAGCTGCTTCAGCGTCTGCCCGCTCAACGGCGTCTCCCGGACCGCGACGACCAGCTTCCGCCGCTCCTTGAGCGTGACGCTCGCCGCCCGCTGCAGCAGGTCCTTCGACAGCCCGAGCGCCACCCCCGCCACGCACGCCGTCGAGGCCGGGACGATCAGCATCCCCTTCGCCGGATACGACCCCGAGGACGGCCCCGCGGCCAGATCACCGGCCGCCCAGTGGCGCACCCCCGAAAGGTCCACGTCGAAGGTCTCCGGCTTGCCGTCCGCGCCCCGCGCCAGCCAGGCCGCCAGGTCCTCGCGCCAGTGCGCGTCGCGGTAGCCGATCCCGGTCTCGTCGAGCAGCGTGAGCCGCGAGGCCCGGCTCACGACCAGGTCCACGCTCTCCCCGGCCGCCAGCAGCCCGCGCAGCACCGCGGCGGCGAAAGGGGTGCCCGAAGCGCCGGAAACCCCGACAATCCAAGGCATTCGCTGCCGCTGACTCACTGAAGACCGGGAATCCACACCCCCGAGCCTATCCGGCACCGCTCACACCGTGAGCCCGCGCACCACCAGATCGAGCAGCGCGCACACGAACAGCGCGATCCCGATGAAGCCGTTGACCGAGAAGAACGCGCGGTTCAGCCGCGACAGGTCGTGCGGGCGCACCACCCGGTGCTCGTACACGAAGGCGACCGAGACGATCGCCATGCCGATCCAGTAGAAGACCTCCGCGTCCGTGGCGAGGCCGAACCAGACCAGCAGGCCCGTCGTCACCACGTGGCACACCCGCGCGCCCCACAGCGCGGCCGGGATGCCGAAGCGCGCCGGGAAGGACAGCACCCCGTGCGCCCGGTCCGCCTGCACGTCCTGGCAGGCGAAGATCAGGTCGAAGCCGCCGATCCAGACGCCGACGGCGAGCCCCAGGATGACCGCGTCCCACGACCAGCTGCCGGTCACCGCGAGCCAGGCCCCGACCGGGCCCATGGCCTGGGCGAGCCCCAGGATCGCATGCGGGAAGTTCGTGAACCGCTTGCCGTACGGGTAGACGACCATCGGGACCACCGCGACCGGCGCCAGCGCCAGGCAGAGCGGGTTCAGCAGGGCGGCGGCCCCGAGGAACACGACGACGGCGACCAGCGCCCCGGTCCACGCCGACTTCACCGACACCGCGCCGGTCACCAGCTCACGGCCCGCGGTGCGCGGATTGCGGGCGTCGATCTCGCGGTCGATGATCCGGTTCGCGGCCATGGCGAACGTCCGCAGCCCGACCATCGCGACGGTGACGAGCAGCAGCGTGACCCACTGGATCTCCCCGCCGTCGAGGAACATCGCGGTCAGGGCGGCGATGTACGCGAACGGCAGCGCGAAGACGGAGTGCTCGATCATCACGAGCCGCAGGAAGGCCTTCACCTTGCTGCTGGGTTGCGCGGGCCCCGATCCCAGGGTCGCTTCGGCGGCGCTCACAGCCCGTACTCCTTCCACCGGCGGTCCACCAGGGCCGCCGTCTCCGGGTCCGACTCGACCATGTCCGGCCAGCCCCCGTCCCGCGTGTACCCCTCCTCGGGCCACTTCTTCGTCGCGTCGATGCCCGCCTTGCCTCCCCAGAACTGCTGGTACGAGGCGTGGTCGAGGTGGTCGACGGGGCCCTCGCTGACCACCAGGTCGCGGGCGTAGTCCGTGTTGCCGAGCGCCCGCCAGGCGACCTCGTGCAGATCGTGGACGTCGCAGTCCGAGTCCACGACGACGATCAGCTTCGTCAGCGACATCATGTGCGCGCCCCAGATCGCGCTCATCACCTTCTGCGCGTGCTTCGGGTACTTCTTGTCGATCGAGACGATCGCGCAGTTGTGAAAGCCGCCGGCCTCCGGCAGGTGGTAGTCCACGATGTCCGGGACGATGATCTTGAGGAGCGGCAGGAAGAACCGCTCGGTGGCCCGCCCCAGCGGCCCGTCCTCGGTCGGCGGCCGGCCGACCACGATGGACTGGAGCAGCGGCCTCTTCCGCATGGTCACGCAGTCGATGGTCAGTGCGGGGAACGGTTCCTGCGGGGTGTAGAAGCCGGTGTGGTCGCCGAACGGCCCCTCGGGCAGCGTCTTGCCGGGCTCCAGCCAGCCTTCGATGACGACTTCGGCATGGGCCGGGACCTGGAGCGGGACGGTCTTGCAGTCGACCATCTCGATCCGCTTGCCCTGGAGGAACCCGGCGAACAGGTACTCGTCGA
Source organism: Streptomyces sp. NPDC052299 (assembly GCF_040679335.1). NCBI lineage: Bacteria > Bacillati > Actinomycetota > Actinomycetes > Kitasatosporales > Streptomycetaceae > Streptomyces > Streptomyces sp. NPDC052299. The sequence goes on along the minus strand of NZ_JBFAUP010000009.1, from coordinate 53,752 downwards.
TGTCCTCGGGCAGCGGCGCGGTGGAGGCGTACGTGACGGCGGGCGGCGCGCCGAACGCGATGGCGACGGGCAGCCGCTCCCCGCGCCGGGCGGCGACCTGGTAGTGGTTGCGGCTGTCCTTGTGGATCTGCCAGTGCATCCCGATGGTGCGCCGGTCGTGGCGCTGGAGCCGGTACAGCCCGAGGTTGCGGATGCCGGTCTCGGGGTGCTTGGTGTGGGTGAGCCCCAGGTTGAAGAAGGAGCCGCCGTCCTTGGGCCAGGTGAACAGCGCGGGGAGCAGGTCCAGATCGACGTCGTCGCCGGTGAGGACGACCTCCTGGACCGGCGCGTTCTCGCCCTTCACCTTCTTGGGCGGCACGTGCACCATCGACCCGAGCTTCCCGAAGGCCTCCCGGACCCCGACGAAGCCGTGCGGCAGCTCGGGCCTGAGCAGCCCGCCGATCTTCTCGCTGATCTCTCCGTAGGACTTCAGCCCGAGCGCCTTGAGCAGCCGCTTGTCGGTGCCGAAGACGTTCATGGCCAGGGGCATCGAGGACCCCTTGACGTTCTCGAAGAGCAGCGCGGGCCCGCCGGCCTTGTTCACCCGGTCGACGATCTCACCGACCTCCAGATACGGGTCGACCTCGGCCTTGATGCGCTTGAGCTCGCCCTCGCGCTCCAGAGCCCGGAGGAGGGATCGAAGATCGTCGTAAGCCATGAGGACAAGTATCGGCCACCCGCTACTCTGGGCCCGTCACCGGGGCGGGGGAATGCCCCGCCAACTCTCCTCGGGGGGACTTTTCCACCATGCTCCGGGCCCTGATCTACCTCCTGCCGCTGGCGCTGACGATCTTCGCGTTCATCGACTGTCTGAACACCCCGGAGGACGAGGCCAGGCACCTGCCGAAGATCGCCTGGGTCTTCATCATCCTGCTGTTCTGGATCGTCGGCCCGATCGTATGGCTGGCCGCGGGCAAGGTCCGGCAGCCGCCCGCCGGAGGCCGTACGCCCTCCGAGTGGCACCGCAACCACCGTCAGCAGTGGGTCGCTCCGGACGACAATCCGGACTTCCTGAAGTCGCTGAAGGAGGAGAACAAGAAGGACGAGGCGCTCCTCAAGGACTGGGAGGCGGACCTGCGCCGCCGCGAGGAGGAGCTGAAGCGCCGCGAGAACGGCACGGAGGAAGCCTCCTAGGCGGCATCCGCCGGGTCCAGGATGCGGGCCAGCGTGCGGCGGCCCAGCGCGCTCATCGGCGGATTGCTCTTCGCGTAGTACCAGACCAGGCCCATCGCCTGCTCGAACGCCCACGCCCTGCCGCGCTCCCACTCCAGCTCGTCGCAGCCCAGCGCCCGACGGAACACCTCGCGCGGGCCCGGGCCCAGCAGGTGCCAGGCGCCCACCAGGTCCAGCGCCGGGTCGGCCGGGGCGAAGCCGCCGGTGTCGAGGACGCCGCCGAGCCGGCCGTCCAGGACCAGGACGTTGCCGGGGATCAGGTCGCCGTGGCTCATCACGTCGGGGCTCGTACGCGGCAGCTCCCGGAAGCCGGTCCACAGCGCGCGCAGCGGGGCCACGTCGAGCAGGCCCTCGCTCCCCTCGAAGCACGTGGCCATCCAGCCGTCGTGGTCGGCGATCACCCCGCCGCGCCCGCCGCCGCCGAAGGTCCGCCCGCGCGTGCCGGTCTCCCGGAGGCCGGCGACGAAGTCCGCGAGGTCCTGGGCGAAGGCGTCGGAGCCGCCCGGATCGGCGTCGAAGGCGTTGGTCCCCGGCAGCCAGGTCTGGACGGCCCAGGGCATCGGGTAGCCGGGGCCGGGCGCGCCGAGGGCGACCGGTTCCGGCGCGGGGAAGCGGGTGGCGCGTGCCAGTTCCGCGGCGGCCCGGGCCTCCCGTTCCAGGGTGGCCAGTGCCTCGGCGGGGGCGGCCCGGTGCAGCGGGAAGCGGGCGGAGAGGCGGTCGCCGATGCGGAAGATGGTGTTCATCGTGCCGGTGGAGGCCAGGGGGCGGACGGCCTCGCCGGCCCACTGCGGGAACTGGTCGCGGATCAGGGCCGCGACGGTCTCCGTGGTCACGTCCACCTGGTCGTCGTGCATGGTCATGCGCTGCCCCCCGGGGAAAGACCGCTGCCCGCCCCGGCGGACCGGTGGCGGGCAGGTGTCGTCGTGATGGGTGTCAGACGCCGGCGTACGAGTGCTTGCCGGTGACGAAGATGTTGACGCCGTAGTAGTTGAACAGCCAGCAGCCGAAGGCGACCAGGGCCAGGTAGGCGGCCTTGCGGCCCTTCCAGCCGGCGGTGGCGCGGGCGTGCAGGTAGGCGGCGTACGCGACCCAGGTGATGAAGGACCAGACCTCCTTGGGGTCCCAGCCCCAGTAGCGGCCCCAGGCGTCGCCCGCCCAGATGGCGCCCGCGATGATCGTGAACGTCCACAGCGGGAAGACGGCCGCGTTGACCCGGTACGAGAACTTGTCGAGGGTCGACGCGGACGGCAGCCGGGAGAGCACCGACTGCGCGAAGGCGCCGGGCTCCTGACCGTTGGCGAGCTTGTTCTCGTAGCTGTCGCGGAAGAGGTAGAGCAGGGTGCCGACCGCGCCGATGTAGAAGACGGCGCCGCAGATGATGGCGGTGGAGACGTGGATCCACAGCCAGTACGAGTGCAGCGCGGGCACCAGCTGGTCGCTGGAGGTGTAGAGCACCGTGGTCGCGATGCCGAGGTCCAGCAGGACGGTGGTGACGAGCAGCAGGCCCATCCAGCGGACGTTCTTCTTCAGCGCGAGCAGGACCAGGTACGCGCCGACCGCCACCGTGGAGAAGGTGATGGAGAACTCGTACATGTTGCCCCAGGGCGCGCGCTGCACGGAGAGCGCGCGGGCGACGACGCCGCCGGCCTCGACCAGGAAGGCGAGGACGGTCAGCGAGACCGCCATCCGCCCGTAGAGGTCGCCCTTGAAGGTGCCGCCGGCGGCACCGGGCCCGTCCGGGACGTCCCGCGAGCCGGTGGCGGACCGGGTGACGACCTTGGGCTTCTCCAGGACGGCGGTGCCGCCGCCCTTGGTGGCGACCTGGACCTTCACCGTGCCGGCCGCCGCGGCGGCCTCCTCGGTGGTGAGCGCGGCGGCGGTGCGGCCGACCTTGCTGCGGCTGCCGAACACCCACTCCGCGATGTGCGCGAAGAAGGCCAGGGTGTAGACGGCCATCGACGAATAGATCAGCACATTGCTGGTGTGTGCCAGATTCTCGTTGGTTGCGGCGGCGAGATTCACTTCTCAGCCCCTTCGGCGGGTTCTACGGAGGACGCCTCGGCGACGTCGCTGTCGGTGCCGGGCGCGGTGGGCGCCTCGGCGTTGAGCGTGACCGCGAGGTCGGCCAGCTCCTCGGGAAGCTTCGCGGACTCGCTGCGGCCGAGCCCGGCCATCTCGACCACGGTGACGCCGTCGGCGCCGCGTACGGCCCGGATCCAGACGCGTCGGCGCTGGATGAACAGGGAGCCGGCGAGTCCGGCGATGGCGGCGACGGCGCCGGTGAGCGCCCAGCCGCTGGCGGGCTGTTCGGAGATCTGGAAGCTCGCCCACTCCTGAAGGCCCTCGAAGGTGATGGAACCGGCCCCGTCGGGCAGCTTCATCGTCTCGCCGACGAGGAGCCGCTGCTTGAGCTGCTTTCCGTCGGCGGTCTTGAACTCCTTCATCTTGCTGGTGTCCAGCTGGTACACGTTCTGCGCGATGCCGGAGTCGACGCCGATCGAGCCGTGGAAGCCGTTGAGCGCGAGGACGGGGAAGTCGGCGGCGGGGAACTGGGAGAACATCGTGCCCTTGCCGTTGCCGGCGAAGGTCGGCACGAAGAACGCCTGGAAGCCCAGCTGTTCCGTCTTGCCGTTCTTGTCGCGGTAGCCGTCGAGCACCTTGATGGCGCCGCTCGACGTGACGTTGTTGTCGAGGGGCAGCAGCGGGACGGCGGCCTTGAAGATCTCCTTGCCCCGGCCGTCCTTGACGGAGATGACGGGGGCGTAGCCGTGGGCGTTGAGGTAGACCTTGGTGCCGTGGACGACGAGGGGTTCGTTGACCTTGATGACCTTCTTCTGCGGCTTGCCGTACGCGCCGTCGGAGAAGGTCACGCGCGCCTCGTACGTGCGCGGGGTGCCGATCTGCGGCCCCTTGCGCTCGTACGTGCCGATGAAGTCGTCCAGGGTGAAGCTGAACGGGGTCAGCTCGTCGTCGTCGTAGAGCGAGCCGGACTTGAAGTTGTCGTACTGCGTGGTCGTGTTGGAGAAGCCGTCGCCCTCGACGACCAGCTTGGCGCCCTCGTACTTGAAGAGCTGGCCCCAGGCGAAGGCGACGAGCATCACGATGAGCGCGACGTGGAAGATCAGGTTCCCGGCCTCGCGCAGATAGCCCTTCTCGGCGGCGACGGCGTCACCGGTGAGGTGGGCCCGGTAGCGGCGCTTGCGGACGATCGCGAGCGCGGCCTCGTGGACCTTCTCCGGCTCGGCCTCGGTGCGCCAGGTGGTGTACGCGGGCAGCCGGGTGAGGCGCTTGGGGGCGCCCGGCGGGCGGCTGCGGAGCTGGCCGACGAAGGTGGCGGTGCGCGGGACGATGCAGCCGATGAGCGAGACGAACAGCAGGATGTAGATCGCGGAGAACCACACCGAGCTGTAGACGTCGAAGAACTGGAGCTTCTCGTAGATCGGCGTGACGACGGTGTGCGCGTCCTTGAACGTCTGCACCTTCAGCTCGTCCACGCTGTTCTGCGGGATCAGCGAGCCGGGGATGGCGCCGAGCGAGAGCAGGAAGAGCAGGATCAGCGCGACCCGCATGGAGGTGAGCTGGCGCCAGAACCAGCGGGCCCAGCCGATGACGCCCATGGCGGGGAGGTTCGCCAGGGTCTCCTCGCGGGGGGCGGTGGAGAGCTGGGAGCCGGCGGCGCCGAGCTCAGCGGTGTTCTCCTGGTCCCGCTCCGGGGAGCGGTTGGAGGTGGTGTTGCTCATTGGTACTCAGATCCCCACCTGGAAGCCGTCCGACCAGCCCTGTAGTTCCTGCATCATGCTGCCCCACGCGCCTGTGAGCAGGAGCAGCCCGGTCACGATCATCATTCCGCCGCCGATGCGCATCACCCAGGCGTAGTGGCGCTTGACCCATCCGAAGGCGCCGAGCGCCTTGCGGAAGGCGACGGCGGCGAGCACGAAGGGGATGCCCAGGCCCAGGCAGTAGGCCACGGTCAGTATGGCGCCGCGTCCGGCGGTGCCCTGGTTCATCGCGAGGATGGAGACCGAGCTGAGCGTGGGCCCGAGGCACGGGGTCCAGCCGATGCCGAAGAGGGCACCGAGCAGCGGGGCGCCGACCAGTCCGGTCACCGGCTTCTTGTGGATGCGGAATTCGCGCTGCGTCATCCACGGCATGAGGCCCATGAAGAAGACGCCCATGAGGATCATCAGCACGCCGAGCACCTTGGTGAGCGGCCCGCTGTTGGCCTGGAGGGTGTCGCCGAAGTAGCCGAAGAGGGCGCCGCCGGAGACGAAGACGGCGGTGAAGCCGGCGACGAAGAGCGAGGCGCCCGCGACCATCCGGCCGCGCCGGGCCTCGGCGAGGTCGGCGCCGCTGACCCCGGTGACGTAGCTGAGGTAGCCGGGGACGAGCGGCAGGACGCAGGGCGAGAAGAAGGAGACGAGCCCGCCGAGGAGGGCGATGGGCAGGGCGACCAGCAGGGCACCGTTGAGGACGGTGTTGTTCTGCATGGCGGCGGCGAGGGTGCTCACCTGATCACTTCTCCGCGATCAGCGGGTCGAGCATCTTGTGCAGGTCGGTGTCGTCCATCGGGCCCACGAAGCGGGCGGCGAGCTTGCCGTCCCGGTCTATCACGACGGTCGACGGGATGGACTGGAGCCTGAAGGTGCCCTTGGGGAAGCGGAGCAGGAGCTTCCCGGTCCGGTCGTAGAAGCTGGGGTAGGGGGTCTCGTGGCTCTTCTCGAACGCGAGGGCGTTGCTCTTGGAGTTGTCGCGGGTGTTGATGCCCACGAACTGCACGCCCTTGTCCTTGGTGGCCTCGGCGACCTGCTTGAAGTACTTCGCTTCCAGCCGGCAGGGGGCGCACCAGGAGCCCCAGGCGTTGAGGACGATGATCTTGCCCTTGTAGTCGGCGAGATCGAGTTGCTTGCCGTCCACGGTCTCGCCGTCGAGCTCCGGCGCGTCGGCGCGCTCGCCCTTGGGCGCGGTGGCGATTCCGCTGTTGCCCGTGACGAAGTTGGTGTCGCCGCCGCCGCTGGTCTTGTCGCCGGAGTCGCACGCGGTCAGCGTCAGTGCGAGGGCGGCGGCCGCCAGGGGGGCGGCGAGCAGCGTGAAGCGGCGTCGGGGTGCGCGGCCATGGCTCATGTGAAAAGTTTCGCATGGCCGTTCCGGGGATCTTGGGCACCCCCCTCGGTGCCCGTAAAGCCCGTTGTCAGGCTCGTTTAAAGAAGGTGTTCCAGCCGCCCGCGGGCGCTTCGCCGACCTGGAGCGTACGGAGCTTGTCGAGGACCGCCGGGTCCTGGACGTCGAGCCAGTCCACGAACTGCCGGAAGGAGACGAGGCGCACATCCGGTTTCCCGGCGATCTGCTTGAGCGTCTCCTCGACGGCGTCCATATAGATGCCGCCGTTCCACTCCTCGAAGTGGTTTCCGATGTAGAAGGGCGCGCGGTTCGTCTCGTAGGCGCGTTTGAATCCGCTGAGGTAGGACTGCGTGGCCTGTTCGCGCCAGCCGGGATAGCGGGAGGGCATTCCCCTGGTCGAGTTCTGCGACTGGTTGGCGAGGATGTTGTAGTCCATGGAGAGGACTTCGAAGGTGTGCCCGGGGAAGGGGATGCCCTGGAGCGGCAGGTCCCAGACTCCCTGGCGTTTGACCGGCCAGACCTGGGTGCCTCCGGGCGAGCTGGCGTCGTAGCGCCAGCCGAGCTTCTTGGCGGTGGGCAGCAGGTTGTCCTGGCCGAGGAGACAGGGAGTGCGGCCGCCGACGAGTTCCTTGCGGTAATCGAAGGGGAGCGATTCCTCGTCGTTCCAGCCGGTGTTGGTGCGCCATTGGGTGACGAAGGAGATCGCCTGGTCGATTTCGCTCTGCCACTGGTCGGGCGTCCAGTTGGCGACCGATCCGGAGCCTGCGCAGAAATGCCCGTTGAAGTGGGTGCCGATCTCGTGGCCGTCGAACCACGCCTGCCGGACGTTCTTCAGCGTCTCCTTGAGGTGGCCGTCGGTGAGATAGCCGATGTCGGAGGCGCCGACGGGGTTGTTCGGGGGGCGGTAGAGCGTTTTCTTCGATTCCGGCAGGAGATAGAGGCCGGAGAGGAAGAAGGTCATCGACGCGTCGTGTTCCCGGGCGAGTTCCAGAAAGCGCGGGAAGAGCCCGTTGCCGACCTCTCCGGCGCCGTCCCAGGAAAAGATCACGAACTGCGGCGGCTTCTGCCCGGGTTCCAGCGGCACGGGGGCCTGCGGCTGCTTCGGCTGCTTCCCGGTGTAGGCGGTGGAACCGTCCCCGATCGCGCGGACGTCCTTCTTCTTTCCGGTGCCCTTCGAGGTTCCGCCGGCCGCCTTCTGCCCGGCCGCGCCCTTGTCGGGACCCGGGCTTCCGTCTCCGGCGCCGGGGGAGCCGGTGGTGCCGCACCCCGCCATTCCGGCGGCGGCCGCGGCACCGAGACCGGCTCCGAGCAATCCCCTTCGGCTGATCTCACGCATGCGGCTTCCCATCTGCGGTCGTTTTGCCTTAAGTCCATACAAACTGGCAATCGCTTAGATGGGAGGAGCCACACGGGGGTTCCCCCGGATAGCACAAAATTCTTTACGAAACCAGACCCGACGTTGACCGAACAAAGAACCGAATCCGGAGCTGGAGCGGGGGTCTGCCTACGCGCCGAACCCCTTCGACGCGCCCTTCACCGGCTTCGCACCGGCCCGCAGATGCGCGGGAACCAGATCGCGGGCCGGCTCCGAATACCCGACGGAGACGATCTTGTCGCCCCGGTACGTGAAGCTGGTCAGCGAGGCGAGGGTGCACTGCCGCTTGCGCGGGTCGTGCCAGAGCCGCCGCCGCTCCACGAAACTGCGGACGATCCAGATCGGCAGCTGGTGGCTGACGCAGACCGCCTCGTGCCCCCGGGCCGCGTCCCGGGCCGCGTCGAGCGCGCCCATCATGCGGACGACCTGCTCGATGTACGGCTCGCCCCAGGACGGGCGGAACGGGTTCGTCAGGTGCTTCCAGTTGTCCGGCTTGCGCAGCGCGCCGTCACCGACGCCGAAGGTCTTGCCCTCGAAGACGTTGGCGGCCTCGATGAGCCGTTCGTCCGTGGCGAGGTCCAGGCCGTGCGCCTTGGCGATCGGGGTCGCCGTCTCCTGGGCGCGCTCCAGCGGGGAGGCGACGGCGTACGTGATGTCGCGCTTCTCCAGGTGCTCGGCGACCCGGTCGGCCATCTGCCGGCCCAGCTCGGAGAGGTGGTAGCCGGGCCGGCGGCCGTACAGCACGCCCTCCGGGTTGTGCACCTCGCCGTGGCGCATCAGGTGGACCACGGTGATGTCGTCGGGATTCTTCTCGCTCATGCGGTGGCCTCCGAGGCGGCGCGGGCGGCGGCGGGCAGGGCGGCGGCGATGCGCTCGACGGCCTGCGTGTCGTGGGCGGTGGACACGAACCACGACTCGAACGCGGACGGCGGGAGGTAGACGCCCTGCGCCAGCATCGAGTGGAAGAACGGGGTGAAGCGGAAGGCGTCCTGCCGCTTGGCGTCCTCGTAGTCGCGGACGGGTCCGTCCGTGAAGAACACGGAGAACATGTTGCTGGCCGCCTGCACGGTGTGCGCGACGCCCTCCTTGTCCAGGGCGGCGCTCACCAGACCCCGGATCTCGGCGGAGACCGCGTTCACCTTCGCGTACGCGGCGTCGTCGAGCAGCCGCAGCTGCGCGAGCCCGGCGGCGGTGGCGACCGGGTTCCCGGACAGCGTGCCCGCCTGGTAGACCGGGCCCGCCGGGGCCAGGTGCGCCATCACGTCGGCGCGCCCACCGAAGGCCGCGGCCGGGAAGCCGCCGCCCATGACCTTGCCGAAGGTCATCAGGTCCGGGCGGACCCCGTCGACGCCGTACCAGCCTGCCTTCGACGTACGGAATCCGGTCATCACCTCGTCGGAGATGTACAGCGCCCCGTTGGCCGCGCAGAGCTCCTTGAGCCCCGCGTTGAACCCGTCCAGCGGCGGCACGACGCCCATGTTGCCCGGCGACGCCTCGGTGATCACGCACGCGATCTCGCCGGGGTGCGCGGCGAACGCGGCGCGCACGGCGTCCAGGTCGTTGTACGGCAGCACGATCGTGTCGCCCGCCTGCGCGCCGGTGACCCCGGGGGTGTCCGGCAGCCCGAAGGTGGCGACGCCGGACCCGGCCGAGGCGAGCAGGGCGTCCACGTGGCCGTGGTAGCAGCCGGCGAACTTCACGACCTTGGCCCGGCCGGTGAACCCGCGGGCGAGGCGGATCGCGGACATCGTCGCCTCGGTCCCCGACGACACCAGCCGCACCTGCTCGACCGGCTCGACGCGCGCGACGATCTCCTCGGCGAGCGCGACCTCGCCCTCGCCCGGCGTACCGAACGAGGTGCCGCGGGCGACGGCCTCCTGGACTGCGGCGATCACCTCGGGGTGGGAGTGGCCGAGGATCATCGGCCCCCACGAGCACACGAGGTCGACGTACTCCCGCCCGTCGGCGTCGGTCAGATACGGACCGGTACCGGACACCATGAACCGGGGCGTACCGCCCACGGCCCGGAAGGCACGGACAGGAGAGTTCACGCCGCCGGGCGTCACGAGGGACGCGCGGTCGAAAAGCGTCTGCGAAACTGGGGCGTCATAGGGAAAGCTCACACATGCCATGGTGTCAGAGCCACGGACGGTCTTTGCGGACAGGTGTTTCACCGCACGCCCGTGGGGGAGGTCACTGACACGATGATCGGGTTGCACGGCGGGGGCTGTGCCTCCCAGTGAGTAGTCGGGTGGATGAGATATGCATCGCGGTGGCGGAGTGGGCGAAGGGACGGACGGCCCGGGGCCCGAGCCTGCCCGGCGCGGCCGGCACCGGCGGCGCGAGACCGAGCACACGCAGGGCATACAGGCCGGTGAGACGCAGACAGGCGGCGGAGCCGGGAGCGGGAGTGGTGGCCGGGTGGGGGTGACCTACAAGTATTTCGGTGCGCCCGACGGAGCCACCGCGGCACGCGTGCCCATCTCCATGCGTCCCGAGGAGCTCGGCGGCGACGAGCTCGGCATGGGTGGCATGTTCACCAAGATCAAGCCGGAGACGGTGGCCGCGATGGTCCTCACCGGCATCCAGGGCATACCTCTGCACAAGGTCCCCCCGCTGGAACTGGTCGTCCTGCACCCCGACTACGCGGTGGTCAAGCTCCCCATGACCGTGGTCGACCCGCTGCGCGGCATCGGCGAGGAGTCGGTGGGCGCCGCCGCCTTCATCTGGTCCACGGTCCCGGACCGCGGCGGCCCGAGCGACGCGTTCAACGTCTACCAGCTGCTCCACGAGTGGCAGGACTTCAGCCACCGGCTGCACGACGCGGGGCATCAGGCGTACTGCCTGGTCTGGCCGTGACGGAGGGGGTTCGAGTCGTACTGTTGCGCTGACGACAGTGCGGCGCCAGGGGGCCGGTGCTCCGTGGCGCAGGGGGAGGAGACCGCTCCGTCATGGGCGTATCACGGGCTTTGCTGATCGCGGCCCCTCAGCCGGACCTGGAATTCGTCCGCCGGGACCTGGCCCTGATCCGGGACGCCTTGATCCGGTCCGGTTACCCGGAATCGGCGGTCACCGTGCTGGACGCGGAGGAGGCGGCGACCGACGACGAGATCGTGCTGGCCCTCGATGCCTTTCTCGCCGAGTGCCGGGACGACGACTTCGCGCTCGTGTACTTCACCGGCCACGGGGTGCGCAGGGCCGACGCCGACTACCTGGTGCCCACCAAGGCGCATCCGGAGCTGCTGCGCAGCCTGATCAAGGTGGCACCCAACGAGCTGCTGGGCAAGCTGCGTTCCGCCGCCACCGTGATGCTCTGTCTGGATGCCTGCCGGGACGAGGCCGATCCGGACATCGGGACCCCGCCCCGGCCGGAGGCGTCGCCCGAGCGCCGGAACGTCGTGCTGGTGCAGGCGTGCGTGGCGGGTGAGCGGGCGATGGGCACCGAGGAGGGCAGCTTCATGGGCCGGGCGCTGGCCGAGGCGCTGGCCCCGGACACTCCGTGGCGCACGGTCTCCGAAGTTCTCACCCATGTGAAGCACCGGACCGAGCAGATCGCCCGGGACAACGGGAGCCGGCACCCGGTGGACGTGACCTGGCTGGGCAGTCCCCTGGGGGCCGCTCCGGTCGAGCCCTCCCGGCGGGAGATCTGCGCGTCCGGACGCGGCACCGGCGGCTGGACCTCGGCCATGCACGACTCGCCGCTGTGGACCCGGGTGACCGGCGACGAGGTGGTGACCGGCCGGCTCAAGGACCGGATCAGCCTCCTGATCGACCGGGTCCTGCGGATCAAGTACGACGCCGACCGCAGGCAGAAGGCGGGCCCGGACCTCTGGGAGGACCTTCAGTTCCCCGAGCGCGTGCTCGTCCAGCTCGACCGGCTCGTCCCGAATGGCCCGGAGGGGCGGCTGAGCCCCCTCGAGGTGGTCGTCCTGCTGGCCGCCCCGTTCGTCCGCGAGGCCGCCCTGGCGTGCAGCCGCCGGGCCCTGGCGGAGCTGTACCCGCCGGCGGGGCCCGGCGAGGACGAGGACGAGCACGGACGGCCCGGCTCCGGCGACACGTACCGGGAGCACCTCGCCCACGACATGGACGACGTCCGCCGGGCCTACCGGCAGATCGACGCCAAGCGCCTCAGGCTGCGGTCCGCCGGGCCGGGCACCGCGGCGGTCGCCGCCGAACAGTGGCTGAGGCACCGGCTCCCGGCCGACTGGGACCAGCTCTGGTGCCAGTCGCAGGACGGGGAGAAGAGCATCGGCGCCCTGAAGAGCATGGCGGACGTCCTCCGGCTCATGACGGACGTCGCCGAGTACGCCGCGTTCCTGGAGATCACGTCGAAGCCCACCCGACGGGACCGGCTGAGCGACGCGCTCCTCCAGGTGGTCTCCCAGATGCACACCCGCCCCGGGACGAAGGCCCCGGACGGGAGGAAGTGGGAGAACGAGCTGACCGAACGCCTGGCACTCGCCGACACCACGGCCTGGCGCCCCGCCCAGCTGGCCGGTCTGCTGCACATGGCCGAGCTGCTGGCCATCGACCCCCGGATGCTGGACGGGATCGTCGTCGACCACCTCGGCGACGACGTGACCGACCCCGCGACGCTCCTCGCCGGCCTGGACGACGGTGGCTTCGCCCCCTCCGGCGACCACGACTGGGGCCTGGTCTTCGAGTGCCCCGGACCTGCGCTGCACGTGGCGCTGGACCGCCAGGCGCAGTCCGCGGCCGCCGCCGCGCAGGAACTCCGCGACGGCGATCGCAGGCATCCGCTCTACGCCCGGCTTCCCCGCCACGTCGGCACCGGCGGCATGGAGCCCCGGGACGAGAGCTACAAGTCCCCGCCGCCCCGCTTCCAGCTCTCCGAGGACGGCGTCAAGCCGCTCATCATGGGCACACAGCTCTACGGCGACCACATGCTCGCCCTCCGCGAGCTGTACCAGAACGCGCTGGACGCCTGCCGGCGCCGTCATGCCCGCCAGAAGTACACCGTCGCCGTCACGCAAGAGAGCGGCCTGCGCGCCGGCAGGCCCGTCAATGAGCTGTCCACGTACGAGGTCACCTTCGTCCTCGGCCGCAGCGACGACGGACGGGTCTATCTGGAGTGCACGGACAACGGCATCGGCATGACCGAGGACGAGCTCGACCAGCTCTTCTCGCGGGCCGGGCGCCGCTTCGAGCAGTCGCCGCAGCACGTACGCGAGCTGCGGCGCTGGCGCCGCAAGGGGGTGCGGCCGGAGCTGAACAGCCGCTTCGGGATCGGCGTCTTCAGCTACTTCATGCTGGCCGAGACGATCGAGGTGACCACGCTCCCCGCCAACGCCAGCGGATTCGGCAGCGTCGAGGCGGGCCACCACGTCCATGTGACCTCGGACTCCGGGCTGATGCGCTCGTCCCGGGACTGGTCCAGGGAGAGGCCCGGTACCCGCGTCCGCCTGTATCTGCGGCCCGAGTTCGCCGAGTCGCCGCCCTCGGTCGTACGGATCATGCGGGAGCAGGTGTGGCACACGCCGGTGCGGCTGTCCGTGCAGGACAACCTCACCGCTCCGTCGGAGCCCGACGTCTGGGAACCGGGGGTGCTGAAGTCGATCACCCCGGTTGTTCCCCCGGAATCGCCGGACGGGCCGTGGTGGGTCCGGGACAAGGGCGCCCGTCTGGTGGACGGAATCTTCGTGGGGGACGACGAGAGGCCCCACGGCTACGTCATCAACTTGTGCAGCCGACACGCCGCGGAGCTCAGGGTCGACCGTAACCGGCTTCAGCGATTCGCAGCCGACGTGGTCCGCCAGGACCTGGCACGGGCTGTCGGCAATCTGGAGCTGTGGAATCCCCTCCCGCTCGCCTGGCTGTGGAAACTGATCGCGGACGATGCCCGGACCGGCGAGATGGCGATACGGCACCTGCTGGCCAACGACGCGCGGGTCACGTTCGAGGGCTGGTACGAGAACACCGCGGACCCGTCGGTCACCGTCATGCCCCTGGCTGCGCTCGGCTGCCTCCCTGCCGATGAGAAGGGTTCGCGGCATTACGTGTCCGACGACACCGAAGAGGATCCCGATCCCACCCACTTCTTCCACTGGTGGCGGTCCCAGCTCGTGAACGCCGCGGGTCCGGGCCACCGGCTGCCGGCCGCTCGCGCAGGCATCGGCCACCCCGCCGGATTCCCCGCCTTCGAACCCCTCGACGGGCTGTTGTTCCGTGAGATGCCCACCCGGGAGTGGGACCCCATGAGTGCTGCTCTGAGGGCGGCGGCGGACAGCGGGCACGGCCTACGAACCGTGATCCGCGCTCTTCGGCGCTACGCCGTCATCGGTGTCCCGGTTCCCGAGGCGGCCGACATCCCGCACCTGGCCGACATCGAAGTCAGCTCACTGCTGGTCCGGACGTTCGAGGCGTACGCCGAGCGGCACCATTACGGCGCACGTGCCGAGGCCCTGCGGCCACCGGTTCACCTGCCCCTCCTGCTCGTCGCCGGCCGAGCGGGAAAGACGATCCAAGAGGTCGCCGCGCTGGTCCGCCCGCTCCGCATCCTGCACCCGGAGATCCCCGAGCCACCGGAACTCGACGAACTCGCCCGGCGCATTCCGGACCAGCAGGAACTCGCTGTCCTTGATGCCGAGCATGATTCCGACCTCCATGGGCTGCCCGCAGTCGTCACACCTCTCGTCGCTGCTTGCTTCGCCCGGGAGCTGGGTATCGAACCCGCCGACGTCGTGGCCATCGCGCGGCGTTACGAACGCCTGGGCTTTCGGGTGAGTGAGGAAGCGAGTGAGGTCCGGATACTGGACGGCGACCGTTCCGCCCTGAGCCCCAGACATTTCTCGCTCACGCAGGGGCTGCTGGCCTACCCGTCCATCGACCTTCTGAGGCTGGTCCGGCTGTCGGCACGGCGCGGCGACCCGACGGTGGGATTCACTGCCCGATCCGTACGCGAGACCGTCGAGAGGCTGCGCCTGCGGATGGACGATCCTTCGGGTGGTCCCCTCGCCTCGGTCAAGGCTCCTTCCTGGTGGGCCAGGCTCGGGCCGGACATGGAACCGGTCGACGGCCCGTTGAGCACCTGGACCGTGCTGCGTGCCCTGCGGAACATGCCGCAACCGGAGTCGGTGGCGGAGGACATCGAGGCGGCCGAAGCCCTGGCCGCGGCAGGGGTGGTGAGCGCCGAAGCCGCGGAAGCGGTACGCACCTGGTGGAACACCCCGGTCCAAGACCGTCCGAATGTCCTGCTCGACGACACCCGGATGCTCGACTTCCCCCACAGCAGCTGGCAGTTCGTGGCCTCCTTCGACTCCATGTCGAACTGCGTCGACACTCAGTTCCTCGTGGTCCTGGCGGCTCACCGTGGCGCCACCGTCGGTGAGACCGCCGACCTCCTGCGTCGGGAGGCCGCGCCCTACGGCATCGATGTCGCTCCTGTGCCCGAGGAGGCCCGAGCCCTGCGGCCATCTCACGGCGGGGCCTGGGCCCTCTACGTGCCCCGAGTGAAGGAGTGGAGGACCAAGATCACCCGCAGGGAGGTCATCGCTCTCGCCCGCAACCGCGGCACCGGGCTGGCCGAAGCGGTGTCCGAACTCCGCACCTACGAGCTCCTCGGCGCTCCTGCCTTCCCCGCCGCCCCGGACATACCCGGCGGTGAAGCGCCCAGCCAGGCGCTCGACCCGGCCGTGCGGGCACCCCTGGAGGAACTGCTCCAGTTCCATCCGCTGAACGAGGGCCCCCTCACCCCCCTCGCCCTCACCATCACCGCCGTACGCCTCGGCCTCGGCCTCAACGCGACCCACCACGCCCTCGCCGCCTACCCGGAGCTCGGGCTGTTCGCGGACCGCATCGCACCCGACGACCCCGCACCGGACGACGACCACACCCCCGACCACCTGGACGTCGTCCTCCTCACCCGGCACCTCACCGGCAGCGAACCGGTCCTCGCCGGGGACGTGACGCACGAGCACATCGAGCTCGCCGCCGAGGAGACCGGGCTGGACGTTTCCGAGGTCCGCCGCCGCCTGGCGCACTACGCGCCGTGGTTCGGCCTCCGCGTCCCCGCCGCAGAGGCACCCCGTACCACCGACACGGAGAAGGAGCCCACGTGACCACCCACCAGGACGTGCCGTACCGCGAGCAGCAGGTCGCGCCGCCCGCCGATCTGCGGGAACGCATGAGCGAGGTCGGCGCCATCGAGTTCACGGGCACCTGTCCGGTCTGCCACGGCCCGAGCGAGTTCGCGCTCCCAGAAATCTCTCCCGGTGCCGTGCCCAAGGGCTGGCCCTGGAAGCGGGACGGCGGTTCCGCCGCTCCGGCCCCCGAGCCGCGCCCGATGTACTGCGAATGCCCGGTGACGCACCCCGACGATCGTCTGGAGGAGGTGGGCTGCGGCGCGTGGTGGCCGGTGGTTCCGGGGTCCGCCACGGCACAGGGCGCCTGATGCCCGGACTTCCCCGCCTGTCCGCGCGGGCGATCCGCCTCCAGGCGCGCCAGCGCCTGTACGACATGCTCCAGTCGCAGCTCGCCATCGCCCGCCACCAGGCCGAGGGCTGGCGCAACTTCCTCGCCACCGCGACCGCGCTCCTGGCCGCCGTCCTGGTGCTGAAGGGGCGCGAGAACGTCGCCGAGCTGACGCCCGTCTACCGGTGGAGCGTCGTCGGCGCCATCGCGGTCGGCCTGCTGGCCCTGCTGTCGTCGGCCTTCACCGCGGCCTCGGCCGCGCACGGGCGGCCGAAGGACGCGTTGGAGCACGCGGACGAGATCCAGCTCATCAAGTGGGAGAAGCGGGAACTCGCGCGCACCCCCCGGTATGTCAACCTCGCCCGCTGGCTCGCTGTTGCCGGGGTGCTGGCGACGGCGGCCGGGGTGCTGGCGACCTGGGTGGCGCCCGCGAGCGAGAAGGGCGGCGCGGCGGTCACCGTCCACACCCGCGAGGGGACGGTCTGCGGTGAGCTGGTGTCCCTCGACCCCTCCGGCGTCACCGTCCGCGTCAAGGCGGGCGGCGCCGCCGCGTCGGGCGGCGGCGGTCCCAAGGCCTCCCTGCGCACCCTCGCCTGGGGCACGCAGGCCCTGAGCGCCGCACCGGCGTCCGGTTGCTGACGGCGCGCCGGGGCCCGGCTGCCGCACCCGGCGCCCCGGTGACCGCGAGGGCGGCGGTGACGAGCGAGCACCGCCAACGCCCCACCGGCACTGACGTGCTCGAAGCACACACGCTCGAAGGACACCTGTAGGCCACCCACATCCAGCCACTCAATGGCCGAAGAGTGATCTTCAGTCGCCCCGCCCGCCCTGCCGATGCAGGAGGCACCGCCCTCCCGAAGGAGGCTGCCATGGGCGACACACTCCTGACCCTGTCCATCCCCGCGCTGCTCCTCGCCAGCGGCCTCTACACGGTGGCGAGCACCTGGTGGCGGCGCAGGCACCCCGCGCCGCCGTCCCCGTACACGCAGCAGGCCGCCGGGCTGGCCGAGGACCGGGAGCGCTCGTAGGATCTGCCGTCGTGGCCGGTCACCACGGCCCCCGGCGGGACACCCGGGGCATCGTCGACGCGCCCGAGCTGTTCGCGCACGTACAGTTCCGGCGCCGCGAGCCCGCGCCCGGGCTCCGGCGCCATCTGGAGCACTACTGGCTGATCGACTGGGACCTCTCCCAGCCGTACGCCTCGCATCTCGTCCCGCACCCGAGCGTCAACCTCGTCTTCGAGCGCTACGCGGGCTGTGGCGACGAGGACGCGGGATACGCCGAGGTCGCGGGCGTCGGCCTGGGGCTGTTCACGCAGAAGCTGGAGGGGCGCGGGCGGGTCTGCGGGGTGCAGTTCCGGCCGGGCGGATTCCGGCCCTTCGCACCCGGGGCGCCCGTCTCGCGGTGGACGGGGCGACGACTCCCCGCGACCGACGTGTTGGGGCCGCCGCCCGCCCCGCCCGCCGCCGTGCTCGACCCGGCGGACGAGGACGGCCGGGTCGCCGCGCTCGACGCGTATCTGCTGGCGCTCGCCCCCGAGCCCGACCCCCGTGCCGACCTCGCGATGGCCCTGGTGGACCTCGTGCGCAGCGACCGCACGATCCTGCGCGTCGACGGACTCGCCCGCGCCGAGGGCCTGTCGGCGCGCTCGCTGCAACGGCTGTTCGCCGCGTATGTGGGGGTCGGCCCCAAGTGGGTCATCCTGCGCTACCGCATCCACGAGGCGCTGGAGCGCGCCGGCGCGGCCCCGGACGTGGACTGGGCGGCCCTCGCCGCCGACCTCGGCTACAGCGACCAGGCGCACCTCGTACGGGACTTCACGGCGACGCTCGGCGTACCGCCCACGGCGCTGGGCACCCGCTGACTGTCAGTGCCGCGTCCTACAGTGCGGTCATGACCTCTGCGCAGCGCGCCCCGGGCTCGTCCGTACGCATCGAGCCCTGGTCCGACGACGACCTGGACCTGCTCCGCCGGGCCAACGCACCGGAGCTGATGAGCCATCTCGGCGGACCCGAGAGGGAGGAGCAGCTGAGGGCGCGCCACGCCCGTTACGTCGCGCTCAGCGCCGACCGGACGGGCCGGGGCCGGATGTTCCGCGTCGCCCTGGCCGAGGGAGCGGAGGCGGTGGGCACCATCGGCTTCTGGGAGCGGACCTGGCGGGACCAGGAGGTGTACGAGACGGGCTGGACGGTCCTGCCGGAGTTCCAGGGCCGGGGCATCGCATCGGCCGCGACCCGCGCGGTGGCCGAGGCGGCGCGCGCCGAGCGCAAGCACCGCCATCTGCACGCCTATCCGTCCGTGGAGAACGGCCCGTCGAACGGCGTCTGCCGCAAGGCGGGCTTCACGCTGCTCGGCGCGTGCGAGATCGAGTACCCGCCGGGCCACCCGCTCCTGACCAACGACTGGCGGCTGGACCTGCGCGCGGGCGCCTGAAGCCGGGCCCGGGTTTATGCGTTTGACGCGTACCGCCACCTCCTGGATATTTATCTGCGTCACGCAACCTATGCGCGACGCATCTACCACGAGGAGACCCATGCTCACGCTCGTCACCGGATGCCGGGGCCGCGTCGGCGCCGCGCTCACCGCCCTGCTCCACCAGGGCGGCCACCCCGTCCGCGCCGCCTCGCGCAACGCCGCCGAGCTCTCCCTGCCGCCCGGCGTCCCCGCCGTGAACTGCGACCTCGGCGACCCCAGCACGTTCCCCGCCGCCCTGGAGGGCGTCGACTCCGTCTTCCTGTACGCCGAGCCCGCGCACATCGACGCCTTCGTCACCGCCGCCCGGACCGCCGGAGTACGCCACGTCGTGCTGCTGTCCTCCAGCTCGGTCCTGGTCCCCGACCCGGCTGCCAACCCGATCGCCGCCGCGCACCACGCGGTCGAGCAGGCGCTCCTCGCCTCGCCGCTCACCGTGACCCTGCTGCGCCCCGGCGCCTTCGCCACCAACGCCTACGGGTGGTCGGCGGCCTTCCGCTCAGGGCGCCCCGTCGACCTTCCCTACCCCCGCAGCGAGGGCAGCCCGGTCCACGAGACGGATCTCGCCGAGGCCGCACTCGCCGCACTCGCCGACCCCGCCCTCCAGGGCGCCGCCCACCACCTCACCGGGCCGGAATCCCTCAGCGCCGCCGAGCAGGTCCGCGTCCTGGCCGACGCCACCGGCACCCCGGCCGCCGTCAACGAGGTGACCCCGGCCGCCTGGAAGGAGGCCATGGCGTCCCACATGCCCGCCGGGGTCGCCGAAGGACTGCTCGGCTACTGGGCGGCCACCGACGGCGTCCCCGCCGAGGTGACCGACGGGGTCCAGAAGCTGACCGGCCACCCGGCCCGCACCTTCGCCACCTGGGCCGCCGAGCACGCCGCCGCCTTCCGGCCCTGAAATCCGCAGGCGGCACGCCCGCCCCCGATGGCATCCTGACCGGGTGAACGGACCGGAGATCCACCTCGAAGTCGCCCCCGAGCTCAGGCTCTTCGTGGCGCACGGGCGCCGGCAGGGGCGGACGCCGGTGACCACCGACGGCTCGTCCACGCTCGGCCATGTCGTCGAGTCCCTGGGCATCCCGCTCACCGAGGCCGGCGAACTCCTCGTGGACGGCCGCCCCACCCCCGCCTCGCACGTCCCGGCCGCCGGGGAACTGGTCGAGGTCCGCCCCGTGACCCGCCCGCAGCAGGTGCCGGGAGCGCCCCTGCGCTTCCTGCTCGACGTCCACCTCGGCACCCTCGCCCGCCGGCTGCGGCTGCTCGGCGTCGACGCCGCGTACGAGAGCGAGGACATCGGCGACCCGGCCCTGGCCGCCCTCTCCGCGAAGGAGCGGCGCGTGCTGCTCTCCCGGGACCGGGGGCTGCTGCACCGCCGGGAGATCTGGGCCGGGGCGTACGTCTACAGCGACCGGCCCGACGAGCAGCTGCGGGACGTCCTGGAGCGGTTCGCCCCGGCGCTCGCCCCGTGGACCCGGTGCACCGCCTGCAACGGCCCGCTGGCGGCGGCCGACAAGGACACGGTCGGCCCGCACCTGGAGCACGGGACGCGCCGTACGTACGACGTGTTCGCGCAGTGCGCGGAGTGCGGGCGGGTCTACTGGCGGGGCGCGCACCACGCGCGCCTGGAGGCGATCGTCGCGGAAGCGGTCCGCGACTTCGGCCCCGTGGCGGGCTGAGGGCCGGGGCTCAGGCGTCGCCGTCCCGCAGCCGCGCGATCTGCGCCGTGCTCAGCTCCACGGTCCGCCGCATGTGGCCGAGCAACAGGGCCACCTCGTCGTCGCCGTACGCGTCGAACAGCGCGTCCCAGCCGCCGTTCAGCCGCTTCCACACCGCGCCGAACTCCGCCATGCGCTCGGGCACCGTCGCCACGAGCACCCGCCGCCGGTCCGCGGTGTCCCGCGCCCGGGTCACGTAACCCGCCCGCACGAGGCGGTCCACCAGCCGGGTCGCCGAGCCGGTGGTGAGCCCGGTCAGCTCGGCGACGCGCCCCGTGGTGACGGGCGCGTCCTCCAGGCTGAGCAGGTTCAGGCACTGGAGGTCGGTCGGGTGCAGCCCCAGCCGGTCGGCGACGGCCTGGTTGAACAGCGCGTACGCGGCCATGTAGCGCCGCGACACGACGGACATCTCGGCCAGCAGGGCGCTGCGGCGGGGGGACGGCTTCGGCGGCATGCGGAGAGTGTACGAAGCCCCAGGTCACCGCACGGGCCCACGCGGCCCGTGACACCCTGCTCCCATGTCCGTGCTCCGCTCCGTCGCCCTGTTCGTCCTCGCCGCACTCTTCGAGATCGGCGGCGCCTGGCTCGTCTGGCAGGGCGTGCGCGAGCACCGGGGGTGGGCCTGGATCGGCGCGGGGATCATCGCGCTCGGCACGTACGGCTTCGTGGCGACGCTCCAGCCGGACGGCGAGTTCGGACGGGTGCTCGCGGCGTACGGCGGGGTCTTCGTGGCGGGCTCGATCGCCTGGGGCATGGCCGCCGACGGCTACCGGCCGGACCGCTGGGACGTGACCGGCGCGCTGGTCTGCCTGGCCGGGATGGCCCTGATCATGTACGCCCCCCGCAACCACTGATCCCGGCCCGGCCTGCCTATCCTGACCCCGTTCGACCGTACCGTTCAGCCGTCCGAGGAGAGCCCGACCATGGCCGCAACCCCCATCGCCGTCGTCACCGGAGCGAGCAGCGGCATCGGCGCCGCGACCGCCCGGCAGCTGGCGGCCTCCGGCTACCGCGTCGTGCTGACCGCCCGCCGCAAGGACCGCATCGAGGCCCTGGCCGCCGAGATCACGGCGGCCGGGCACCAGGCGACGGCCTACGCGCTGGACGTCACCGACCGCGCGGCGGTGGACGAGTTCGCCACCGCGTTCCGCAGCCTGGCCGTCCTGGTCAACAACGCGGGCGGCGCGCTCGGGGCCGACCCGGTCGCCACGGGTGACCCGCAGGACTGGCGCCAGATGTACGAGACGAACGTCATCGGCACGCTCAACGTGACCCAGGCCCTGCTTCCCGCGCTCACCGCGAGCGGCGACGGCACGGTCGTCATCCTCTCCTCGACGGCCGGCCTCTCCACCTACGAGGGCGGCGGCGGTTACGTGGCCGCCAAGCACGGCGAACACGTCCTGGCCGAGACCCTGCGCCTGGAGATCGTCGGCACCCCGGTCCGCGTCATCGAGATCGCCCCGGGCATGGTCAAGACCGAGGAGTTCGCCACCACCCGCTTCCGCGGCGACACGGACAAGGCCGCCAAGGTCTACGCGGGCGTGGACGCCCCCCTCACCGCCGACGACGTGGCCGACACGATCAACTGGGCGGTCACCCGCCCCAGCCACGTCAACATCGACCTCCTGGTGGTCCGCCCCCGGGCCCAGGCGTCCAACTCGAAGGTGCACCGCACGGCGTGAGGACGGCGGGGCCGGGGCGGCCCGGCCCCGGCCTCAGCCCTTCACGCAGATGACCTGCTTCAGCTTGGCGACGACCTCGACCAGGTCGCGCTGCTGGTCGATGACCTTCTCGATCGGCTTGTAGGCGCCCGGGATCTCGTCCACGACCCCGGAGTCCTTGCGGCACTCGACGCCCCGCGTCTGGTCCTCCAGGTCCTTGGTGGAGAACCGCTTCTTCGCGGCGTTCCGGCTCATCTTGCGGCCGGCGCCGTGCGAGGCCGAGTTGAAGGACTTCTCGTTCCCGAGGCCCTTCACGATGTACGAGCCGGTACCCATGGAGCCCGGGATGATCCCGTAGTCGCCGGAGCCCGCCCGGATCGCGCCCTTGCGGGTGACCAGCAGGTCCATCCCGTCGTACCGCTCTTCCGCCACGTAGTTGTGGTGACAGGAGATGACCGGTTCGAAGGTGACCTTGGCCTTTTTGAACTCCTTGCGGACGACGTTCTGGAACAGCGCCATCATGACCGCGCGATTGTGCTTCGCGTACTCCTGCGCCCAGAACAGGTCGTTGCGGTAGTCCCGCATCGGCGGGGTGTCCGCGAGGAAGACCGCGAGGTCACGGTCGACCAGGCCCTGGTTGTGCGGCAGCCCCTGCGCCCGGCCGATGTGGAAGTCGGCGAGTTCCTTGCCGATGTTCCGCGAGCCGGAGTGCAGCATCAGCCAGACCGAACCCGACTCATCGAGACAGAACTCGATGAAGTGGTTTCCACTTCCGAGCGTTCCCATCTGCTTCGTGGCACGTTCCTGACGGAACTTGACCGCTTCGGCCACCCCGTCGAACCGCGACCAGAAGTCGTCCCAGCCGCCCGCCGCCAGGCCGTACAGGCCGGACGGGTCGACCGGGTCGTCGTGCATGCCGCGGCCGACCGGGATGGCCTGCTCGATCTTCGAGCGGAGGCGGGACAGGTCGCCGGGCAGGTCGTTCGCGGTCAGCGACGTCTTCACCGCGGACATGCCGCAGCCGATGTCCACGCCGACCGCCGCCGGGCAGACCGCGCCGTGCATCGCGATCACCGAGCCGACCGTGGCGCCCTTGCCGAAGTGGACGTCGGGCATGACGGCCAGGCCCTTGATCCAGGGCAGCGTGGCGACGTTGCGCAGCTGCTGCATCGCCACGTCCTCGACCGACGCCGGGTCGGTCCACATCCGGATGGGGACCTTCGCACCCGGTACCTCTACATACGACATAGCTCCTCGATTCCCCCGAAAAAGTCTGAAAGCGCAAAACCGGCGCCAAGATCGGCAAATGAGTCGGCCGACCGGCGTTCACAGCGGCGCGTGCGATACACATTGTGTCCACCGGCCGCCATCGGGCGGCAACCGTTTTTCGCACGAAGGGAGCCCAGGACCGTGCGACGAATGGCGTACGCGACCGGCGCCGTGCTCATCGCAGCGCTCGCCGCCGGCTGCACCAGCGACTCCGGAAGCGGCGATTCCGCACCCGACAGCAAGCCGGGCACCCTGGCCGCCTCGTCCGCTCCCCCGGGCAAGTACCGCACCCTCCCCGACGCCTGCCGCGCCATCCCGCGTGCCACCCTCAAGGACCTGCTGCCCGGCACCGCCGACATGCCGGAGGCCCAGCAGGACAAGGTGTTCGAGGGCGCCGCCACGGTCACGTACGACACCGACCGGCGGATCGGCTGCCGCTGGAAGTCCGACGCCCCCGAGGGCACCCGCAGCATCCACCTGGACTTCGAGCGCGTCGTCTCCTACGACACCGCCGTGAGCGACGACGACCGCGCCCGCGAGGTGTACGCGAAGAAGGAGACCGCCGCCGACCTGCCCGACGCGGGCCTGCCGCCGGAGTCCCCCGACGCCTCCCCGTCCGGCTCCGGCGACCCGGACACGGGCACGGAGGACCCGGACGGCGCGGCGGGCACGGACGACACCGGCACGGATGGCAACGGCACGGACGACACCGGCACCGACGACGGCAAGGGGTCCGGCGACGCCGCCTCCGGCAGCCCCGCCGGCAGCCTCCAGCCCCGGCTGCTCGACAAGCTGGGCGACAGCGCGTTCCTGGACGACGCGCTCAGCCGGGCCGGCGCCCCCGCCCGCCACCGCACCGTGAGCGTGGTGTTCCGCACATCCAACGTCATCGTGACCGTCGAGTACACCGCCCAGCCGGCCATGCCCAGCGAGGTTCCCGACAGCATGGAACTCCAGGAGAAGGCCCAGGCACTGGCCCGTCAGCTGGTCGATTCGTTCAACGACTGACACCGCCTCCCGGCCCGCCCGGGCCCCCGCGCCCCGCTCCCCGCGCCCGTCGGCGAAGGCGGCATCCGGTCGCCGTCCGTCGTACCGTGGCCCTCCGGAGCCACCGGCGGCCGAGCGCCGCGGCCTGTCTCCGCACGGCTACCGCCGCACCACCGTCCCCCGACCGCCGCGCCATCCGAGTGAAGGAACCATGCACCGATCAGCCCCGCGACTCACCCGCATACTCGCCTGCGCCGCCGTCCCGGTGATGCTCGTCGTCGCCGGCTGCTCGTCGGACTCCGACGACAAGAAGGAGGCGGACTCCTCCGCCTCCGCCGCGCCGGACGCGACGAAGTCGGAACCGGCCGTCGAGGCGGCGAAGTTCGCCGAGCTGCCCGACCCCTGCAAGGCGGTCGAGGCGAAGACCGTCAAGTCCCTGGTGCCGTCGGCCAAGAGCAAGAACGGCACGCGCAGCAAGTCCAGCGACACGTCCGTCCGCGGCGGCTGCTCCTGGAACGGGCTGGCCGACAAGGGCGTCAAGGGCTCCCAGTACCGCTGGCTGGACGTCGGCTTCACCCGCTTCGCCTCGGACCAGACCCTGGGCAGCGGGGCGGACCGCGCAGCCGAGGAGTTCGACAAGCAGGTCAAGAAGACCGAGGGGGCCGACGGCGCGAAGAACGTCAAGACCGGGTCGGTCAGCGGCATCGGCGACCAGGCGACGAAGATCGCGTACGACCAGTCCAAGACGGACGAGGACTTCCGGTTCACCACGATCGTCGCCCGCACCGGGAACGTCGTCGTGGTCGTCAACTACAACGGGGCGGGTTACGCCGGTTCGAAGACGCCGGACGCCGAGACCATCCTGAAGGGCGCCACGATGGCGGCCAAGGACGCGGTCGCCGCCGTCGCCGACGCGAACGCCGCAAGCGCGGAGAGCCCGAAGGCGACCGACAAGGCGACCGGCAAGGCGACTGACAAGGCGTCCGACGAATCGTCCAAGAAGCCTTCCCAGAAGCCCAGTTCGTCGGCCAAGTCGAAGTCCTCGGACTGACGCCGGAGGCCGCCCCGCCCCCTCCCCCCGCGACACCTCTCGCACACATGTGCCAGGCTGTGCCCGCCGGAAACAAGCCACCGGCGACGAGGACAAGGGAAAAGGGAGGGGATGGGGGGTGGCTGCGATGCAGCTGACGCGCACGCACCGGGTGCTGATCGGCCTGGTCGTGGCCGGTGCGGTGCTGATCGCCGCGATCGGCTTCGCCGGTTCGTACGCCGCGGTGCGCGAGCTGGCCCTGAGCAAGGGGTTCGGGGACTTCTCGCTGGTCTTCCCGATCGGCATCGACGCGGGCATCTGCGTCCTGCTGGCCCTGGACCTGCTGCTCACCTGGCTGCGCATCCCGTTCCCGCTGCTGCGCCAGACCGCCTGGCTGCTGACGGCCGCGACGATCGCGTTCAACGGCGCCGCCGCCTGGCCCGACCCGCTCGGCGTCGGCATGCACGCGGTCATCCCCGTCCTCTTCGTCGTCGCCGTCGAGGCCGCCCGCCACGCGGTGGGCCGGATCGCGGACATCACGGCCGACAAGCACATGGAGGGCGTCCGCCTCACCCGGTGGCTGCTCTCGCCCGTCCCCACCTTCCGGCTCTGGCGCCGCATGAAGCTGTGGGAGCTCCGCAGCTACGAGCAGGTCATCAAGCTGGAGCAGGACCGGCTCATCTACCAGGCCCGCCTCCAGGCCCGCTACGGCCGCTCCTGGCGGCGCCGGGCCCCCGTCGAGTCCCTGATGCCGCTGCGCCTCGCGAAGTACGGCGTCCCGCTCGCCGAGACCGGCCCCGCGGGCCTGGCCGCCGCGGGCATCGAACCGGCCCTGCTGCCCCCGGCCCCGGACCCGGCACCGCTGCCGGAGCCCGTGCCGGAGCCGCTGCCCCAGGCCGCCCCGGCCGTGGAGACGGCCCAGCAGCACCCGGAGCTGCCGCAGACGGCGACCCCGGAGGAATGGCAGCAGGCCCCCGAGCAGCAGGCCCCCTCCCAGCACGCCCCCGCGCCCGCCGCCGACGAGAACGACAACCCGTGGTTCCCGGAGCGGGCGACCGCCAAGGTGTACGAGGGCACGTACGACCCGGACTTCGAGGTCGGCGTCCCGGTCCCGCACCAGGTCCCGACGGGCCCGGGCGGACGCACCCGCCCGCTGGGCAACGTGGGCACGGTCGGCAGCACCGTCCCCGGCGGGCAGCCCGAGCAGATCCCCGTGCCGGAACCCGTCCAGGAGACCGCGCAGCAGTGGTCGCAGGAGGACGAGGAGTTCGCCGAGATCGCGTACGAGGTGTTCTCCGCGTTCATCGCCGAGAACAACGACTACCCGAGCGTCGCGGTGCTGGACATACACCTGACCGACGGGCACAACGTCCGCCACCCGCGCAGCGAGGCGCTGATCCGGCAGCTGATGCCGGCGTTCAAGCAGCGCTACCACCAGGAGCTGGAAGCCGACCACATCGCGTGAGCGCGCGACGCACGAGGGGCCGCCTCCCGGACGGGAGACGGCCCCTCGGCGCGTCCGTGGCTAGGGCGTGTTTCGAAAGTCCCGCCTGTCCGGCGACGCCTGGCACTTCCCCAAGCTCTCAACTCCGTTCGAGCAGGGGAGGCCCCATCGCTCGCCGCGTTGTCGGGATCACCCCGATACAACCAGTATCGGGGCGACCCTCCGCCTTGCGATCGCACGCACCAGACGCCGCCGGACCCGCCCTACGGGCGGACGGCGCTACTTTCGAAACACGCCCTAGGCGCCCAGCAGCCGGCGCACCCGGTCCGCCCCCACCGCGAGCAGCAGCGTGGGCAGCCGCGGCCCCGTGTCGCGGCTGACGAGCAGCCGGTAGAGCAGGGCGAAGAAGGACCGCTGGGCGGTCTTCAGCTCCGGCGTCGGCTTGGCGTCGGGTTCGAGCCCCGCGAGGACCTTCGGCACGCCGTAGACCAGCGTGGTCAGGCCGTCGAGGGACCAGTGCGTGTCCAGGCCCTCCAGGAGCAGCCGCAGCGACTCGCGCCCCTCGTCGTCCAGCGAGCCGAGCAGTTCCTTGTCCGGCTCGTCGCGCACGATGGTGCGGGCCTCGGCCGGGACCTGCGTGGTGATCCAGCTCTCCGCGCGGTCGAGGCGCGGGCGGGCCTCGTCCAGCGAGGTGAGCGGGTTCGCCGGGTCCAGCTCGCTGAGGATGCGCAGCGTCTGGTCCTCGGCGCCCGCGGTGATGTCGGCGACCGAGGCGAGCGTGCGGTACGGCAGCGGGCGCGGCGTGCTCGGGAGCTCACCGGCGGCGGTGCCGATCGCACGGCTGTACGCGGCGGCGTCGGCCGGGAGGACCGTGCCGTCGGCGACCTTGCGGGCCAGCGAGTCCCACTCGTCGTAGAGCCGCTGGATCTCCTGGTCGAAGGCGATCTTGAAGGACTGGTTGGGCCTGCGGCGGGCGTAGAGCCAGCGCAGCAGCGGGGCCTCCATGATCTTCAGGGCGTCGGCCGGGGTGGGCACGCCGCCCTTCGAGGAGGACATCTTGGCCATGCCGGAGATCCCGACGAAGGCGTACATGGGCCCGATCGGCTGGACGCCGTCGAAGACCTCGCGGACGATCTGGCCGCCGACGACGAACGAGGAGCCGGGCGAGGAGTGGTCGACGCCGCTGGGCTCGAAGACCACGCCCTCGTACGCCCAGCGCATGGGCCAGTCGACCTTCCAGACGAGCTTGCCGCGGTTGAACTCGCTGAGCCGGACCGTCTCGGCGAAGCCGCAGGCGGTGCAGGTGTAGTTCAGCTCGGTGGTGTCGTCGTCGTACGAGGTGACGGTGGTGAGGTCCTTCTCGCAGTTGCCGCAGTAGGGCTTGTACGGGAAGTAGCCGCCGGAGCCGCCGCTGCCGTCGTCCTCACTGGCCGCGCCGGAGCCGGCCTCGGCCTCCAGCTCGGCCTCGTCCACCTTCTTCTGCTGCGGCTTCTTGCCGCCCTTGCCGGCCGCCGCCGGGTCCTTCTTGGTGCGGTAGCGGTCGAGGATGGCGTCGATGTCCGCGCGGTGGCGCATGGCGTGCAGGATCTGCTCGCGGTACGTGCCCGCGAGGTACTGCTCCGTCTGGCTGATCGGGTCGTACTCGACGCCCAGCTCGGCCAGGGAGGCGGTCATGGCGGCCTTGAAGTGCTCGGCCCAGTTCGGGTACGCGGACCCGGCCGGGGCGGGCACCGAGGTCAGCGGCTTGCCGATGTGCTCGGCCCAGGACTCGTCGACGCCGGGGACGCCGTTCGGCACCTTGCGGTAGCGGTCGTAGTCGTCCCAGGAGATCAGGTGGCGCACGGTGTACCCGCGGCGGCGGATCTCGTCGGCGACCAGGTGCGGGGTCATGACCTCGCGGAGGTTGCCCAGGTGGATCGGGCCCGACGGAGAGAGGCCGGAGGCGACGACGACCGGTTTGCCAGGCGCACGACGCTCCGATTCGGCGATGACCTCGTCCGCGAAGCGGGAGACCCAGTCGGTCTCGGTGCTGCTCTGACTCTGAGCCACGGTCGGCACGTCCTTCTCTCGTGTGGGACTCGTAGGGGCACCGCCCATTCTCCCAGGTGCGGGCCGCAGCACGAAAACGGCTTTACGGCCCGTGGGATACTGGAGCGATCCCTCGTCCTCTACCGAAACGGCAGCCGGCTCATGGCCTCGGTCACTTCCCTCGCTTCCACGCTCCAGCAGCAGCTGGCGGACGCCCTGACGGCAGCACTGCCGGAAGCCGGCACCGCCGATCCGCTGCTGCGCCGAAGCGACCGGGCCGATTTCCAGGCCAACGGCATCCTGGCGCTCGCCAAGAAGCTCAAGGGCAATCCGCGCGAGCTGGCGGCCAAGGTCACCGACGCGCTCCCGGCCTCGGAGCTGATCAAGGACATCGAGGTCTCGGGCCCCGGCTTCCTGAACGTCACGCTGACCGACCGGGCGATCACGGAGACCCTGGCGGCGCGCGCCGCCGACGGCGACCGGCTCGGCGTCCCGGCGAACAAGGCGGCGGGCACGACCGTCGTCGACTACGCCCAGCCGAACGTGGCCAAGGAGATGCACGTCGGCCACCTGCGGTCCGCGGTGATCGGTGACGCGATGGTGCGCATCCTGGAGTTCACCGGCGAGTCCGTGGTCCGGCGCCACCACATCGGCGACTGGGGCACGCAGTTCGGCATGCTCATCCAGTACCTCGTGGAGCACCCGCACGAGCTGGACCACGAGGGCGGCAAGGAGGACGGCGAGGCCGCGATGTCCTCGCTGAACCGGCTCTACAAGGCGTCGCGGGCCCTGTTCGACTCGGACGAGGAGTTCAAGGCGCGCTCCCGGGACCGGGTGGTCGCGCTCCAGGCGGGCGACGCGGAGACGCTGGCCATGTGGCAGCGGTTCGTGGACGAGTCGAAGATCTACTTCTACTCGGTCTTCGACAAGCTCGACATGGAGATCAGCGACCCCGACATCGTCGGCGAGTCCGGCTACAACGACATGCTGGAGGAGACCTGCCGCATCCTGGAGGAGACGGGCGTCGCCGTCCGCTCCGAGGGTGCGCTCTGCGTCTTCTTCGACGACGTGCTGGGTCCCGACGGCAACAAGGTCCCGCTGATCGTCAAGAAGACCAACGGCGGCTACGGCTACGCGGCGACCGACCTCTCCGCGATCCGGGACCGGGTGCAGAACCTCAAGGCGGACGCCCTGCTGTACGTGGTGGACGTACGCCAGTCCCTGCACTTCAAGATGGTCTTCGAGACGGCCCGCCGGGCGGGCTGGCTGAGCGACGGCGTGAAGGCGCACCAGCTCGCGTTCGGCACGGTGCTCGGCAAGGACGGCAAGCCGTTCAAGACCCGTGAGGGCGTCACGGTCCGGCTGGAGGACCTGCTGGACGAGGCCGTCGAGCGGGCGACCGCCGTGGTCCGGGAGAAGGCCGAGAAGGTCGGCCTGTCCGAGCAGGAGATCGTGGAGAACGGCCGGTACGTCGGGGTGGGCGCCGTGAAGTACGCGGACCTGTCGACCTCCGCCGTGCGGGACTACAAGTTCGACCTGGACCAGATGGTGTCGCTGAGCGGCGACACGTCGGTGTACCTCCAGTACGCGTACGCCCGCATCCAGTCGATCCTGCGCAAGGCGGGCGACGCGAAGCCCGTCGCGCACCCGGAGCTGGAGCTGGCCCCGGCGGAGCGGACGCTGGGCCTGCACCTGGACCAGTTCGGCGAGGTGCTGGCCGAGGTGGCCGCGCAGTACGAGCCGCACAAGCTGGCGGCGTACCTCTACCAGCTCGCGTCGCACCTCACGACGTTCTACGACCAGTGCCACGTGCTGAGCGACGACAACCCGGCCGAGGTCGTGGAGAACCGGCTCTTCCTGGTCGAGCTGACCGCCCGCACCCTGCACCGGGGCATGGGGCTGCTCGGCATCCGGACGCCCGAGCGGCTCTGAGCGCGCGGGCGGACGACGCCTACGCCCGTCTCCCGGGGGAAGGAGAAGGATCAGACTGCTCGACGATCATTCTCCGGGGGAGAAAATGACTGACCTCGATTCCGCGGCGGTGTCTCCCTCGCCGCACACGATGACAGCGACCGAGCCCCCGCCGTCCCGGGCCGCCGAGGCCCGGGCGGCGGCCAAGGCGTTCGTGGCGACGCTGGACCCGCGACCGGCTGCGACGACCATTCAGGATCTGCTGCTCCTGGTGTCCGAGCTGGTGACGAACGCGATCCGGCACGCGGGCGCGGTGACCGCGCTGGCCTTCGGGGCGGACGCGGACACGCTGTACGTGCAGGTCACCGACCCCAGTGCCGCCCGGCCGCGGCAGCGGACCCCCGACCTGCGCGGGGGCACCGGGGGCTTCGGCTGGCCCCTGGTGCTGCGGCTGTCCAAGAGGACCGACATCCGCGATCACCCGCCGCAGGGCAAGGTCATCCTCGTCGCGATGGCGCGCTGACTCACAGGAAGCGGCGCAGCGGTCGCACCGACGTCTCGCGGAGCCGCTGCGCCACGGACCTGCGCCGCCACCTGCGGCCCTCGATCCGCTCGCTCACTTCCAGGTCCTCCGCGAAGTGGGCGTCGAGCGTCGCGGTGAGTTCCCGGTCCAGGACCGCGAGCATGACCTCCTCGTCGTGGTCCAGGGAGCGGCGGTTGATGTTCGTGGAGCCGATGAGCGCGGCGACCCGGTCCACGGTGACGATCTTGGCGTGCATCATCGTCGGCCGGTACTGGTAGATCTTCACGCCGCACGCCGTCAGCCGCTCGTAGTACAGCTGCCCGGCGAGCTGGCAGACCCGTTTGTCGGTGTGCGGGCCCGGCAGCAGGATCTCGACCTCGACCCCGCGCCGCGCCGCCGCGCACATCAGCTCCACGAAGAAGGCGTCCGGGGCGAAGTAGGCCGTGGCGACCCTGACGCGTTCCTCGGCGGTCTCCAGGACGACCCGGAGCAGGGTCTGCATGTCCTGCCAGCCCACGCTGGCCGAGCCCCGCACCACCTGCACCACGGCGTCGCCCCGCGGCGGGATGTGCCGGAACCGGTCGCGGGCGTCGAAGAGTTCGTCGTGGCACTCGGCCCAGTTCTGCGCGAAGGCCGCCGCGAGCCCGTCGACGGCCGGGCCCCGTACGCGGACGTGCGTGTCCCGCCACTCGTTCTCGTTGCGCGCGTCGCCGCACCATTCCTCGGCGATCCCGACGCCGCCGGTGTACGCCGTCTCCTCGTCCACCACGAGGACCTTGCGGTGGCAGCGGTGGTTCTGCTTCAGGGGCGACAGGTAGAGCGGCTTGCGGAACCACGCGACCTGGACGCCCGCGGCCTCCATGGCCCGCAGCTGGTCCTTCTCTATGAGCCTGCTCCCGAACCCGTCGAGCAGCAGCCGCACCCGGACCCCGGCGCGGGCCCGCTCGGCCAGGGTCACGGCGAACTCCCGCGCGATGTCGCCGCGCCAGTAGACGAACGTCATCATGTCCACGGTGTGCTCGGCGCGGCGGATGCTGTCCAGCATCGCGGCGAAGATCGCGTCCCCGTTCCGCAGCGGGACCAGCTCGTTCCCCTCGGTGGCGGCGATCCCGATGAGCCGTTCCAGCCGCCGCCTGAGCCGGTGGGCGCGCTCCACGAGGGCGGTGTCGGCAACGGGGTCGGCTGCCCGCAGTTCCGGTCTGTCGTCGGTGCCGCTGGTCATGTCGTCGCTCCTCGGGGGTGGTCGGTCGCTCGGGGCAGAGACCGTCTTCCCCGCGACGGGGGCGATATGGCGTTCACCGGGCACATGGGTCGCTGAACTCCGTAACCAATGGGGGCCGATGACCCCATTGGTCTTGACCAATTTCCCCAAGTATGAGAATCATGGCCGGAGTCGCCACAGAACCTTCATAACTGCTCCGCAGGAGACCCACGCACCATGCGCATACCGACCTCCGCCGCACTCGCGGCGCTCGGCGGTGCCCTCGTTCTCGGGCTCACCGTCGCTCCGGCCGCCCAGGCCGCCCCCGCCTCGGCGGACTGCACCACCGACGCCTTCGGAATCGCCGGGAAATACGGCGAGTTCGTCCTCGGGGACGACGTCCACTCCCCCGACGCGGAAGGCGCCGTGGCGGTCGGCGGGAACGCCGACTTCAGGGGCGGGTTCAGCGTCGGCAACGAGCTGACGGCCGCCCAGGTGGACGCCCTGCCGGGCCGGGCGTCGCTCGTCGTCCGGGGCAACCTGGAGAACGGCGGTTCGGACACCGTCGTGATGAAGGGGAACGCAGTCGTCGGCGGCACGGTCAAGGACCGCCCCGTGGATCTGCACAACGGCACCTTCAGCAAGAAGGCCGACCTGATCGACTTCGACGGCGAGTTCGCGAAGCTCCGGTCGTACTCGGACGCGCTGGCCAAGGAGTCGGCGACCTCCGGCGCCACGGTGAGCCCGGAGGGCGACCGGCTGACGCTGACCGGCACGGACACCGGCCGGAACGTGTTCTCGGTCGAGGCGTCCCAGCTGGAGAAGGCGAAGGAGGTCTTCGTCAAGGTCCCGGCCGGGGCGACGACGATCGTCAACGTCACGGGCCAGACGTACGACATGGCGACCGCCGGCACGACGGGCTTCTTCCTGTCGGGCGGTCAGGACTTCGTCCTGGACGACAAGCTCCAGAGCGCGCAGGACGGCGCGATCCGCGCCAAGCTGCTGTGGAACTTCCCGAACGCCACGAAGATCGTCAAGAACAGCCAGGCTGCCTGGCCGGGCAGCGTGCTCGCTCCGTACGCGCACCTGGAGCTCGGCAACGCCGCCCCGGTCAACGGCTCGGTGTGGGTCGCCTCGCTGCACGGCTCGGGCGGCGCGGAGACGCACCACTTCCCGTTCACCGGCTGCCTGCCCGAGGTACCCGGCACCCCGAAGCCCGGCACGACGCCGAGCGGCACGCCCTCCTCGACGCCCCCGGCGACCACCACCCCGTCGCCCTCGGCCACCCCGTCCGGCAGCACGACGCCGTCCGGCACCCCGTCCGGCACGACGACCCCGGGCGCCCCGGTCCCGTCCGCGAGCCCCTCTCAGCCCGAGGGCGACCTGGCGACGACCGGTAGCGGCAACATGGTCCCGATCACCGTCGGAGGCGCCGTGGTCGTCGCCGCCGGTGCGGGCCTCGTGGTCATGGCCCGCCGCCGCAAGCGCGCCTGACCCGGCTGAGCGGCACGCGACCCGGGAAGGGTCGCGTGCCGCTCAGCGCTTCTCCCAGACCGAGGTGTCGTAGCGGTAGTAGTACTCCGGGCGCCCCGCGATGCTGCTCGTACGGAACGGCTTGCCGCCGTCGTCCACGCGCAGGGTCCCCGTACGGCCGCCGCTGGACCAGTCCAGCTCCAGATACCAGCTGACGTCGTGGCCCTCCACGTGCGCGTCGAGGTCGAAGACCTCCACATCGCTGGACGACACCCGGAACGGGAAGTCCTTGGCGGGCACGGTCTCGTCGCCCTGCTGCCCGGCGACCGGCTTGAGCATCGGGCGGCTGTCGTCCAGGTCGATGTCGAAGGACTGGGGCTCGATGCCGCTGCCGCAGCCCTCGCCCATCGAGAACGCCGGCTGCTGCACGGGCGCCCGCTGGCTCAGCACCTTCACCCGGAGCCCGGTCAGGACGACGGCCTGCGCGGAGGTGCCCTGCACGGTCAGCTCCAGCTTCATGGAGCCCCCGTCCACCCCGCCGAGCGCCTGGGCCCAGCCCCGGGTGCCCTTGGGCGGCGGCGGGGGCGGCACGGTCGCCGGGTCCTGGCCCAGCAGATAGAACTGCCCGCACGGCTCCTCCCAGTTGTACGAGCTGATGGTCACCGTGGGCGGCCGCCCCGGCCCGCCCGCGGGCGCCCCGGTGGTGCGGGAGGCGGACGGCGACGTCCGTACGGGAGGACTGGCCGAACCCGTGGTCGCGGAGGCGCTGGGCCGCTTCGACGCGCTGACCGAGGGCGAGGGGCTGTACGGGGACGGGGAGACCGCGTCGGCCGTCTCCCCCGCGGTCGCGCTGACACCGGGGGCGCCCCCGGCCGCCTCCGAACCGGTCTGCTTGAGCCGGCCGATGACGACGGCGGTGGGCACGGTGAGCGCGACGACGGCCGCGGCGGCGAGAAGGACGCGCGTACGGGCGGAGGCCCGGCGCCAGCGGGAGGGGGCGGGGTCCTCGCGTAGGGGCTCGGGGGCCGCGGTGCCGGGCACCGACGCGGGCTCGGGCTCCACCGTCTCCGGCTCCGCGGGCGCGGGCTCGGCCGTCTCTGCGGGAACCGGCGCTTCCGCCGGAGCGGACGCCTCCGCCGGAGCAGGCGGCGCCGCCGGAGGAGACGCCTCCGCCGGAGGAGACGCCTGCGCCGGAGCGGACGCCTCCGCTCTCCCCCGCCCCCGCGCCGCGTCCGCCAGAATCCACCGGCGGTGGACCTCCACCAACTCGTCGGCCGTCGCCCCGCAGAGGCGCGCGAACCGCTCCACCGGCGCGAACTCACCCGGCACGGCATCCCCGTTGCAGTACCGGTGGAGCGTCGACGTACTGACGTGCAAACGGCCCGCGAGCACCCCGTAGCTGCGCCCCGAACGGTCCTTCAGTTTCTTCAGCAGGCCCGCTAGTTCCTCGGCCTCCGGCGTCGCCACTGCGGCGTTCCCCCTCCTGGTCCGTCCCGGATCACCGTTCCAGGGACGTGGAATCTGCCCAGGTCACAGTACGCGCAGGCATTCCAGCATCCCCAATGGTGTGGCGGGCGTTGCGGCCGGAATCCGTCGTGCCACAAGCTCGGACCACACCACAGCGACAACGGGGGCCGACCAGTGCGAACCCTCTTCCGCATCGAGCTGGCCGATGCGCTGGCGATCGGAGTGCTGATCGTGACGACCGCGATCGTCCTGCTCCTGATCTGCCGGAACTGACCACGCCGGCACGACCGAACACCTTCACGACCGAACACACGGGGAGTACCACCATGCGCAGCAACCGCATCCGCACCACCGTCCTCGCGGCAACCGCCGTGCTCGCCGCCCTCTCGCTCACGGCGTGCGGCGGGGACGACGGCACCGACGCGAAGAAGCCCGCGGCGTCCGTCCAGGCCACCGACGACACGTCGACGGCCACGCCGGAAAAGGACTCGACGGCCACCACGGACACCGACCCGGACGCCGACACCACGAAGCCCGCCGAGCAGCCTGCCGGGAAGACCGCGGAGCCCGCCGGGAAGCCGGCGTCCAAGCCCCAGCCGAAGCCGCAGCCCAAGTCCGCGGTCACCTGCACCGGCGCGAACACGAAGGTCACCGTCACCAAGGTGAGCCGCCCGCTCAACCACCTGCTGCTCACGGTCACCAACACGGGCGACCGCCCCTGCTACGCGTACCACGCGCCGATGCTCCGCTTCGACGGCGCGCAGGCGGTGTTCCGGGTGCTCCAGGACAGCAAGCCGCAGGCGGTGGTGACGCTCGCCCCGGGCCGGTCCGCCTACGCCTCGATCGGCCTGACGGGCGAGCCGAACGGCCAGAAGCCGTACCCGAGCAAGCACCTCGGCGTCACCTTCGCCGACCGTGCCGACGCCCCGCTCAACGGCTCCCCGGTCGAGCTGACCCTGCCCGCCGGGACCTACTGGGACGACAACGGCTTCGTCACCTACTGGCAGAGCGAGATGGCCGACGCGCTCACCTACTGACCGCCCAGCTCGAAGTCGAACCAGATCCGGTGCGTGCCGTCCTCGTCGACGGCGAGCCCGCCGCCCCCGCTGATCCCGGCGAGGGCGGCGGTCCCGCTCCCCGGCACGATCGAGAAGAACTCATGGGTCCGGTCGCTGCCGCTGGTGGCGGCCGAGTGCACGAAGTTGAACGTCCCCTCGTGCCCGGCGAGCGCGCCCTCGAAGGACTCCATGGCGACGTACGTACCGACCCCCGACTCCTGGTCGAAAGCGGCGGTGAACACCGTCGTGGACCGCCCCGCCACCTCGCCCTCGAAGGTCTTCACGATGGTCGCCACCCCGACGGGCAGCGCGGTGACGACCTCGGGCTCGGGCTTCAGCTCGGAGGGGACGAAGGAGTCGACGGTGAAGGTTCCGGAAGCTCTCATGGCCCGATCGTAGGGGCGGGGTACGACAATGGGCGGCCGCCGCTCAGCCCCGCAGCCGCCGCGCGACCTCCGTCGCCCAGTACGTCAGGATCAGCTGGGCGCCCGCGCGGCGGATGCCCGTCAGACTCTCCATGATCGCCGCGTCCCGGTCGATCCAGCCCTTCTCGGCGGCGGCCTCGATCATGGAGTACTCGCCGCTGATCTGGTACGCGGCCACCGGCACGTCCGACGCCTCCGCGACCTTGGCCAGGATGTCCAGGTAGGGACCGGCGGGCTTGACCATGACCATGTCCGCGCCCTCTTCGAGGTCGAGCGCCAGCTCGCGCAGCGACTCGCGGATGTTGGCCGGGTCCTGCTGGTACGTCTTGCGGTCGCCCTGGAGCGAGGAGCCGACGGCCTCGCGGAACGGGCCGTAGAACGCGGAGGAGTACTTCGCGGTGTACGCGAGGATCGAGACGTCCTCGTGCCCCGTCTGGTCGAGCGCGTCGCGGATGACGCCGACCTGCCCGTCCATCATCCCGCTGGGGCCGACCACATGGGCGCCCGCGTCGGCCTGGACCTGGGCCATCTCCGCGTACCGCTCCAGGGTGGCGTCGTTGTCGACGCGGCCGTCCCCGGTCAGCACGCCGCAGTGGCCGTGGTCGGTGAACTCGTCCAGGCACAGGTCCGACATGACGATGAGGTCGTCGCCGACCTCCTCGCGCACCGCGCGCAGGGCGACCTGGAGGATGCCGTCCGGGTCGGTGCCCGCCGTGCCCCGGCCGTCCTTCTTCTCGTCCAGCGGGACGCCGAACAGCATGATCCCCGAGACCCCGGCCGAGACCGCGTCCACGGCCGCCTTCCGCAGGGTGTCCAGGGTGTGCTGCTGCACGCCGGGCATGGCCGAGACCGGGACCGGCGCGTCGATGCCCTCGCGGACGAACGCGGGAAGGATCAGATTGGCCGGATCGAGCCGTGTCTCGGCGACCATCCGTCGCATCGCGGGGGTCGTCCGCAGCCGACGGGGCCGCGAGCCGGGGAAGTTTCCGTACACAGTCATCCTTCGAGCGTAGACCCGCGCGGACCGGGCTCTTACCGACACAGGTGCCGGGAAAGCAGCGGGGCCCGGCCGCCTCCGAAGAGGTGGCCGGGCCCCGCGTCACAGCACCGGTCAGGTCGTCGTGCGCCGCCTGCGCGCACCCGGACGCCGCTCGCTCGGCCGGGTCACCGGGTCACCGGCCTCCCGCGCCGCGTCCCGGCGCCGCGCGCCGAACTCCGCCAGCGCCTCGGCCAGCTTGTGCACCGAGGGCTCCGGCGACAGGACGTCCACGCGCAGCCCGTGCTCCTCGGCCGTCTTCGCCGTGGCGGGGCCGATGCAGGCGATGACCGTCACGTTGTGCGGCTTGCCCGCGATGCCGACCAGGTTGCGCACGGTCGAGGACGAGGTGAAGAGCACCGCGTCGAAACCGCCGCCCTTGATCGCCTCGCGGGTCTCGGCCGGCGGCGGCGAGGCGCGCACCGTGCGGTACGCGGTGACGTCGTCCACCTCCCAGCCGAGCTCGATCAGCCCGGCCACCAGCGTCTCGGTGGCGATGTCGGCGCGCGGCAGGAAGACGCGGTCGATCGGGTCGAAGACCGGGTCGTACGGCGGCCAGTCCTCGAGGAGACCGGCGGCGGACTGCTCGCCCGACGGCACCAGGTCCGGCTTCACGCCGAAGTCGATCAGCGCGGCGGCGGTCTGCTCGCCGACCGCGGCGACCTTGATCCCCGCGAAGGCCCGGGCGTCGAGCCCGTACTCCTCGAACTTCTCCCGGACGGCCTTCACGGCGTTGACGCTGGTGAAGGCGATCCACTCGTAGCGGCCGGTGACCAGGCCCTTGACCGCCCGCTCCATCTGCTGGGGCGTACGCGGCGGCTCGACGGCGATCGTCGGCACCTCGTGCGGCACGGCGCCGTAGGACCGCAGCTGGTCGGAGAGCGAGGCCGCCTGCTCCTTCGTACGCGGCACGAGGACCTTCCAGCCGAACATCGGCTTGGACTCGAACCACGCGAGCTGGTCGCGCTGGGCGGCGGAGCTGCGCTCCCCGACCACGGCTATGACCGGCTGGTGCCCCTCGGGCGAGGGGAGCACCTTGCCCTGCTTGAAGACCTGGGCGATCGTCCCGAGGGTCGCCGTCCAGGTGCGCTGGCGCGTCGTGGTGCCGCCGGCCGTCACGGTCAGCGGGGTGTCGGGCTTGCGGCCGGCCGCGACCAGCTCACCGGCGGCGGCGGCCACCGCGTCGAGCGACGTCGAGATGACGCACGTGGCGTCGCTCGCGCCGACCTCGGTCCAGCAGCGTTCGGTGGCCGTACGGGCGTCGACGAACCGCACGTCCGCGCCCTGCGCGTCCCGCAGGGGAACCCCGGCGTACGCGGGCACCCCGACGGCGTTCGCGACGCCCGGGACGACCTCGAAGGGGATGCCGGCGGAGGCGCAGGCCAGCATCTCGGCGGCGGCGTTCCCGTCCAGGCCGGGGTCTCCGGCCACGGCACGGACGACCCGCCTGCCGCCCTTCGCGGCCTCCATGACAAGATTGGCCGCGTCCCTGAGAACGGGCACCCCGGCAGCTGTTGACTGCGCGTCAACAACCGCCAGCTCAGGGGTGCTTACCCCTGCCCGCGCATGGCAGCGGACGACGCCGAGAACATCCGGTTCGGCGACAAGGACGTCCGCGCTCGCGAGCGCCTCGACGGCGCGCAGGGTCAGCAGTCCCGGATCGCCGGGACCGGCACCGAGGAAGGTGACGTGCCCTGCGGAGTGGACCGGGAAATCGGATGCGGCGGGGCCGGTGGGGCTCAAAGTGCTCGCTCCCCCATAAGACCGGCCGCACCCTTGGCAAGCATCTCGGCCGCGAGTTCGCGACCGATCGCCGCCGCGTCGTCGTGCGACGTGGGAACGGGACCGGTGGTGGACATCTGCACCAGCGAGGCACCGTCGGTGGAACCGACGACACCGCGCAGGCGCAGTTCGTTGACAGCCTGACCGTCGGCGAGGAGGTCGGCCAGCGCACCCACGGGTGCGGAGCAGCCGGCCTCCAGGGCGGCGAGCAGGGCACGCTCGGCGGTCACGGCGACCCGGGTGTACGGGTCGTCGAGCTCGGCGAGCGCGGCGGCGAGGTCGGCGCTGCTCGCAGCGCACTCGATCGCCAGTGCTCCCTGGCCGGGAGCGGGCAGCACGGTGTCGACCGGCAGGAAGTCGGTCACCTCACCGCTGCGGCCCAGACGGCTGAGCCCGGCCGCGGCGAGAACCACCGCGTCCAGCTCGCCGCTGCGTACGAACCCGATCCGGGTGTCGACGTTGCCGCGGATCGGAACGGTCTCGATGTCGAGGCCGTGGCTTCGGGCGTACGCGTTGAGCTGGGCCATGCGCCGCGGCGAGCCGGTGCCGACGCGGGCGCCGGACGGCAGCTGCGCGAAGGTCAGCCCGTCCCGGGCGACCAGCGCGTCGCGCGGGTCCTCGCGCACCGGCACGGCGGCCAGCACCAGGCCCTCGGGCTGCGCGGTCGGCAGGTCCTTGAGCGAGTGGACGGCGAAGTCCACCTCGCCGTTCAGCAGCGCCTCGCGCAGCGCGGCGACGAACACGCCGGTCCCGCCGATCTGC
This sequence comes from Streptomyces sp. NPDC052299, assembly GCF_040679335.1. Lineage (NCBI taxonomy): Bacteria > Bacillati > Actinomycetota > Actinomycetes > Kitasatosporales > Streptomycetaceae > Streptomyces > Streptomyces sp. NPDC052299. The sequence continues at coordinate 13,370 of NZ_JBFAUP010000009.1, read as the reverse complement.
GCCAGGTGCTCCCGGGAGGTGTCCCCGTACGTGGTGATCTCCACGAGTTCGACGGTGCGCCCGGTCACCTCGCTGACCGCATCGGCGACGTGGCCGGACTGGGCCATGGCGAGCTTGCTGCGCCTGGTCCCCAGTCGCAGGGGTGAGTTGTCGGTCATGACCGCCCTCGATTCGGGTCGTTCAGGTCTGCCCGGGAGACGGCGGCGACCGTCTGCGGGTCGAGGTCGAAGAGTTCGCGCAGCGCGTCCGCGTACCCGGCGCCGCCGGGCTCGCTGGCGAGCTGTTTGACCCGCACGGTGGGCGCGTGCAGGAGCTTGTCGACCACGCGGCGCACGGTCTGCGTGATCTCGGCGCGCTGCTTCTCGTCCAGGTCGGGGAGGCGCCCGTCCAGCCGGGCGATCTCGTCCGCCACCACACCGGCGGCCATCGTGCGCAGGGCGACGACGGTCGGGGTGATGTGGGCGGCGCGCTGGGCGGCCCCGAAGGCGGCGACCTCGTCGGCGACGATGGTGCGCACCTGGTCCACATCGGCGGCCATCGGGGCGTCGGCCGACGCCTCCGCGAGCGACTCGATGTCGACGAGGCGCACACCGTCGAGGCGGCCGGCCGCCGCGTCGATGTCGCGCGGCATGGCGAGGTCCAGCAGCGCCAGGCGCTCGGGTCCGGTGGACTGCGCCGGGATCAGGCCGCTCGCCGGGTCGGGCACGCGGTCCACGCCGATCGCCCCGGCGACGGTCTCGGCGGTGAGCACGAGTCCGGTGGCGCCGGTGCAGGAGACGGCGATGTCGGCACGTGTCAGTTCGCCGGTCACCTCGGTCATCTCCACGGCCCGGGCGCGCACCCCCGTACCGCCGGGCTGGTTCAGGATCTCGACCAGGCGGTCGGCGCGGGCCCGGGTGCGGTTGGCGACGGCGATCTCGGCGACGCCGGAGCGGGCCAGCGTCGCGGCGGCCAGCGAGGACATGGAGCCGGCGCCGATGACGAGGGCGCGCTTGCCCTTGGCCCAGGCGGCGGTGTCGGGGCCGCCGGCGAGCTGTTCCAGGCCGAAGGTGACGAGCGACTGCCCGGCCCGGTCGATCCCGGTCTCGCTGTGGGCGCGCTTGCCAACGCGCAGGGCCTGCTGGAAGAGGTCGTTGAGCAGCCGCCCCGCGGTGTGCAGCTCCTGGCCGAGGGCGAGCGCGTCCTTGATCTGGCCGAGGATCTGGCCCTCGCCGACGACCATCGAGTCGAGCCCGCAGGCCACCGAGAACAGGTGGTGGACGGCCCGGTCCTCGTAGTGCACGTAGAGATACGGGGTCAGCTCGTCGAGGCCGACGCCGCTGTGCTGGGCGAGGAGCGTGGACAGCTCGGCGACGCCCGCGTGGAACTTGTCCACGTCGGCGTACAGCTCGATGCGGTTGCAGGTGGCGAGGACGGCGGCCTCGGCGGCGGGCTCGGCGGCCAGGGTGTCCTGGAGCAGCTTGGCCTGGGTGTCGGCGGCCAGCGAGGCGCGTTCCAGTACGGAGACGGGGGCGCTGCGGTGGCTCAGACCCACGAGGAGCAGGCTCATGCCGGCATCACGGCGGGCATGTCCCCGTCGGGTCCCTTCCGGGTGGTGGTGGCGCGCACGGGCGGCGCGGCCGGGTCGGGCGCGGTGTCGACGCCCTCCTCACCGGCCTTGCGCTGCTCGTGGAAGGCGAGGATCTGGAGCTCGATGGAGAGGTCCACCTTGCGCACGTCGACGCCCTCGGGCACGGAGAGGACGGTCGGCGCGAAGTTGAGGATCGAGGTGACACCGGCGGCGACGAGCCGGTCGCACACCTGCTGGGCGGCGCCGGGCGGGGTGGTGATCACGCCGATGGAGACGCCGTTCTCGCTGATGATGCGGTCGAGGTCGTCGGCGTGCTGGACGGGGATGCCCGCGACGGGCGTACCGGCCATCGCCGGGTCGGCGTCGATGAGCGCGGCGACGCGGAAGCCGCGCGAGGCGAAGCCGCCGTAGTTGGCGAGGGCCGCGCCGAGGTTTCCGATGCCGACGATGGCGACCGGCCAGTCCTGGGTGAGGCCGAGCTCGCGCGAGATCTGGTAGACGAGATACTCGACGTCGTAGCCGACGCCGCGTGTCCCGTACGAGCCGAGATAGCTGAAGTCCTTGCGCAGCTTCGCGGAGTTGACCCCTGCCGCCGCGGCGAGCTCCTCGGAGGAGACCGTGGGGACCGAGCGCTCGGAGAGCGCGGTCAGCGCGCGGAGATACAGCGGAAGTCGGGCGACGGTGGCCTCGGGAATTCCTCGGCTACGGGTCGCCGGTCGGTGATTTCGGCCAGTTGCCACGGTGCTCCTGCGGGATGAGCGGGGCTTTAGGCGGCCGTATGTCCCAAGACCGCCCCGTCGAATGCAGGCTATGTCTTTGTGAACGCGTGCACAAAGATAGTGTCCGGTTTGTCCGGTCAAAGTGACCGGGGTCACGCACATCCGTCGCGCGATCCAGGAACCATGGATCGCATCAGCCCGTTGCAGGCCCGAAGGGGGCAAAGCGGTACACACTCCTCACGACTACGCCCCCGAGACCACTCAAAACGCCCACGATGGTAACCGGGTTTCCCTCACGAGAGCAGCGCGCTGCGCAGTCTCGCGGGGTCCACCCGCCAGAACGTGTGCTGTTCGTTATCCACCAGCACCACCGGGATCTGCTCCCAGTACTCCCGGTACAGCTCCTCGTCCCGGGTGATGTCCTTCTCCTCCCAGGAGGCACCGGTCTCCTCACAGACCGCCCGGACCACCGCGCGGGCGTCGTCACAGAGGTGACAGCCGGGCTTCCCCACCAGGGTCACCACGCGCTCGGCGGGATTCTTCTTCCTACGACGCAGCAAGGCACTCATACCTCTCATTCTCGGCCCCGTCCCGGAGCATCCGGACACCAGGAGTTCACACCACGGCACCACGCCGGAACCGGAACGGCCGGGCCGACTGGCTATGCTCGACCGCATGGCCGCTCTTGGATGGCTCACCCCCCGCAGGCGTTCCGCCACGGCCCGCAGCGTGCTGGCGGGCGAGGCGGCGGCGGAGGCCGCGCGGAAGTCCTCGCTGGAAGCCGAATCCGCCGTCGAGGAGAGCGAGCCGGAGGAGCCCGAGTTCCCCGTCGTCGGCGACGAACGGGCCGCCGCCTTCTTCGACCTCGACAACACCGTGATGCAGGGCGCCGCGCTCTTCCACTTCGGCCGCGGCCTGTACAAGCGGAAGTTCTTCGAGCGCCGCGAGCTCACCCGGTTCGCCTGGCAGCAGGCGTGGTTCCGGCTGGCCGGCGTCGAAGATCCGGAGCACATGCAGGACGCCCGCGACAGCGCGCTGTCCATCGTCAAGGGCCACCGCGTCTCCGAGCTGATGTCCATCGGCGAGGAGATCTACGACGAGTACATGGCCGACCGCATCTGGCCCGGCACCCGCGCCCTGGCCCAGGCCCACCTGGACGCCGGCCAGCGGGTCTGGCTGGTCACCGCGGCGCCGGTGGAGACCGCCACGATCATCGCCCGCCGGCTCGGCCTGACCGGGGCCCTCGGCACGGTCGCCGAATCGGTCGACGGGGTCTACACCGGACGCCTGGTCGGCGAACCCCTGCACGGCCCCGCGAAGGCCGAGGCGGTCCGCGCCCTGGCGGCGGCGGAGGGCCTGGACCTGGCGCGCTGCGCCGCGTACAGCGACTCGCACAACGACATCCCGATGCTGTCGCTGGTGGGCCACCCGTACGCGATCAATCCGGACACCAAGCTCCGCAAGTACGCCCGCGCCCGCGACTGGCGGCTGCGCGACTACCGCACCGGACGCAAGGCGGCCAAGGTCGGCATCCCGGCCGCCGCCGGGGTCGGCGCCCTCGCGGGCGGCACGGCGGCGGCCGTCGCCCTGCACCGCCGCCGCCGCTGACCCCGCCGCGACCGCTGACTCTCCGCGCCCGCGTGCGTCAACACGGCACACCCTTTTCACCGGCCACAACCCGTCGCCCCCGCAGACAGATTCCGAAGCAATTCGATCAACAAGCGATCACGCCCTGCGACTTGATGCGCCGAAAAGTAGGCACAGAAGCGACGCAATCGGCGATTTGTGCAACTGGGCGTAGTGCGGCCTGTACGAAGCGTTATTCTCCTCAGACGCATTCCGGACCCGCCACTCACTACGACGAGTGATGGTTTCGCACTGCTCGTGATGGAAGCTCTGCCTCTGGGAGTCCCGTGTACCCACACGTCGGGGTTGACGCCTCGGGCCTGGCTACGCTGCGCGCATCAGTAGCCGAACGCATGCGCGGCTTCGTCCCCACCGCGTACGCCGTACCCGCATTCGCCGCCCCTGTACCTGCCGGCCCCTGCTACGCCCTGGCTGAACGCGCCGCGGCGGTGGGAAAACGCGGCAGCCGCGGGGCCGCGACCACCGCCGCCCCCGTCCGGCGGCCCGCCGCCGACAGCGACAGCGCGCGCATGATGGAGCTCGTCGAGCGCGCCCAGGCCGGCGAGGCCGACGCCTTCGGACGCCTCTACGACCAGTACAGCGACACGGTCTACCGGTACATCTACTACCGCGTGGGCAGCAAGGCGACGGCGGAGGACCTCACCAGCGAGACCTTCCTGCGCGCGCTGCGCCGCATCTCCACCTTCACCTGGCAGGGCCGCGACTTCGGCGCCTGGCTGGTCACGATCGCGCGCAACCTGGTCGCCGACCACTTCAAATCCAGTCGGTTCCGGCTGGAAGTGACCACCGGCGAAATGCTCGACGCCAACGAGGTCGCCCGCAGCCCCGAGGACTCCGTCCTGGAGTCCCTCTCCAACGCCGCGCTGCTCCAGGCCGTGCGCCGCCTCAACCCCCAGCAGCAGGAGTGCGTGACCCTGCGCTTCCTGCAGGGGCTCTCGGTCGCCGAGACCGCCCGCGTCATGGGCAAGAACGAAGGCGCGATCAAGACCCTCCAGTACCGCGCCGTCCGCACCCTCGCCCGGCTCCTCCCGGACGATGCCCGCTGACGGCACCCCCCGCCGGGCCGGTCCCGGCGTCGTGTTCATCACGCACTGGTCCGATCATCTTTCGTGCGTAACCCAAGTGCCGCGCCACTCGTTGTGCCGGTTGCAGGCCCCCTGTCGTCACACCATGTCCGCAGACACTCACTCGTTCGTGTGGAAGCGCTCAAGGTGTGCAACCTTCCGGATGCCCAGGGGAGTCGACCGTCATGACGAGAGGAGGTGCCGCCAGTGATCGCAAACGTTTCGGCACACCGGCGGGCGAACGCCTTCGCCCAGGCCCTGGAGGAGCAGTCGCTCCGCGGTGCGGCGGCCGTACAGCCCGAGGACCCGGCCGAACAGGCCGACCAAGGACCGCTGTTGGCCCTGGCGAACGGCCTCGGTGAGCTGCCGAAGCCGCAGTTGGACCCCGAGGTCAAAGTGGTGCAGCGAGCCCAGCTCGTCGCCGCCATGGAAGCCATGTTCGCCGAGGGGAGCGCGTCCGCGGACCCTACGGTGCCCGTACAACGGAGCAGGGGCAGCCACCGCGCCTCCCCGCTCCGCAAACTGCGCCCCAGATCCCGCTGGTCCAAGGGCCTTGCCGCGGGCGGGCTCACCGTCGGGGTGGCCGCAGGCGCCTTCGGCGGAGTGGCCGCGGCCAGCTCCGACGCCCTCCCCGGTGACTCGCTCTACGGCCTGAAGCGCGGCATGGAGGACCTTCACCTCGGCCTCACCCGCGACGACACCGACCGCGGCGAGATCTACCTCGACCAGGCGTCCACCCGCCTCGGCGAGGCCCGCCGCCTCATGGAGCGCGCCCGCTCGGGCGACCTCGACCACGAACAGCTCGGCGAGATCAGGCGCACGCTCAACGGCATGTCGCACGACGCCACCGAGGGCCACCGCCTCCTCCACGCCGCGTACGAACGGGACGGCGCCCTCGGTCCGATCCAGACCCTGGACTCCTTCTCCCGCTCCCACCGCGACACCTGGAGCAGCCTCCGCGACCGCCTCCCCGTCCAGCTGACCGACGTGGGCAACCAGGTCAGTTCGGTGTTCGACGCCATAGACGAAGAGGTCGCGCCGCTCCAGTCGCTGTTCCCGCGCGCCCCGGAGAAGGGCCGCGAGTCCGGCCGCTCCGACTCCACGGGCACCGGCGCGGCCCCCTCCACCGACACGCGGACCCCGTCGCCCTCCTCCGCCCGCCACGAGGACGGCGGTACGGGCTCCAGCAGCTCGCCGCGCCCCTCGGACGCCGCCTCCAGCCCGGCGGACGGCCTGATCGGCGGCGGTACGGACGGCCTCTTCGACCCGCCGTCCCCGGACGCGACCAGCCCGTCGAAGGAGGCGCCGAGCTCGACGCCGTCGCCGGACATCACCATCCCGCCGCTGCTCCCGGGCCTCATCGGCGGTCTCGGCATCGACGCGGAGAACGAAAAGGGCTGACCGGCCCGCCCGGTGCGGCGGCGGCCGTCAGAAGAAGACCGACCGCCGCTGCACCAGCAGCTTGTACAGCGTGTGCTGGATCTGCTCCCGCACCTGGTCCGTCAGGTTGAACATCAGCATCGGGTCCTCCGCCGCCTCCAGCGGATAGCCGTCCGTCGGGATCGGCTCACCGAACTGGATCGTCCACTTCGTCGGCAGCGGCACCGCCCCCAGCGGCCCCAGCCAGGGGAACGTCGGCGTGATCGGGAAGTACGGGAACCCCAGCAGCCGCGCCAGCGTCTTCGCGTTCCCGATCATCGGGTAGATCTCCTCCGCGCCCACGATCGAGCACGGCACGATCGGCACCCCGGCCCTCAGCGCCGTCGACACGAAGCCGCCCCGCCCGAAGCGCTGGAGCTTGTACCGCTCGCCGAACGGCTTGCCGATCCCCTTGAAGCCCTCCGGCATCACACCGACGACCTCGCCCCGGCGCAGCAGCCGCTCCGCGTCCTCCGCGCACGCCAGCGTGTGCCCCGCCTTCCGGGCCAGCTCGTTGACCACGGGCAGCATGAAGACCAGGTCCGCCGCGAGCAGCCGCAGATGCCGGTCCGCCGGATGGTGGTCGTGCACCGCGACCTGGAGCATCAGCCCGTCCAGCGGCAGCGTCCCGGAGTGGTTGGACACGATGAGCGCCCCGCCCTCGGCCGGGATGTTCTCGATGCCCTTCACCTCGACCCGGAAGTACTTCTCGTACACGGGCCGCAGCAGCGACATCAGGACCTGGTCGGTCAGCTCCTCGTCGTAGCCGAACTCGTCCACGTCGTACTCACCGGTGACCCGCCGCCGCAGGAAGGCGAGCCCGCCCGCGATCCGGCGGTCCCAGACGCCCCGCCCGGACGCGTCGGGCCCGTGCGGCTCCTCCGGCTCCGGCGGGGCGTCCGGGGAGCCCGAGGGCCCCGGCAGGGCGCTCACCGACCCCGTACCGCGTACCGGGGGCCGCCGGCGCGCGGCGCGCGGCACGGCCCCCGACCGCGAACGGTCGTCGTCGAACGGAATGACCTTGGCATCCGCCATCGTCGCTGCGCTCCTCTACCTGGCGCTCGGGGTCGGGTGGGTGTCGTCGCCGGAGCCGGGCCCGGCGATCCGCGGCACGGCCTCGGCCACGCGGTCCACGGCCCGGCCCACCACGCGGGGCGGCAGCAGACCCGGCGCCCGGCTGCGCGCAAAGGCCGCGAACGTCTCCCCCGTCGTGTACCGCGGCGAGAAGCCCAGCGTCTCGCGCATCTGGACCGTGGAGACCACCCGGCCATGGGTGAGCAGCCGGATCTGCTCCGGCGAGAAGTCCGTCATGCCCACCGCCCGCAGCGCCTGCCCGACCCAGGTGACCGCGGGCAGCAGCATCGGCACCGTCGGCCGCCCGAGCCGCCGCGCGCACTGGGAGAGCAGCAGCACCCCGTCGCCCGCGATGTTGAACGTGCCGCTGTTCAGCGTCCCGCGCCTGGGCTCGGTCGCCGCGATGGACAGGACGTCCAACACGTCGTCCTCGTGCACGAACTGGAGCCGGGGGTCGTAACCGAAGACGGTCGGCAGCACCGGCAGCGACAGGTAGTCGGCGAGCGGCGAGTCCGCGTCGGGCCCCAGGATGTTCGCGAACCGCAGCACGCACACGGCCACGTCCGGCCGGCGGCGGGCGAAGCCCCGTACGTATCCCTCGACCTCGGCCGCGTCCTTCGCGAAGCCGCCGCCGGGCAGCGACTTGGGCGGGGTGTTCTCGTGGAACACCGCCGGGTCGCGGGGCGCCGAGCCGTACACCCCGGTGCTGGACTTCACCACGAGCCGCTGCACCGCCGGGGCCTTCTGGCAGGCGCCGAGCAGCTGCATGGTGCCGATGACGTTGGTCTCCTTGACCGCCGCACGCCCCTGGGCCCCGAGCGCGAAACCGCTGACGTCCAAGTGCACGACGGTGTCCACGTCGTGCTCGGCGAGCACTCTGGCGACGGCGGGCCCGCGGATGTCCGCCCGCACGAAGACGGCGTCGCCCAGTTCGTGTTCCGGCTCGACCGCGTCGAGGGCGATCACCCGCTCCACGTCCGGGTCACGCTGGACGCGCCGGACGAAACGGCCGCCCAGCTGCCGGGCCGCTCCCGTGACGAGCACGACCTTCCCCAAGATCAGCGCCTTCCGTCGGTCTCCCGTGTTCGGTCGGTCAGGACGTCACCGTAACCGGTGGACACCCCCCGCACACAGCACCGCAGCCCTCCCGCCGGGAACGGCGGAAGGGCTGCGGATTCACGAACTGCGTTCGCTTACTTCTTGTTGCGACGCTGAACGCGCGTGCGCTTGAGCAGCTTGCGGTGCTTCTTCTTGGCCATCCGCTTGCGCCGCTTCTTGATAACAGAGCCCACGACTACCCTCGCTCACTTCTTCTTCACTGGTGCGGGGCGTCTGGGCCCACACGACCTACGTCGGCCTAGCCTACCCGCCACCGCGTGAGGGACGTAATCGAGGCGAATGTCAGGCCGATGCCACCCCCACGAAGGACTCGCGCAGATACTCGTGAACCGCTTGCTCCGGAACCCGGAAGGACCTGCCCACCCGGATCGCCGGCAGATGACCGCTGTGCACCAGGCGGTACACGGTCATCTTCGACACCCTCATGACCGAGGCGACTTCCGCCACGGTCAGAAACTTGACCTCGCTCAGAGGACTCTCGCTGTCAGCAGCCATGACTCACCTGTACCTTCCGCACGAGACGCGCACCGGCTTCCCCTCCGGTGACTCTTCGTCGTTGTGCGCTCACTCCCCAGGTTAGGGGCGGGTGATGCGAGTGGGGAAGAGGAGAGACGATCGGCCGCTACTGTGACAGACACGCCCGATTGAGTACATAGCGCGTGAGCGGCAGGTAGTACGCGGACCGCACCGCGTCGTCCAGCGGAACGGCCACCGCCACCCGCCCCTCGGCCTCCCCGACGAACAACGCGGGATCGTCCGTATCGGCCAGTCCGATCGCCTCGATGCCCAGCTGACCTGCCCCGCAGACCCATCCGTGGTCCCCGACGACCAGCTCCGGAACGGGCCCGCGCCCGGCCGCGGCGGCCTCCAGCGCCACCCGCACGGGCAGCGGCGAATGGGAGTGTGCGCCGGTGCCACCACCGGCCGCCCCCGCGCCGGGTTCACGCACCAGCGCGACGCCCCGTACGTAGTCGAGGTGGTAGGTACGTACGCCAAACCGAGTCGTTATGTCGATACATCGCCCCTGCGCCGGGGTGAGGACGGGGCAGCCCGCCGACGACAAAGCGTCTGCCAGCGCCGCGTAGAAACCGATCAGCCGGTGCGGATGCCCGGTGCCGAACAGCACCGGCACCCGCCGGGCCGCCGCCTCCGCCAGCCGTACGGCGAACGCGTCGAGCCCCGCCACCGTCCGCTCCGGATCGATGACATCGGGCCCGGACACATGCGCGGGGTCGTCCGAGACCCCGCACCTGTCCGCCATCAGCTCCAGCAACTCGCGCTCGCCCCAGCCCCGTTCGGGGTCGAGGCCGAGCGTCACCCGGGGGTCCCTGGCCGCGAACAGCCGATAACTCCGCAGGCTCACCTCACGCGAGGTGGCCACGGGCCCGGCAAGGCGGGCCGCCAGCAGATGCGCACGCAGCGCTCCGGTGCTCAACACCCCACCGATGCTGCCCGAACCGGCCCGCCCGGGGGCCAAAAGCCCGATTACGCCCCACAGTCGGCGTAAACCGTACTCAACCCCGTAACCCCGGGGGCCCGTCGTGCCCGGATCAGGGCCTCCGCGCCCGGATCAGGTCAGCAGTCCCCGCAGCGGGAACGCCGCCCGGCGCGTCGCGAGGACCGCCTGGTCCAGCCGGTCCGCCGGGTCGTAGCCGTCCTCCCACGACGCCCACGACGGCGTCCGCCCGTCCGTCATCCGCGCCGGCCCCAACTGCCGCGTCCGCGCGTACACCTCGTCCCGCCACGACGACGGGATCACCGACTCCGGGTCCACGGGGGCGTGCGCGGCGATGGCCACGAGGTGCGTCCAGGACCTGGGCACCACGTCCACCACCGCGTAACCCCCGCCGCCCAGGGCCACCCAGCGCCCGTCGTCGGCGTACGTGTGCGCCAGGTCGTGGCAGGCGGCCATCACCGAGCGCTGCGCGTCCAGCGACACCGCCAGGTGCGCCAGGGGGTCCTCGAAGTGCGTGTCCGCCCCGTGCTGGGTCACCAGCACCTGCGGCCGGAAGTCCGCCAGCAGCTCGGGCACCACCGCGTGGAACGCCCGCAGCCATCCGGCGTCCCCGGTCCCGGCGGGCAGCGCCACGTTCACCGCGCCGCCCTCGCCGCTCCCCGCCCCGGTCTCCTCCGGCCAGCCGGTCTGCGGGAACAGGGTGCGCGGGTGCTCGTGCAGGGAGATCGTGAGGACGCGGGGGTCCTCCCAGAAGGCCGCCTGCACGCCGTCCCCGTGGTGCACGTCGACGTCGACGTACGCGACGCGCTCGGCGCCCAGCTCCAGGAGCCGGGCGATGGCGAGCGCCGGGTCGTTGTAGACGCAGAAGCCGGCCGCGCCCCCGGGCATCGCGTGGTGCAGCCCGCCGGTGAAGTTCACGGCGTGCCGGGTCTCGCCGCGCCAGACCGCCTCGGCGGCGGCCACGGACTGTCCGGCGATCAGCGCGGAGACCTCGTGCATCCCGGCGAACGCGGGGTCGTCCACGGTGCCGATGCCGTATTTCTGATCGGCCGAACGGGGGTCGGCCGAGGCGGCCTTCACCGCCGCCACGTAGTCCGGGCGGTGCACCAGCCGCAGCGTGGACTCGCCGGCCGGCTTGGCCGCGACGACGTCGACCGCCCGGTCGAGGCCGAACGCCCGCACCAGGCCCATCGTCAGGGCGAGCCTGACGGGGTCCATCGGGTGGCTCTCCCCGAAGTCGTAGCCCGTTACTGCGTCATCCCACATCAACTGTGCGCGGCCGCTCATGCCCGCCACCGTATCGGGCGGGTTCCGCCCCGAACGACTTGGCGTACAGCAGCGTCGCCAGCACCAGCACCATCGGGACGAGCATGGCGCCCCGGTAGCTCCAGGCGTCCCCGAGCGCCCCGACGAGTGGGGAGCCGACGAGGAAGCCCACGTAGTTGAAGATGTTCAGCCGGGCGATCGCGGTGTCGCTCGCCCCGGGGAACATCCGCCCCGCCGCCGCGAAGGTCTGCGGCACGATCACGCACAGCCCGAGCCCCAGCAGGGTGAACCCGAGCATCCCGGTCCACGCCCCGCCGGCCACGGCCACCACGGCGAACCCGCCGGCCGCCAGCACGGTCCCGCCCCGCACCACGGCCACCGCCCCGAACCGCCGCACCCCGAGGTCCCCGACGGCCCGCCCGAGCAGCGTCGTCACCATGTAGACGTTGTACGGGACGGTGGACAGCTGCTCCGAACTGCCCAGGACGTCCTGGAGGTACTTGGCGCTCCAGTTGGAGACCGTCGAGTCCCCGATGTACGCGAACGCCATGACCAGGCACAGGGGAAGCAGCAGACGGAAGGAGACCGCCCCGCCGGTCGCCCCCTTCTCCGGTGTCTCCTCGGCGCCCTCCACGTACCACCGGCTCCCGACGAACGCGGCGGGCAGCATCACCACGACCGCCGGAAGGTACGAGGCCGGCAACGACAGGTCCCAGTGCGCCCCCGCCCAGGCCATCGAGGCCCCGGCGATCCCGCCCAGGCTGTACGCGGCGTGGAACCCGAGCATGATGGACCGCCCGTACGCCCGCTGGAGGCTGACGCCCATCATGTTCATGGACGCGTCCAGCGCGCCGACGGCAAGACCGAACACCCCGAGCGCGAGGGCGGCCTGCCAGAGCTCGCTGCCGGCGCCGACGCCGAGGAGCGCGAGGAGGACGACGGGCTGCGTCCACCGGAGGACCACCCGGGGCCGCACCCGGGCGACCACCTTCTCGGTGAGCACGCTGCCCACCCCGGCCAGGATCGGGACGGCGGCGAGGAACACGGGCAGCAGGCCGTCGGATATCCCGTACCGGTCCTGGATCGCGGGGATCCGCGTCACCAGCAGGGCGAAGGTGGCCCCCTGCACGAAGAAGCTCAACGCGAGGGACGCCCTGCCGTGCCGCAACCGTGCATCTGTCATGGCGGCGAGCGTAGGGCCAGTTTCTACCCGTGGGTAGACGCGTCAGGCGAGCAATTCCGGCAGCTGGCTCATGTCGGAGAAATACCCGGTCACACCGGTCAGCCGGTCCGCGGGCATCATCGAGGTGAACCCGTAGACGTCCATGCCGGCCGCCCGCGCCGCCTCGACCCCGAGCGGGCTGTCCTCGATGACGACGCACCGCTCGGGCGCGACGCCCATGCGCTCGGCGGCGAGGAGGAAGAGGTCGGGCGCCGGCTTGCCCCGGCCGACGTCCTCGGCGCTGAAGATCCACTCCTCCTCGAACCACTGGTCGAGCCCGGTCTTCCGGTGGCTGACCCGGATGCGCTGGTGGCTGCTGGAGGAGGCGACGCAGTACGGGACGCCGTCGGCGACCAGCTTGCCCAGCAGGTCGTCGACGCCGGGGACGGGCTCCAGTTCCTCCTCGAACGCGGCGAAGATCCGCGAGTGAAGGGTGACGTCGAAGTCCTCGGGCAGCTTGGTCCCGGTCCGCTCCTGGACGAGGTCGTGGACGCGGTGCACCGCGGACCCCATGTAGTCCCGCAGGGACTCCTCGTACGAGGTGGGGTGACCCAGCTCCGTGAGGTAGCCGGCCAGGATGGTGTTGGAGATCGGCTCGCTGTCCACGAGCACACCGTCGTTGTCGAAGATGACAAGTTCGTAGCGCATGGCACGACTTTAGAGGGTCTGAACGCGAAAAAGCCCCGTGCCACAAGGGCACGGGGCTCTTCCCAAAAGGAGTTCGGCGGCGTCCTACTCTCCCACAGGGTCCCCCCTGCAGTACCATCGGCGCTGAAAGGCTTAGCTTCCGGGTTCGGAATGTAACCGGGCGTTT